>CAMLHQ010000005.1 GCA_946479785.1 uncultured Nitrospira sp.
ATCAACGCCCGCGGCCATTTTGCGGCCTTCGGCAATGGCCCACACGATGAGGGAGGCCCCGCGCTTGGTGTCGCCGCCGGCAAAGACGCCGTCGAGGTTGGTCATGAAGTTCTCGTCCACGGCAACCGCGCCGCGGACGTCGTACTTCACACCGAGGCTGTCGAGCAGGCCGTTCTTGACCGGGCCGGTGAATCCCATGGCGAGAAGGACTAAGTCGACATCCATTTCGAAGTCGGTGTTGGGAATCGGCGTGAACTTGCCGGCTTCGAATTTCACGCGCTGCGCATGGAGCTTGGTCACGTGGCCATTGTGTCCGGTAAACTTCGTCGTCGACACGCTCCACTGTCGGTCGCAGCCTTCTTCATGCGCATGAGACGTCCGCAGTTGCATCGGCCAGAGCGGCCAAGGAGTCGAATCCGCGCGCTGCGGAGGGGGTTCCGGCAACAATTCGAACTGATGAACTTCCACGCAACCTTGACGATGAGTCGTCCCCAAACAATCTGAGCCAGTGTCCCCACCGCCGATGATGACCACGCGCTTTCCCTTGGCCGTGATCGGTTCGTCCATAACCGGGATCCCTGCCGTGCGCTTGTTCTGTTGCGTGAGATAGTCCATGGCGAGATGCACGCCGCGGAGTTCGCGTCCCGGAATGGGCAGCTCGCGGGCCTGTTCGGCCCCCATCGTAAGACCCACCGCATCGTATTGTGCGCGCAATTGCTCGCTGGTGATGTCCTTGCCGATCGTCACACCGGTCTTGAACTCCACCCCTTCAGCCTTCAGCTGTTCCAGCCGCCGATCAATCACCCACTTTTCCATTTTGAAATCTGGAATACCGTAGCGCAGCAAGCCACCGATGCGGTCGGCCTTCTCGAACAGCGTCACGCTATGACCCGCACGTGCGAGCTGCTGCGCCGCCGCCAGCCCGGCGGGACCGGAGCCCACGATTGCCACGGTTTTGCCGGTCTTGACGACCGGCAGGATCGGAAACACCAACCCTTCATTAAATCCACGATCGATGATGTTCCATTCGATAACGCGGATGGAAACCGGATCGTCGTTGATCCCTAGGACACAGGCGCCTTCGCAGGGAGCCGGACAGAGGCGGCCGGTAAATTCGGGGAAATTATTGGTCGTGTGCAGCGCCTTGAGCGCGTCGTTCCACCGTCCGCGATAGACGAGATCGTTCCATTCGGGAATCAGGTTGACGACGGGACAGCCGGTGTTTCCCTGGCAAAACGGCACACCACAATCCATGCAGCGTGCGCCCTGGACCTTGAGCTTGTCCTCGGAGATGGGCTCATACATCTCCTTCCAATCGAGTACGCGCAGCTCGACCGGTTTTCGCTTCGGGCCCTCACGGGCGTATTTCATGAAACCCTTTGGATCACCCATGGTTACTCATCTTTGTACGCCGATTGATCCCACTATTATGTTTGGGCTGAAAACCCTCAATTACACCCGCCCAACCCTGCGCGCTTTCTCACCCACCCGCGCCGGCCTGCCAAGACAGGCCGTTCCCATGGACGTGCGCTTTGCCCAAATTGGATCACCCATTTCCTTAGTCCTGAGTGCTCGGTGCTGAGTTCTGAGTGTGAGTGCGTTGCTCAGCACTCAGCACTTTGTACTCAGCACCGTTCTAGTGTACCGCACTCGCTTTGCGTTTTCGTTCTTCGAGGACGCGTTTATAGTCGACCGGCATAATTTTGACAAATTTGGGCAACGTGGCATCGAACGCATCGAGAACCTGCTTCGCCTTGCGGCTGCCGGTATACATAAAATGCTTCGTGATCAGGTCGTGGAGCAGCTGCTTGTCTTCTTTCGTCGCGACCGGCTCCAGTTCGACCATGCCGGTATTGCAGCGCTCTCGGAACTTTCCGACATCGTCCAGCACGAACGCGATACCACCCGACATGCCTGCCGCGAAATTGCGGCCGGTGCGGCCAAGCACCACGACGACGCCACCCGTCATGTATTCGCAGCCGTGATCACCGGTGCCCTCCACGACGGTACGTGCTCCGCTGTTGCGCACGGCAAACCGCTCCCCCGCCATGCCGTAGAAATAGGCTTCCCCCTGCGTGGCACCGTACAACGACGTATTGCCGATGAGGATCGTTTCTTCCGGATTGAATAAAACCTGCTTCGGCGGAAAGACGATGATCTTGCCGCCGGATAATCCCTTGCCGATGTAGTCGTTCGACTCGCCTTCCAGCGTCAGCGTCACGCCTCTGGCTAAAAATGCGCCGAACGATTGTCCGGCCGAGCCGGTGAATTTGATTGAGATCGTGTCTTCCGGCAATCCCCCCAACCCGTACTTCTTTGCAATCTTGCTGGAAAGCACGGTGCCGGTCGTGCGGTTCACATTCTTAATCGGCAGTTCAAGCTTGACCTTCTCGCCCTTCTCGATCGCTTGCTTGCAGAGCTCGACCAGCTTGTTGTCGAGAATGTCGGCGAGCCCATGATCTTGTTTCTGCACGCAGTAGCGCGGCACGTCAGCCGGGACATCGGGCATGACGAGCAGCGGCGTGAGGTCCAGCCCTTTGGCTTTCCAATGATCGACCGCCTTGGTAATCTTCAGCTTATCGACGCGCCCCACCATCTCATTGATCGTCCGGAAACCGAGCTTCGCCATGAGCTGCCGGGCTTCCTCCGCGACGAAGAACAGATAGTTGACGATGTGCTCGGGCTTCCCATTGAACTTCTTGCGCAGCTCGGGATCCTGCGTGGCAATCCCGACCGGGCAGGTGTTCAGATGGCATTTGCGCATCATGATGCAGCCTTCGACAATCAGCGGCGCCGTCGCGAAGCCATATTCTTCCGCGCCGAGCAGTGTCGCGATGACGACATCGCGTCCGGTCTTCATCTGCCCGTCGGTTTCGACGCGGATGCGACCGCGCAAATCGTTGAGGACCAGCGTCTGATGCGTTTCGGCAAGCCCTAGTTCCCAGGGTATGCCGCCGTACTTGATCGAGGCCAGCGGCGAGGCACCGGTACCGCCTGAGTCGCCGCTGATCAAGACCTTGTCCGCATGTGCCTTCGACACGCCGGCCGCCACGGTGCCGACTCCGACTTCGGCCACCAACTTGACGGAGACCGCTGCATCGGGGTTGGAATTCTTGAGGTCGAAAATGAGCTGTGCCAGGTCCTCGATGGAATAAATATCGTGGTGCGGCGGCGGTGAGATCAGCTGCACTCCCGGCGTCGCATAGCGAAACTTGGCGATGTTCTCATCGACTTTGTGGCCCGGCAGCTGGCCACCCTCACCCGGTTTCGCGCCCTGCGCCATCTTGATCTGCAGTTCCCGCGCGTTGACGAGATAGTGGACCGTCACACCGAAGCGCGCCGAGGCGACCTGCTTGATGTAGCTGTTTTTCGAGTCTCCGTTCGGGAGCGGCTTGAAACGCTCAGGATCTTCGCCGCCCTCGCCGGTGTTGCTCTTGCCGCCGAGGCGGTTCATCGCGATCGCCAGCGTCTCATGCGCCTCTTTGCTGATAGACCCGAACGACATCGCGCCGGTGTTGAAACGCTTGACGATGGCGCTCGCCGGCTCCACTTCATCGATCGGAATCGCGGTCGGCGGGAACTTGAAATCGAGGAGACCTCGCAAATTCGACCGGCGCTTGCTCTCGTCGTTTACCAGTTGGGCGAATTCGGCATAGGTTTTCGGATCGTTCGATTTGCTGGCATGCTGCAACTTATAAATGGTGTCCGGATTCCAGTTATGGTGTTCACCCTGGATGCGATAATGGATCTCGCCGCCGAAATCGAGCTGTCTGATGGCAGCCGGTTCATAGGCCACGCGATGCCGCCGCAGAGTCTCCTCTCCGATCTCACGAATTCCAACGCCCTCAATGCGCGAGGGGGTGCCGGTAAAGTACCGGTCGATGATCTCGTGATTCAATCCGATGGCTTCGAAGATCTGCGCTCCGCAGTAGGATTGCACCGTGGAGATGCCCATCTTTGAAAAAATCTTGAGCAAGCCCTTGTTGATCGCCTTGATGAACTTGCCTTCCGCGGTCTGAGCATCGAGTCCTTCGGGCAGATAGTTGTCGCGCTCCATGTCCACGAGCGACTCGAACACGAGATAGGGATTAATTGTCCCGGCGCCGTAGCCGATCAAGGAGGCGAACTGATGGACATCGCGCGGTTCGCCGGTTTCGAGAATCAATCCCACTTCGGTTCTCGTGCATTCGCGGATCAGGTGCTGATGGATCGCGGAGATACCGAGCAGACTCGGAATCGGCGCCCACTGTTCATCGACGCCGCGGTCGCTGAGGATCAAGAACTTGTAGCCTTCCTTGATCGCTTGCGAGGCCTGTTTGCACATGGCATCTACCGCCGCGCCGAGTCCATCCGGTCCCTCTGCCACGCGGAACAGCATGCGAAGCGTCTTGCTCTTGAAATGCGGATCGGAGATCCCACGGATCTTTTGCAGGTCGGCGTTCGTGAGAATCGGCTGCTGCACCTTGATGCGGCGGCAGGATTCTGGCGATTCGTCCATGAGATTCGGCTTCGGCCCGATGTTCGTCACCAACGACATCACGAGCTGTTCGCGGATCGGATCGATCGGAGGATTCGTCACCTGCGCAAAGAGTTGTTTGAAATACTTGAAGAGCAGTTGCGGCCGGTCCGAGAGCACCGCGAGCGGCGTATCGGTCCCCATCGACGAGACCGCCTCTTCGCCGGTCACGATCATCGGTGTGATGACCATCTTCAGTTCTTCGACCGTGTACCCGAATGCTTGCTGCCGCTGGCGGATCGTCGGATGATCCGGCTGCGGGACGTTCAGCGGCTCCGGCAGCTCATCAAGCGAAACGCCGTACTGGGTGACCCAACTGCGATAGGGTTTGCGACCGACAATATCGGCTTTAATTTCCTCATCGTCGATAATGCGGCCCTGCACCGTATCGACGAGGAACATGCGGCCAGGCTGGAGCCGGCCCTTTATGCGAATGTCCTTGGCCTCGGCGGGCAACACACCGGCCTCCGATGCCAACACGACCGTTCCGTCCGTCGTCACTTGATAGCGGCATGGACGGAGGCCGTTGCGGTCCAACGTCGCACCGATCATTTTGCCGTCGGTGAAACAGACTGCCGCAGGACCGTCCCAGGGCTCCATCATGGCGGCATGGTATTGATAGAAGCCTCGACGATCCAGATCCATCTGTGTGTTCGCCACCCAGGGTTCCGGAATCAGCATCATCATCGCGTGCGGCAGCGACCGGCCGCCCAGCAACAGGAATTCGAGGGCGTTGTCGAGGCAGGCAGAGTCGCTTTGTTGCTCGTAGACGATTGGAAAGAGTTTTTCCATGTCCTTCCCGAACAGCTCCGAATGGAGCCGCCCCTGGCGGGCCTTCATCCAGTTCACGTTGCCCTTCAGCGTGTTGATTTCACCGTTGTGACAGATATACCGATAGGGATGCGCCAGCGGCCAGGTGGGAAATGTATTGGTGCTGAACCGTGAATGCACGAGCGCCAGTGCGCTCACCATGCTGGCATCCTTGAGATCCTGATAGTAGGCCGCCATCTGATGCGGCAGCAGAAGCCCCTTGTAGACGATCGTGTTGGCCGAGAGGCTCGGGATATAGAAGTGCTCCCGGCCCTGGATGGCCGAGTCGCGAATGGCTTTTTCAACCAGCTTGCGGATGACGTAGAGCTTCCGTTCGAATTGCGCTTCGTTCAGCACGTCGCGGGCGATAAAGACCTGGCGCATGAAGGGCTCGGTCTTGCGCGCCTGCACGCCGATCGTATCGCTCTTGACCGGCACGTCACGCCAGCCGAGGACTCGCGCGCCTTCTTCATCGACAATCTTGCCGAACAGTTGTTCGCATTGCTGGCGTGCCGCCTGATTCGGAGGCAGAAAGACTTGCCCGACTCCGTACTCACCGGCACCAGGAAGGGTCACGCCGGCGTCACCTGCCGCGCGCCTCAAAAATTCGTGGGGAACCTGGAGCAGAATGCCGGCGCCGTCACCGGTGCAAGGGTCACAACCTTGCGCACCGCGGTGGGTGAGATTTTGGAGTACTTGAAGTCCCTGACGGACGATGTCGTGTGATTTCTGGCCCTTGATGTTGACGACAAAACCGATCCCGCACGAATCTTTTTCGTGTTGAGGGTCGTAGAGGCCTTGCTTCCGTGGAAGCCCTGGAAGTTCCATCATGCGTATCTCGTGAAAAAGGCAGGTCTTTTCCTGCTGGACAGAGGCCCTATCGAGAGGAATCAGGGACGTGAAATCCCATTTACTCTTGAGGCGATATCCGTCTCAAATTTGTGCCTCACATTAATAGAAGGGTGAATCTTCTGTCAAGCCGAGGACATCGCCGTTTTCCCCGCGATTCCCTTGACTTTGTTTCCTCTGCTGCCCTACCATCCGCCGCATGCCACACGGCCCTGTCACTTCCACGATTCATACGATGGCGGACGTGTGGGACGCTTACCGTGCCGAACTGGATGGCGTCGAAGACCGGGTCCACAAGAACCTGAATTCCAGTGTCACCCTCGTCAACACGGTTGCCGCGCACATCCTCAATAGCGGCGGCAAACGCATCAGGCCCCTGCTCCTGCTCCTCAGTGCCCGACTCTGCGGTTATGCCGGCCGCGAACACCATCAGCTCGGCAGCCTCGTAGAATTTATCCATACTGCCACGCTCTTGCACGACGATGTCGTCGATGATGCCGACATCCGCCGAGGCCGTCAAACCGCTCGAAAAGTCTGGGGAAATCAGATCAGCATCCTGGTCGGAGACTATCTCTATTCCAAAGCCATGTGTCAGGTGGTGGAATTCCGCAGCCAGGGGATCAACGAAGTGCTCGCCGAAGCCTGCAAAAAGATGGCGGAAGGTGAGGTTCTTCAGCTCCACTATAATGGCAATCCGGACATGCCGGAGGCCGACTACATCAAGATCGTCGAACATAAGACGGCGGGTCTGATCGCCGCCTCCTGCCGCATGGGGGCGATCCTGGCCGAGGCAGCGGACACCCAGCAGGATGCGCTGTTCCGCTTCGGCCAATACCTCGGGATTGCCTTCCAGGTCGCCGACGATACTCTGGATTACACGGCGAATGGAGCATCGTTGGGGAAAACGCTTGGACAGGATCTTCGCCAAGGGAAAGCCACCTTGCCGCTCCTCCATTTGTTGAACCACTGTTCTGAAGCGGACCGACAAATGATCAAGGACCGGATGGAAACCCGTACGCTGACGGATAGCGACCTACAGCGGATGATCGGCTTGATGGAAGAATATGGCTCTATTGCTTACGCGCTGACGCGCGCGCAGGCCTATATCGCAGCAGCCAAACGCGATTTGGATTCGTTCGAAGACAGCACGGCGAAACGAGCGCTTTCGGTGGCCGCCGATTACATGGTGACCCGCGACCGGTAGCCGCTCTCGCGTGGTCCTATGCCAATCAAGCATGGGACGGGCAACACGCAAGATCAGCGGCCCAGCCTTTTCAATCTTGGTCTCTACCCTTATCCGCTTAAAGTAGGGAGAAATATGGCACACATCATTCCGTTTCGAGGAACGCTCTATGACCCCGCCACTGTCGGCTCAATCCGCGACGTCGTCGCTCCGCCCTACGACATCATCGATGCGGCGGGCCAAAGGGCATTGCACGACCGCCATCCTCAGAACATCATCCGTCTCGAGCTCGGCATCGATCAGCCGGGCGACAATGCGGCCAACAACCGCTACACACGTGCGGCACGGACATTACAAGACTGGATCGCCAGCGGCGCGTTGAAACGCGATGCCCAGCCGGCGATTTACTACCATACGATCGACTATACGCCCCCGTCGTCCGATGCGCGCGCGCCCAAGAAAACACTGCGGGGGTTTCTGATCACGACCAAGCTGGAACCTCTCGATTCCGGTCACATCTATCCGCATGAAAACACCAGGTCCGCCGCGAAAACCGACCGGCTGAATCTTCTCAAATCCTGCAAAGCCAATTTGAGTCCGATCTGGCTCCTCTATTCAGATCCGCAAAATGCGATTCTGGGATTGCTCGAAAACGCCGTAAAGGGAAAACCGGCCCAAATCGATTTCCAAGACGATAGCGGTTGTCAGCAGCGGCTCTGGACGATCACGGATCCCTTGGTGCTTCAACAGATCGTGAACCAGATGCAGAGCAAACCCCTCTTCATTGCCGACGGCCACCATCGGTACGAGACCGCCTTGAACTATCAGCGCCTCAGACGGGAACAGGCCGGCTCTCCTGCCGGTCTCCAACCGTATGACGGAGTCCTCATGCTGCTTTCTCCGCTCGAGGATCCAGGCTTGACCGTCCTTCCGACCCACCGCGTCACGACCACGCCCCTGCCGCCCTACCAGAAGATCAAGGCGTTGCTCGGGGACAAGTTCGACTTCCAGGAGTTCACCTTTTCGGCTGAGACGAAGCCGGCGGTGCGCGCGCAATTCCTCGAAGCCTTGCGCACGAAGGGGCGAACCGCACCAACGTTCGGCGTTGCCCTCAACGGAGAGGACCGGTACATCACACTCTCTCTCAAGCCGGTGCATCGGCCTCAGATGCAAGCCTCCCCGCGCGCTAAGCTCGATGTTTCACTGCTTCAGCAGCTCGTCGTGACCACCCTCTGCCCGACGCAGCAGGAGCAGGAAGCGATTCTCTATACCAAAGACGATCACGAAGCGCTCGATTGGGCTGCCGCCGGTTCCGGAACCGGCGCATTCCTCCTCAACGCCACGAAAGTCAGCGAAGTGCAGGCGGTGGCAACGGCCGGCGAACGCATGCCCCACAAGTCGACATATTTTTATCCGAAGCCGCTCACCGGGCTGGTCATCAACGTCATGGAAGAGTGAAGACATGGGCTCGGCGCGCGCACGGATCAGCACTGCGCCACGTTATCGAGGAGCAGAGAATAAAAGGAGGGCAAACCATTGAAAGCTAAAATTCTCATCGTCGATGATGATCCCGACATTGCGACGATGCTGGAAGATCGCCTCCAAGCCTCCGACTATGGAACCATCATCGCCGGCGACGGCGTGCAAGCGCTCGAAAAGGTGGAGCAAGAAGCGCCGCATCTTATGCTGCTCGATCTGGATATGCCCAGGCTCGGCGGTCTCGATGTGTTGAAACGGCTCCCCGCCGTCAAGCAGGCAGAAGACATTCCCGTGATCGTGATGACTGCTCACGGCTCGATCGAGGCCGCCGTGGAGGCGATGAAAAGCGGCGCTTACGACTTTCTCACGAAACCGCTGGATAAAGATCATTTATTGCTCGTCATCGGGAAAGCCCTGGAACGCGATTCGTTGAAGCGACAGGTCGCCTGTCTCAAATCAGAAGTCGACAGCCGCTACGCCTCGATCATCGGCACGAGCGCGAAGATTCGTACGGTGTTGGAATCAGCCCAACGCGCCGCGAAGTCGGACGCCGGCGGCCTCCTCCTCGGCGAAAGCGGAACCGGGAAGGAACTGCTGGCCCGGTCCATCCATCAATGGAGTCCACGCCATGCCATGCCCCTCGTGGTCATCAATTGTGTCGCATTGACTGAGACGTTGTTGGAAAATGAATTGTTCGGCCATGAACGTGGCGCCTTCACCGGTGCCGACCGGCTGCAAAAAGGCAAGCTGGAAATGGCCGAGGGCGGCACAGTCTTTCTGGATGAGATCGGCGACATGTCGCTCCCGCTGCAAGCGAAACTCTTACGGGTGCTCCAGGACCGTGAATTTCATCGCGTGGGCGGAACGCGGCTCGTCTCGGTCAACATCCGCATCATCGCCGCTACCAACAAGGACCTGAAGCAGGCGGTCAAGACGGGGGACTTCCGCGAAGATTTGTTCTTCCGCCTGAATGTGATCGGCTTGACGCTTCCTCCGTTGCGCGAGCGGCTGGAGGATTTTCCGGCGTTAGCCAAGTTTTTCTTGAACCGGCATGCAAAGGAAGCGAAACGTCCGGGAATGCTGTTCAGCCCCGCGGCGATGGACGCGTTGGCCCGTTATACCTGGCCGGGCAACATCCGCGAGTTGGACAATGTGATCGCACGCGCAGTCATTTTGAGTCAGACTGACACCATCGAACCCGACGTGTTGGCGCTCGACTTTAATTCCACCGTCGGGAAAGGGGACTTTCTGCCATACCTGCGGATGCCGTACCACGAATCGATGGAAGCGCATAGCCGTCACATCATCGAGCAGGCGCTGCAGGACGCGGCCGGGAACCAGACCAAAGCCGCCGAACGGCTCAAGCTCCAGAGAACATACCTGGCTCGCCTGCTCAAGCAGCAACGGCAGAAACGCGAAGAAAAAGATCACGAGGCGGCTGGAGGGATTTTTCAACAGCCTGTTAGGCCAGCGGAGCTGCAGGGAGACGCTCGCTAAGACGAATACGCCCCATGGTCGCATCGTGTTCGGCTTGGGCGTAACGCTCGGGCGTCCCCACGTCGGACCAGTAGCCGGTCAGGTCGTATCCGACCACCACTTCATCGCGCTGAATCGCCGCGACATACGCATCGATAATGGATGACGCTTTCCCCTTCGGCACATCGCGAAGGAGGCGTGGGGGATGGAGGATATGAATCCCTGCGAACATGCGGGGTGTGGTCAAACCTGTTCCGGTCTTCCCGCGGCCGGCAATACGGAGGATGCGGTCATCAGAACCGACGTCGACTATTCCCCACCGGGACGCATCCGGGTCGGAACGCAACGCCAACGTCGCCACCGCCTGATGTCGCTGATGGAAGGCATACAGGGCGTCAAGATCCAGTTCGAACAGCGTATCACCGTTGAGCACCAGCACCGGCTCTCCTGAAAAATTCGGCTCCGCCTGCTTGATCCCGCCACCCGTCCCTAAAATTACCGGTTCATGCGAATAGTAAATCCGCAGGCCGTATTTTGATCCGTTGCCGAGTGCCTGCTCGATCATCGGTCCCAGATGGTGGAGGTTGATGACGACGTCGTGGAACCCGTAGCGTTTCAACAACAAGAGATTCCACACGATAAGAGGTGTGCCCGATATAGGGAGAAGCGGCTTGGGGATCGTATTCGTCAGCGGCCGTAGGCGCGTGCCCAATCCGGCCGCGAGAATCATGGCTTTCACGTGGCCAGCGCTGAGTTCTCCTCAGTCCTTTTACTGCAATTCCGGCACATGGGCGCTCATGAGTTTGCGCAGGGTGAACAGCTCCGGATACTTGTAGAGATTCCGCTTGACGTAACCGAGCGTCCGTGGAATATCGGCCAAGAATTTAGGATTGCCCTTCACGCGATCGATATACACGAACCGTCCTGCCGCCTTCAGATTGCGCTGGATGCTCGTGAAGTCGAAGAGGCGGCGGAAGGCCTCCCGGTTGATCCACACCTGTCGGCCCTCTTGCACCTGATCGAGATAGTAATCGACGAACCGATCGACCAGCGATTCGTCCAACGCGATGTATGCGTCGCGCAGCAGCGACGCCAGATCATAGGTGGCAGGTCCCATGAGCGCATCCTGAAAATCGATCACGCCCAGCCGGTTCCCATCGACCATTAAATTTCTGGAATGGTAATCGCGGTGCACAAAGACACGCGGCTGCCCGGCCAGCAGTTCCGAGATTTTCCGAAACTCTTCGCGGATCGCGGCTTCATCATCGTCATTCATCGGTGTTCCTTGCCGCGCCACAATGCCGTATTCCAGAAAATGATCGAACTCCCACATCAGCAGCGGCACATCAAAGCTTCGGTGGAATGCCACGCAATTGGGATCGGCCGGCGATGTGGCTTTCGATTGCATCCGAACCAGTACGTCAATGGCTTGTCTATAACGAACTTCAAGCTCGGCTGCGCCGACATCGGCACAGGCCTCCGAGAGTGTCACGTCTCCGAAGTCTTCAAGATAGAGCAGCCCGGCAGCGTGATCGTAATGATAGAGGCTCGGCACGGAGACTCCGGCCTTCGCTAAATGCGCCTGGATGTTCACAAACGGAAGTTCGTCGATCTGATGACCCGCTCCGCTGACCGCCTCTTCCGACTGTTTGAAGGCCTCCGGCTCGGCCAGCTGCATGAGTATCACCGATCGAGGAGCGGCGTCGCTGAGTTCAATACGGAAATAGCGCCGGTTAGACGCATCACCGGCGAGGGGCGACAGTTTTTTGAACGTCCCACGAAAGGGCATCCGGCTTTGCACTGTCGCGGCGACGAGCGCTCGATCAGGAAGAGTAAGCGGTCTTTTCAGAGTGGCAGGATCGATAGTGGTCATTAGCGAGGCATTATACTGGCGTGATGAAATCTTGTCACGAGATGTCGACTGTCCCGCGTTTCATCATGCGGCCTGAGCCGACGGCACCGATCACCGCGCCGGCCGTATCCGCCACCCAATCCAGCCAACTGGATTCCCGAAAGGGTACGAAAGCTTGATGCACTTCGTCCGTCATGCCGTAGAACGAAGCAGTCACGATCGCGAGGAGAACAGCTTGCTGAGCGACTCGTGGCACGGCAGCCCACCGGAATGCTCGATAACACAACAGGGCGAGCACCGCATACTCGATCACATGCAAGAGCTTGTCGCCCAATTTGTCAAACAGGAATTTCGGGAGGTCCTCTTCAGGATGCGGCAACGACGATAAATAGAAAATGAGCGAGGCATAGGCAATCACCGGCAGCCAATACCACATCCATCGACTCTGGATCGTCTCAGCGAAAACCTTCTCCATATTTCTCCGTTGATTGCAAGGTCTCTATCCCTATGACATACTCTTTTTAAGTCCGCAATCTTCTTTGCACAGTGCCTATGAAGACTGCTCGCGTTTGTTTCTTATGGCACATGCACCAGCCCTACTACACCGACCCGGTCACCGGGTCGGCCAGTATGCCCTGGGTGCGCCTCCATGCGGCCAAAGCCTATTTCGACATGGCGTATCTCCTGGACAAATTCCCGACCGTCCACGCCACGTTCAACTTCACCCCATCCTTACTCCTCCAATTGAAAGAAATCGGTGACGGAACCGTCCATGATCTGTTCTTGGAACATGCCCAGCGGCCCGCCGCCGACTTGACCCAAGAAGAACAGGCCTTCCTGATCCGCCATTACTTCTCGATCAATTGGGCCACCATGATTCGTCCCTACCGCCGTTACCACGAACTGCTGGTCAAGCGCGGATTGGAGATCGACGGACAGGATCTGCAACGGCTTGCCCGGCAATTCACCACACAGGACCTGCTCGATCTTCAAGTATGGTTCAACCTGGCTTGGTTTGGCTACGGCGCCATCCAACGTTACCCGCGGCTCGCTGCGCTTCGAGCGAAAAACCAAGGGTTCACCGAAGAGGAGAAGCAAGAAGTCTTGGCGTTGCAACGGACCACAGTTCGGGAAATTGTGCCGATGTACCGCCGGCTGGCCGAGCGAGGACAGATCGAGTTGACGACCACCCCCTTTTATCATCCGATTCTTCCGCTCGTAATCGATACGGAAAACGCGCGCCGCGCGAGACCGGACCTGACGCTCCCTTCTCGATTTCGCGCGCCGGAGGATGCCGAGGCGCAGCTGCAACTGGCGGTGGACTATCACCGTGCGACATTCGGCAGTTCGCCGGCCGGGCTCTGGCCGTCGGAAGGTTCCGTCTGCCCCGAATTGATTCCCTTCCTTTCGCGCGTGGGGCTCCGCTGGCTCGCGACCGATGAGGGCATCCTGGCTCGCTCGCTCGAAGGCTCACAACAACCGTGGCGCCGGCAGTCCCAACTCTATCGCCCCTACCGCACTGGGCCGGCCGGCCAAGAAGTGGCGATTGTCTTTCGCGACCGCGAGATCTCGGACGGTTTCGGATTTCTCTACCATAAGTCGACCGCGGACGCTGCGGGGGACGACGTACTACGCCGCATCAAGCAGATCGTGCTGGACACGCCGCAGGACAGCATTCTCATTCCCATTATCTTGGATGGCGAGAACCCCTGGGAGCATTACTATGAAGGAGGCGAAGAGTTTCTCTCTCACCTATACGCCGCATTTTCAAAGGGCACCTTAAACGAAGGCGACGCAGTCCGCGTCACCACCGCCACGATGTCCGAAGCACTCGACGCCATGCCGGACAAGGACTTGTTGCCCCATCTGCATTCCGGTTCGTGGATTAACCAGGATTTCAAGATTTGGATCGGCCATGAGGAGGACAACCGAGGATGGGATCTTCTGAACCATACCCGGTCTCGCCTTTTGGAGTTGAGCCCGACCTTGCCGACGGATCGAGCCCAAGCGGCCTGGAATGAACTCTACGCAGCGGAGGGGAGCGACTGGTTTTGGTGGTATGGCGACGACTTCGATACGGCCTACAAAGAAGAATTCGATCGGCTGTTCCGCACGCATTTACGCAATGTCTGGACGATTGCCGGCATTCCTCCTCCGGACCTGCTCAATCAGCCTCTCTGCGAAATCCGGCGGTTCCACAGCCGCGACCAAGTGACGCAGCCCCTCTCGTTGTTGCATCCCACGCTCGATGGATTGGTCACGGACTTTTTCGAATGGCGCGGGGCCGGGACCATCAATCCCAATCCCCCTCTTGGAGCCATGTGGAGAGCCGAAGGCTTGTTCGCCGCGATCTCTTTTGGATGCGACCTGGAACACCTGTATCTGCGGCTGGATCCGGACGAAGCCTTGCAAGGCCAACAGCGAGATCTCCACATCGAGATCCAGGTTCAGCCTCCAGGCCACATCTATCGGCTCTCCGTCTCTCTGCCTTCTCCGGATCGCTATATGCTGGCACAGCGGCAGGGCGACGGCAGCTGGCAGGAAATCGGGTCCTCCCGGCTGGTCGGCTGGAACCAGGTGTTGGAATTGGCTCTCCCGTTTAAAGACATCCATGTCGAAGCGGGACAGATGTTGAACTTGAGCATCTTAGTGCATGGCAATGGGTTGGAAATCGCGCGCTATCCCCACCATCAGCCCGCCGCGCTGACCGTGCCCGGACCGGAGTTCGAAGCCACCGTTTGGCGGGTATGATCCATGCGGTCTTCAGTATTGAGCACTGTGTTTTGAGTTGTGAAATTCCCCTCTGTCTGAGACACTAAACGGTGTTTGGACAACCGCGGAGTCGCCATGCCCGATCTCAGGCGTGATCCCATCGTCGGTCGCTGGGTCATCATTTCGACGGAGAGAAACGGTCGCCCGCACGACTTTGCCCAGATGCAGCAGGCCCGTCCTATCTCGACGGCACTCTGTCCCTTCTGCCCGGGTCAAGAGCGCCTCACGCCGAAGGAGATCATGGCCTATCGGCCTCAACCGTCGGAAGCGAATGCGCCCAACTGGTCCGTGCGAGTCGTGCCCAACAAGTTTCCCGCACTACAGGTTGAAGGCGATCTGGGCCGTGAAGGACTCGGTCTCTACGATCGCATGAACGGCATCGGCGCGCATGAAGTCATCATTGAAACTCCCGGTCACAAAGACAGTCTGGCCGACATGCCGACGAGACGGATCGAGGATGTCCTCTGGGCCTACCGTGATCGTGTCATCGATCTCAAAAAGGATCTTCGATTTCGCTATATTTTGATCTTCAAAAACCATGGCGCGGCGGCCGGCGCCACGCTCGAACACAGCCACTCCCAATTGATTGCACTGCCCGTGATCCCCACCAGCGTGATCAACGAAATCGAAGGCTGCCGCACCCACTACCAGCAAAAGGAACGCTGCATTTATTGCGACATTCTCCGTCAGGATCTCTCGGAGGGCGATCGTGTGGTGGCCGACAATCCTGAATTTCTCTGCGTCACACCGTTTGCGCCTCGATTCCCTTTCGAAATGTGGATCCTGCCCAAGCGCCATGCCGGCTACTTCGAAGAAAGCCAGAAGCAGCAGTTCGAATTTCTCGCGCCGATTCTTTCGGAATCGCTCCGCCGCATGGACAAGGTCTTAGCGAAACCTGCCTACAACTTCGTTCTGCACAGCTCCCCTCTGCATGAGAAAACCGGCGAGTTCTACCATTGGCACATCGAGCTCATTCCGAAGCTGACACAAGTCGCCGGATTCGAATGGGGCACGGGGTTTTACATCAATCCCGTCTCGCCGGAAGAGTCGGCGAAGTGTCTGAGAGAAGCGTAGATCGGTCACTGCACGGTCTCTACAACCATACAGTCATTGGATTGATCCGAGGAGACGAATGCCGTATGTACAGCTGTGGGAACGCGTGTTAGCATAGAATCCGCTTCCTATCCCCCTGCGTAAGATCATGTTTAGACCCATTCCCGAAGCCGCCCTGTTCCGAAGGATTCCCTATCGGCTTATCGCCTTCCTCCTGCTGGTTGTCGCCTTTGTCGTCACCGTCACATTGCTCTTGAATCTGGAGCAAGGCCAACTTCTCCTCGTATTCCTGGTCGACGCAATCAGCATTGCGGCAGTGATCGCATTTTTGCACTACCACAGTACGAAGCGAACCCTCGAAGAAGTGAAGGGCCTCGCGAGGAACATTCTGCAAAGCATCCCGACAGGCATCCTGACCGTGAATCGCAGCGGCGTGATCACCGCGGTAAATCCCACGGCCGAAGCCGTGCTGAGACGATCGGCGGCGGATTTGCTCGGCAATTCTTATGAATCCGTGTTTGCCAAAGGCGAGACGATTCGAGAAGTGCTCGACGGAGCGCTCCGGACGCACCGGCATGTGAGCCAGAAAGACTTGCCATATGAAGGTGGCAACCGCGGGCTCCAGACGATTCGTGTCAGCACTGTCGAATTGAAAGAGGACGACGGTCACCCGGCCGGCGTGCTGTTGCAGGCGCAGGATGTCACGGAGTGGCTCGGGCTCGAACAGCGCGTTCGGATTGCAGAAAAGCTCGCGGCCCTCCATACGTTGTCGGCCGGGGTGGCGCACGAGTTACGCAATCCACTGAGCGCGATGGATTTGAATCTGCATCTCCTCGAGGAAGAATTAAAGGAGCAGGGCCTCCCGTCGAACGGCACGGCCCACTACCTACAGGTCTTGAACGCCGAGTGCCGACGCCTTTCGGGCATTCTCGACAACTTTATGAAGTTCGCGCGTCCCGGTTCTGTAGGCCTTCATGAAGTGGACGTACAGCGCGTCATCGAACATATCGTTGCCCTGATGCAATTCGAAGCGGAGGAGCGCAAGATTCAACTCGAGCGTACGATCGCGAAGGATTTGCCTCACGTGCTGGGGGATGAGACACAGATCGGCCAGGTATTGGTCAATATCGTGGTCAATGCGTTCCATGCCATGGCGAATGGCGGCCGCTGCCACATCGCCGCGGACGCGCACACCGCCGACGGTACAGGCTGGGTGGACGTTGTTGTTCGGGACACCGGTATCGGCATCTCGGAGGACGCGTTGCCTCGGCTGTTCGAACCCTTCTACACGACCAAATCAAGTGGTACCGGGCTTGGCCTCGCCATTGCGTATCGAGTCATGCAGGATCATGGCGGATCGATCAGCGTATCCAGCGTGCCGGGCAGTGGCACAGCGGTCGCGCTGAGGTTCCCTGCCCTTGCAACTCAGCTTCAGACAATAGAGGCGGCATCGTGATGACAACGGGTCGCATTCTCGTCGTTGACGATGAGATCAACATCCGCGGAGCGCTGGTGACGCTGCTCGAAAAGAAACGCTACCAGGTGCGAGGCGTGGGAACCGGAGAGGAAGCGTTGGAGCAACTCGAAACTGCCGCGGCCGATCTTGTTCTGACGGATCTCAAGATGCCGGGGATGGGCGGCATGGAATTTCTTCGTCGGCTCAAGCAGAAATGGCCGGATACCGAGGTCCTGGTCATGACCGCCTACGGTTCGATCGACACTGCCATTGAAGCGATGCGCTGCGGAGCATACGACTACCTCACGAAACCCATCGATCGCGAACGATTTCCCCTGGCGGTGGAAAAAGCACTCGAACGCCGCGCCCTGGCATTCGAAAACAAGCAGCTCAAGGATCGCCTCGAAACCAGAACGCGCTTCGATCATATGGTCGGAGAAAGCGAACCCATGCAGGGGGTCTACAGCCTCGTGGAGATGGTGGCGGATAGCGACGTCACGGTCTTGCTCATGGGAGAAAGCGGAACCGGAAAAGAGCTCGTTGCCCGTGCGATTCATCACAAAAGTCACAGGGCCGACGGTCCGTTCGTCACCTTGAATTGCGGAGCCCTGCCGGAAAATCTCTTCGAGAGCGAGTTGTTCGGATATGAAAAAGGTGCCTTCACCGGCGCCACGACGAACAAGATGGGACGCTTCGAACTTGCGGACGGCGGGACGTTGTTGCTGGATGAAGTCGGGGAATTGTCGCTCAAGTCGCAAGTCGATTTCCTGCGTGTGTTGGAAACCAAAGAATTCAGGCGATTGGGCGGAACAAAGATCGTGAAGGTGGATACCAGGATCGTCGCGGCAACCAATCGAAATCTGCAAGAAGCGGTCAAGCGGGGAGACTTTCGGGAAGATCTCTACTATCGACTCAATGTCGTGCCCATCCGCCTGCCGCCGCTCCGGGAACGGAGGGACGATATCCCGCTGTTGGCGGACCGCTTTTTGGACGAATTCTCTGCCCAGCATCACCGCGAACCGAAAGAGATCTCGCGGGAAGCCATGCGGTTGTTGCGGCTCTACGCGTGGCCCGGCAACATTCGCCAACTCCGGAATCTCCTCGAGCGAATGGTGGTCACGGTGAAAGACCCTCTCATTCAACCGGAACATCTGCCGGAAGAGATCCGGGCAAGCAGGGAAGATGCGCACACCATGGTCGTCTCGTTGGGTTCATCCTTGAAGGATATCGAGCGGGAAGCCATCCGGCGCACTCTGGCGGAGGTCACCAACCACCGCGAGAAGGCAGCCAAACTCCTCGGAATCAGCCTTCGCGCCCTTCAGTACAAAATCAAAGAGTACGGCATACGCGAATAACGCTCGCTCGCCTGCTTCATCCGTTTTCCACAAAATATCCCTGTCCATCCGCAAGTCTTGCGCGATTCTACGAATCAGATCGCTCGCAATACCCCGATTCCCGACATGACTGCAAAATTTGCAGAGCTTTACAGCCCGCCCGATCGACAAATCTGCAAATCTTGCAGGAACCGATGAACACGGGTTGACCCGCATCTGTTGAATAAAAACGCTTCCCCTGTAAGTGCGCAATTTGTTTCGCTTCAACATGAAAAGCCGGCAAAACCATTTGGCGGCATCCACCGTGCATTGCGTCCTAATATCACGTAAGTGTGCGCGACGCCTATCGAGCAGATGAAACCACCGAAACCTCGGAACCAGATCGGCCGGTTGGAGATGTTCTGTTCTGCCGCAGCCTTGCTTCTGGCCATCGGCAGCATTGTGGGTGCGTGGACGTTGAACCTACTGATCGCGTTGGTGTTATTGGCAGTTGTGTACAGTGTCCTGTGTGATCTGCGAGCACTCAAAGAGTTGAAGAAACCCGTGGCAGCGCAACACACTTCAAGGAAATCACATGCAGAACGAATCGATCGCGCGTCTGGCTGAGTTACACAAGGTGCTGGCCGTCTGCCCTAGCGATGTCCTCGCACGTTGCGATTTAGCGTTACTGCTCGAGCAGTTGGACCTGCATGACGAAGCGTTATTCAATTGGAAGACGGTGTTGGAATTTGATCCTAATAATCTGAAGGCACGCGAAGGCGTGACCCGCTGTCGAACCCGGCCAGCGCGGCCGTTCCAGTCCCAGAGGTGATCAGACGTGTTTTCTCTACTGACAAAGAGGAGCCCTCATATGTATCGCGCCATATTTCTCCTGTTACTTGCAGCCGCCTCTTGGAGGTGAAGACGGCCCAAGATTCTACCGGGTGGACGTGTGTCCCACAGCAAACACTGCAGGAAGGAACAACTCATGAAATCATTGGGTAACGCCAAGCGTGAGCGCGTGATCGATGTCGGCCCGGCGGGATTCCATCCGCCGTCGGCCATGGAACTCGGTGTGACTCATCCCGACTCTGGGTTCGGGCTGTTGTATGGTCATCACGCGCCGGCGGATGAAGTCATCGCCGAGGCGGCCAGACAACTGTATACCAGGAAGAATCCCACGATTTTCCCAGGCCCCTTGTACCTCTGGGCCTGGAATCCCGACTGGATCGCCAAAGGACAGGCCTTGTTGCGTCTCGCCGCGGAAATCCCGGATGTGATGGTTATCCCGATGCCGGATTATCGCCCTAAATATCCCAAGATCGATCCAGAGGAAGGTATTAATCCCAACCATCCCAATCTCACCATTTGGGGAAATAAGATCGAAGTCGCACTCTTCATCGGCATCCATTGCCACTATGCCAACCTGGCACTGCGGATGGTGCGAGCAGGGACGAATTGCCTGACGGTGGCCTTCTGCCACGATATTCATGAAGACGCAATGCTCAGCGTGCAGGATCTCGATGTGAGGCAGATGGACCATATCATCGGGATTTTCAAAACCGTCCGGAAGGACCTCGGGATTCAGATGCCCAAAGATGGGAAAACTGTGCGTCTGACCGGCACCCAAATCCGGGCGAATCATGGGATTGAAACGGTGAATCCCAGGCCGGCATGAGGGCTGTGGGTGGCCTTCGGAAGAAAAGGGGAGAAGAACAGGAGCGCGAAAATGCCGACAACAACGGAAAGCTCAGGTGAGCCACCTCTACCCACGCTCTGTCGCTCTAGCGAAGAATGGAATACCCGACTTACTCGGCTTCAAAAGACCCTGGCAGTCTGCCCCACGGATATCTCGGCGAGAGGCGAGCTGGCAACGTTGTTGGAACGGCTGGACCAACCAGAAGAGGCCTTGTTCAATTGGAGCGCGGTCCTGGCCTGCTATCCCAACAGTCTCACAGCGCGTGAGGGGGTTGTTCGCTGTCGGCAGCAAATGGGGCGTCGTCTCCAGTCCAAGCTGTAAGAGAGTGAGCACATGCCAACGATCTGGGGCAGTCTTCTCGATCGAGTTGAGGAAGATCTTCATGGTACTCGGTGGGTTCAGGTGAGGATTACCTCGTCTGGGGGAACAGCAATCCGAGTCCGTGTCCTTGTTGGAGGGCAGACCATAGTTGCACGGGGGATAGAACGGATTGATCTTTCTACTCTTTGCGCAGGTGAATTTGTGGAGGTGACCTACCACCACGGTCACGCCGGTTTCATGGAGGCTGAAACAATCTATGTCCAGCCGGACCGCGTTCCGGCGGCTAAAGGAACCGACGATAGATGATGCCGATTATCTGGGGGCAGATTGAATCGATTGTGAATCGCCGGAACATTCTGCCGGGCCTGGTCATCAAAACGCGAACACCTCTAGGCACGTGCCGCATCGAATGTGTAGTTGGGGCAAGCGCCAAAGTGGCTAAAGGCTTCGAGCGGCTGAGCTTGGAGGACATTCGCCCTGGCGAGTTTGTCGTGGCCACTCTCAGGGAGCATGACGGCTGGCTGGAAGCTGAACGAATCGACGTTATCGTGTTCGGAATCGATTCAGCCATCAGGCTTGGCGAAGAGAGGATCCAGTCCACGGTATTTCCCGAATGTCCTAGAACGAGGGGCTGGAGGGCAAGGTACTCAGGCGTTGTGATCGCGCGAGGCGATCGTTACCAGAACCATCATAGGAGGGACCGATGGCAGCCAAACGCAGAGCGACAGCAAAGAAGTCAAAAAAGAAATCAGCGGTCAGAACAAAGAAGAAGAAAAAGTAACTGGGCGGGTTGGACCTGAGCACATGTCACAGGATGCCGACATACTGGTCGTGCAGTATCCAAGAGGTGCGACTGCCCTGGTCTGGTTCGATCAGGCTACCGGGGCGATTGCGACGAGCCATGCCGGATTGCGGGTCACGCTGCGCCGAGAAGTCAGGAATTGGGAAGGCCATCCGGTGCGTCCGCACGAGGGACGAATCTTTCTGTCCGCTGTGTACGACCACTTCTTTCTGAGCGGGTATCCCGTGCACTGGCTCAGCGCCTCCGACCTCAAAGAAGTGCGAAATGCATATCGTGTCTAGGTATAAAGGCGAGTGATATGGCTCCGTTTACAGCCTGGCTTCCTGCTCGCCCCAATCAAGACTTTGACCTCGTCGTCAAGTTCATAGGGCCGGGCGCGTCATTGCTCCTGAAGGAGTGGACACCCATTGCTCATTCCCTGATCGAGCGCGGATTCGCGGTGATGGCACAGAGCGGGAGGCTCAACGGCAATTGTGGTGATTTTGTGCTCAAGATCCGCATCGCGACGCGGACATTTTATTCGATGGGACACGGGTGTGACGTGCTGGTCTATCTGAGAGACAGTGTTCCGGAATTCTCGCGCTTCAGCCTCCAACCAGGAAGCGTGCTCCTGTGGGAACCGCCGAAAGAACTGCCGCTGCATCTGGTTCTGCCGGAAGAGATCATCACATATCCCATCCCGCTCACCGATCTCAGTGCTCAGCATTCTGAAGGGCTTTCGGGCAGGGGCTTCGCCGCATTCGGAGTCCTGTTGCACTTACTTGGTGTCCCCGAGGAGTCCCTCCAGCACCTCACGGAGGTTTTGCCCGCCCCCCGATCATTCGCGTCCGGCTGGGACTTTGCCCGGCGAGCGCTCAAGAAGCATGACGCCTATTCACTGCCACTCCCTGCAACCGAGAATGGACCAGGCCGGATGATCCTGACTCCGGAGCAGGCCATCATGCTCGGATTCGCCGTCAGTTCCTGCGAATGCCGGACGATGTGCGACCATGAATTGCTCCACTCAACGGCACACTGGATGGCCAAACACTCGGGAATGGCCGGTGCGATGGTGTCGGTGTTGCAGAGCGACAGCCACGCGGGCGTGCAAGCCTATCGCGGACCCCAAGGGAGGGTGATGGCCATGCTCCGGGCAGACGACTCTGCCATTGCGTCTTGTCTCCGTGGCTTCGATGCGCCAAGGGTGTTCGTCGCAGCCGACATTCCGGACGCACTGAGGCTGTTGATCGAGGGACACGAGCTTATCCGCAGCGGACTGAGCGACGGCGTGGGGGTCTTGATCGAAGAAACCGTCGCCCTCCGCCATCAAAGCGTTGAGATTCCTTCCTTGGTTGAAATGATTCGCCGGAGAAGTGCCGCCATGCCAGACACAACCATGCCCCGTCAGCCTGAAACAGTCGACGCGATGGTCGAGCGAGACGGAGATCGCGAAGCGGATGTGGGCTTTGTGGCGTGGGGAGCGGCTCAAGGCGTGGTGCGGGACGCGGTGACGCTCTGTCGGAGCTTCGGACTCAACGTGGTCGGCTTCTATCCGAAAGTCATCGTGCCGTTTCCACAAGAGCAACTTGAGGCGTTTGCCAGAACTGTGAATCGCGTGGTCCTGGTCGAATCAAGCCAGATGCACGGATATGAGGATCGGCTGCGAGCAGCTTGCTCGTTCCAGCCCGCGGTGCTCACGCCGTTGCCCGGGAAATCTCTCACGCCGATGGATATTTTTCTTCGCGAAGGGTTGGGAGCCGTATGAAACATCCTAGAAAGGAGCTATCAGAATGAAACCATACGAAATGACGATTGGACCTGAGGGGTACCTTCCTCCGTCCGTCTCGGAAAGAGGCGTGGTTGGGCCGTCGAAAGGCGAGGGCCTGGTGATGGGGAAGCGCGTCCCCGAACAACAAGCCATCGACGAGGCGGCGCGTCGGTTACTTACAGCCAAGAACCCAACGATTTTTCCCGGACCGTTGGTCCTCTGGGCGTGGAATAAGCAGGCGGTCCGCGAGTCCAAAGTGGTCAAGGCGCTGGCGGAGGCCGTGCCGGCCAGGCTGATTCCCATGGCCGACTACCGCCCGAAGTATCCGAAGATTGTGGCAGAGAAGGAGATCAACCCGAACCACCCGAATCTGACCATCTGGAAAAACAAGATCGATGTCTGTCTCTTTGTTGGTGTACACTGCCATCAATCCAACATCGCGCTGAAGATCATTCGAGGGGGAACCGACTGTTTTACGATTGCGCTCTGCACCTTCAGCGGGGACGATGAGGCGCACATCACGATTCGCGATTTGACTGCCGATACCATCCAGCGCATTGTGGATTCAGTCCATCGGCAGAAACGAACGCGGCCATCATAAATGCATAGGAGTTCAGTCTTGATATCTACATTCATCAAAAAAGGACAGGTTATGCGATATCTATTTGCTGTAATTGTCACCGTGATGGCTGGAATGAGTTCTTCCGCTTGGGCCTATGAGGAGAGTCCTGTGACGGACGGCGGCCGATTAGTAGGCACCATTACGCTCGATGGCAAAGTGCCCAAGCCAAAGGGTTACAATCTCATTACATTACCGGACCAAATCTACTGCGGCCGGATTTCGGACGGCCAAGGGTGGCGGTTGTTGCAACCCTTCAACGTCGGGCCGGCCGGAGAGTTCCGCGACGTCGTGGTGTATCTCGAAGGCATCAACAAAGGCAAGAGCTTTGCTGTGACTTTTACGAGCCCGCGGATCGAAGCCCGGGATTGCCGCTTTGTCCCTTTTACGACCGTCGTTCGAGAAAAAGAGAATGTCGTCGTCGTGAACATGGATCCGGTTATGCACGACATCCAAGCCTATGAGAGTTCTCACCTCGGAGCACGGGTCCTTTTCAATGTGCCGCTGCCGATGAATCCGCAACATCCGCGAGATCTCAAGGACCGGAGTGACGCAGCCATGTACCACAAACACTTGGCCGGCGAACCGATGAAACAGCTCGTCGGCATGTCGAAAGGTCGCCGGGTGTTCGTCATGCAGTGCGGTTTCCACGCCTACATGGAAAGCTGGGGATTGGCCATGGAGAATCCGTACTATGCCACGACCGACAAAGACGGACGTTTCGCGATCAGCGACATCCCACCCGGTACATACAAGATGGTCATCTGGCATCCCTATATCGGAGGCGCGAAAGAACAGCAGATTACTATCCCGCCGAAGGGACAGACAGCAGTTGAGGTCAGGATTCCCGCACCGACCGGACGGCTGTACGCCAATGAAATGGTCGACCATCCTTATACGCGGTACGGAATCACCGATGAGGCCCAGAGCCAAATCGTGCCGACCCTAATCCGCCAGTCGCCATAGTCACTCGTCACTGTTGTTGGCACACGGCCCTCATTCGGGCTGAAGGTGCAGGAGTAGGACTCCTGATTGCCGAGGTGTGATGCCGGGCAAGGAGCTCTAAAAGGAAAACATGACCAAGTCTGAAACGGCCAGTCGTCGGATCGATGTGTTAGCCATTGGTTTATTCGGCCTTGCGGTCGGAGCCTTGACCGTGGGCATGGCACAAGTCGGACACATTCCAGAAATGGATAAAGTGGGAGTGCTGGTCATCGCCCTGGTGTTTGGCGGTCTCGTACAGGTGCTGGCCGGGGTTGCCGATATTCGATACAACGAGCAACTTGGAGGGACAGCCCTCACGATGTATGGCTTCTTTTGGTTCACGGTGTCTTTATCCCAGCTCGTCAGTATGAGTACGTCATTCCATTTTGATAGCGCCTTATTTGTCCCGATCAACCTCGTGTATGTTTTCTTCTCAGCGGTCATGGTATACCTGACCGCGTACCGTTCTGTTGCCTTGTGCTTCCTCCATCTCGTCATTACCCTCACGTTTTTCTCGACGGTCTGCATGAGGCTGAATCTGATATCGGAAACGCTTCCGGGGTTGGCTCATCTGGCAGTCGGAACCCTTGCCTTTTATCACGCGATCGGCAGTCTCTCACAGGCCTACACCGGCAAGGCGATTGTGCCACTTGGGTCTCCGCTTCTCCGCCACCAGAGAGCCAGGAGCGCGGTCCATTCGGAAGTGGCAACGTCGTTCGGAGGAACCTAAGCTCCGATGAACCAGTCTCGCGGGGTTGATCCGGCTCTGTTGCACCTTGCCTTTCCATGAGTATTCGTTGAACATTCCGGCTTCCTGTTCTCACAGCTTTGAGGACTATTCCTAAACGATGACCATCCTGCTCATTAGCATACTGACGGTCTACGTAGCCGGTATTGTCCTTCCGCCCTGCTTCCCAAAAAGACCGAGAATCCAGAATGTGCTCGCCCACGGACTGGCGGCTGGCGCAGGTGTGGCAGGAGTCGTCCTCGGCATCGCCAGCCTCCTGGCTCCCGCACCGCTGATCCTGTCCCTGCCCTCGACCCTTCCTCTTCTGACATTCGCGATCCGGCTTGACCCCCTCGCTTCTTTCTTTTTGCTGATGATTTCGTTGGCCGGCCTCTCGGCGGCAATCTACGCGCTCGGGTACGTGACCGAATTCTATGGGCGCGTCTCTCTCGGTGCCCTGGGGTCGTTGTTCAATGGTTTTCTTCTCTCAATGACGCTTGTCGTGATCGCCGACAACGGGTTCTTCTTCTTGATTGTCTGGGAACTCATGTCGTTGCTGTCCTATTTCCTCGTGGTGACGGAGCACGAGAAGACTGACGTGCGCTATGCGGGATTTTTCTATCTCATCATGACCCATGTGGGAACTGCCTTCATCATCCTGGCCTTCTTGATCTTCTTCCAAGGGGCCGGGTCGTTCTCCTTCGAAACCTTCCGGCATCCGGAGCAGCCCTTGCCCGAAGGCATGAGAACGCTCGTGTTTCTGATGGCCCTGATCGGTTTCGGCACCAAAGCAGGCATTGTACCGCTCCACGTCTGGTTGCCCTACGCGCACCCGGCGGCACCGTCGCATATTTCAGCTCTGATGTCCGGCGTCATGATCAAAACGGCGATCTACGCGCTGATCCGGGTGTACTTTGATTTCCTCGGAGGCCAGTTTCCTTGGTGGTGGGGATTTGTCGTGCTCGTCATCGGAGCCGTCTCAGCGTTGCTGGGTGTGATGTACGCGTTGATGGAACATGATCTCAAGAGTCTCCTCGCATTCCACAGCGTGGAAAATATCGGCATCATCTTGTTGGGCATCGGGGCCGGCATGATCTTTCAGACATACGGGCTGAAGGAACTCGCCGCGCTCGGACTGCTGGCAGGGCTCTACCATACGATCAATCATGCGATGTTCAAGGCATTGCTGTTCTTAGGCGCCGGCTCGCTGCTGTACGCAACTCACACGCGCAACATGGAGGAGTATGGCGGCCTGCTCCGACGCATGCCGTGGACCGGAGTCTTCTTTTTGATCGGGGCTGTCTCGATTTCCGCTCTCCCGCCCACCAATGGATTTGTCAGCGAGTGGCTGGTCTTCCAAAGCCTCTTTCTCAGTTTTCAGCTTCCGACGGTGTTTCTGAAACTGATGCTTCCGATTGCCGCAGCGATGCTGGCTCTCACCAGCGTGCTGGCCCTGGCCTGCTTCGCAAAAGCCTTCGGGATATCGTTTCTCGCGCTGCCACGAAGCGCGCATGCACGCCACGCAGAGGAAGTTCCAGTGCCCATGCGCCTCGGGATGGCTCTGCTGGCCATCGTCTGTGTCGCACTGGGCATCGCACCGATGGTGGTCGTGCCGCTATTGGACCGGGTGGCGGCACCCTTTGCGGGGGTGTCGATCGAAGGAAAGGTGCTGGCGCTGGATGGATGGGCTCTCGCGCCGGTGAATGTCGAATTCTCGAGCCTCTCAACGCCAGTGTTGGCGCTGCTGCTGGTAGCACTGTCGATGATCGGCCTCGGGGTCGTCGTGGCGTTCGGTGGTCTTGTGAGAAAGCGCTATTACAAGACCTGGGGCTGTGGGATCAACCTCACTCCCCGGATGGAATACACCGCGACCGGCTTCGTCCAGCCGATCAAACGAGTCTTCAGCACGATCTACCAACCGACGGTCAAGCTCGAGACGGAGTTCCTCGAAGAGTCACGGTACTTCGCGAAACGGCGACGCTTCGAGTTTCACATTGAACCGATTTTTCAGAACTATCTCTACGATCCCGTGGTCGGGTTCTTCACGACCATGGCTGACCGCCTGAGGGTGATCCAGGCGGGGAGCCTGCACCTGTACCTGACGTATATCTTTGTCACGTTGGTCCTGTTGCTGTTACTCGCGGTGTAATCCGATGTTGCAAGCCATTATTCTCGTTGTCGCCCAAACGATCGTCTTACTGGCCGTCTCACCATTCATCGTTGGCCTGATCAGGAAGGTGAAGGCCCGGCTTCAGGTACGGCAGGGAGCCAGCGTCTTTCAGCCGTATGCTGATCTGGCCAAACTGTTTCGGAAACAGCCGGTGGTCTCGACCACCACCTCGTGGATCTTCACTGCGACACCCTACATTCTGTTCTCTTCGACGTTGGCGGCAGGACTACTCGTACCGGTGTTTGCGTCCCGGACGCCGCTGGCTTTCGCAGGCAATATCATTGCGCTTGTGTACCTGCTGGCGTTGGGCACGTTCTTCTTGATCCTGGCAGGACTCGACGCCGGGTCCGCCTTCGGCGGTATGGGGAGCAGCCGCGAGGCCATTGTCGCCTCGTTGACCGAACCGGCGATGATTCTCTCGATCTTTGCGATCGCGCTCACAGCGGGCTCTACGAACCTCAACACGATCGTCCATAAGACGGCCTTGCTGGAAGGGATTGTGACCGACCCCTCCCCCCATCTTATGGCCCTCGCCGCACTGTTTATCGTAGCCATCGCCGAAACCGGACGCGTGCCGGTGGACAATCCGGCCACGCACCTCGAACTGACGATGATTCATGAGGCGATGATCCTGGAATACTCGGGACGCTATCTGGCGCTGGTCGAATGGGCTGCCGGACTCAAGTTGGTGGTGTTTCTTACCTTAATCACCAATGTGTTCGCGCCGTGGGGGATTGCGACCAGTTTGGAGCCGGCCGCGCTGGGCGTGGGGCTGGTGACCTATCTCGTAAAAGTCTCGGGGTTGGCTGTGCTGATCGGCGTGATTGAGTCGATGTTCGCGAAGCTGCGTTTATTCAGAGTGACGGACTTGCTGGGGGTCGCCTTTATTTTGGCGCTGCTCGGCTTGGTGTTCTTCTACGTGTTGCGAGGATGACGTGTCGCTGTTGACTCCACACATCGGATCTCAGTTGGTGGATTTGGGCTCGGCGCTCTTGCTGCTGACGTGTTTTGCGATTGTGGCCCAGCGTCGGCTCTCGGCCTGTGTCGATTTGTTCGCCCTGCAGTCGGTGTTTCTGGCCCTGACAGCAGCCCTTGTCGCGTTCCTCACGGGAATTCATCACATCTATATCGCCGCCGCCCTCACCGTCGTCATCAAGGCAATCGTCATCCCGCGGATTCTGAAGCAGGTGATTGAACGGCTCAACGTGACACGCGAGTTAGTGATGAATGTGAACATCCCGACCGGCCTCATGATTTGCGGCGGATTGGTGATGCTGGCGTTCTTCATCACTCAGCCCATCATTCCCTTGGGGTTCCTGCTGACGCGCGATTCGCTGGCGATCGCGCTGGCGATCATCCTGATCGGCTTTTTCACGATGATCGCGCGCAAGAAGGCGGTGACGCAGGTGATCGGCTTCCTGGTCATGGAAAACGGCTTGTTTCTGGGAGCGACGGCGGCGGCGTATGGCATGCCCCTGATCGTAGAGTTGGGTGTCTTCTTTGATGTGCTGGTGGGGGCTCTGATCATCGGCATCTATACCCATCGGCTGCAGGACGCCTTCGACAGCGTGGATACCAGCAAGCTCACCACCCTGAAGGAATAATAGGAAATGACGTGGCCGCTTCTCGTGCTGGTCGCCGCTCCTCTCGTCGGAGGCCTCGGCAGTCTCCTCGTCCGACAGCGGCGAGCCGTGGAAGTCCTGCAGTGCGGACTGGCCGGCGCAATGCTGGCCTCCGCCGCGCTCGTGGCGGAGCGGGTGATCACCGCCGGACAGGTATCGGTGGGAGGCCTCCTGCAGGCGGATGCGTTGAGCGCATGGCTTGATTTGATCATCGGCGTCGTGGGCAGTACCGGGACACTCTATGCCGTTGGGTATGTGGGCGAACAACTGGACCGCGCACATCTGTCCTTGAGACGGTACCGCCAGTTTTTCTGCCTGTTCGATCTGTACCTCGGCGCCATGCTCCTGGCTGCGAATCTCGAAAACATCGCCATCATGTGGATCGCCATCGAAGGCTCCACACTCTCGGCCGCATTGTTGATCGGGTTCGATCGAAGCAAGGCGGCGCTGGAAGCCGGGTGGAAATACGTCATTCTCAGCTCGGTCGGCATTGCACTCGCACTGTTCGGCACCATCCTCGTGTATTACGCCTCAGAACATGTCTTGGGGGTGTCGAGCGAGGCGTTGCGCTGGTCTCAACTCTATCGGGTGGCTGAGGGATTGGATCCTGGGGCAATCAAAGTGGCCTTCATTTTTGCGTTGATTGGCTATGGGACGAAAGCGGGAATCGCGCCGATGCACACCTGGCTACCCGATGCGCACGCCGAAGCCTCGACACCGGTCAGTGCCATGTTGTCGGCCAACATGCTTACGCTTGCCGTCTACGCGATCCTGCGATTCAAGGCCGTGACGGATAGAACCGTCGGGCCAGAATTTTCCGGCAACTTAATCATCGGTTTGGCCTTGCTGTCGCTCGCCGTCTCGGCCATCTTCTTTCTGGTCCAGCGAGACTATAAACGTCTGTTCGCCTATTCCAGCATCGAACACATCGGAATCGCGTTGCTGGGCTTTGGCATCGGCGGCCTCGGGATCTTTGCAGGTGCGTGGCATCTGATGAACCACGCGTTCGCCAAATCCACGGCCTTCTATGGCGCCGGGCTGGTATTCCTCCGGTACGATCACAAACTGCTCGATCGCGTGACCGGGCTGTTGAGTCAGATGCCGGTCGCAGGAACCGCCATCCTCGTGGCCGGTATCGCGTTGGCCGGCATGCCGCCCTTCGGACTCTTCACCAGCGAAGTCCTCATTACCGTTGGGGCCTATACCGCCAGACCGGAAGTGGCCTATGGGTTTCTGGCTCTGCTTGCGCTGGCCTTTGCGACCTTGCTCTATCAGGTGTTGCGAATGGCGCTTGGAGCGCCGGCTGAGGCAGGCACCACGTTAGGAAGACAGTGCCGTTTCTTTACGACTGCCGCTGTGGGAATCAACATCGCCGTGCTCGGAACCATCGGCCTCCGCGTTCCACCGCAACTGGAGGCGTTGCTGGCGTCCATCGTGAAGATCTTCAGCGTCGGGATGGAGGCGCCCTGATGCAGACCATCATCGCGCCCGTGGCGGTCTTTCTCGGCGCACCACTGCTCGCGGCCTTTCTCAGTTTGGCGACCAGGCATGCGCGTGTGTTGCATGGATTGAACCTCGCCACAATGACCGCCCTGGTTGTCTCCGAATTTGCCATCATCCAGCAGGTGTTGGCTCACGGACCCCAGACCGCGCTCTGGGGACTGGTCTATATCGACGCGCTCTCCAGCTTCATCCTGTTGATCGTGACGGTCATCGGATTGTCCTGCTCGTTGTACACCTGGGCCTATCTCGATGATTATGTGGCTCGGCGTGTGATTGCCGCGAGGCGCCTGGGACGGTTTTTCTTCCTCTTTCATGTGTTTCTGTTCGCCATGATTGTGGCCACGATGGCGAACAACCTGGGCGTACTGTGGGTGGCCATTGAAGGAACGACGCTCGCCACAACGTTCTTGATCGCCTTCTTCCGCAAACGTGAAGGACTGGAAGCAGGATGGAAATACCTGATTCTCTGTTCGGTCGGTATCGCCTTGGCGTTGTTCGGCACGGTGCTGACCTATTATTCATCGGTCCGGGTCTTTGGAGATGAGAGCACGGCGTTGAACGTGACCAAACTCCTTGAGGTGGCCGATCAACTGGATCCGCATGTACTCAAGCTCGCATTCATCTTCCTCTTCGTCGGCTATGGGACCAAGATCGGACTGGTGCCCATGCATACCTGGGTGCCGGAGGCTTACAGCGAAGCGCCGGCGCCGGTCACGGCGATGCTGGCCGGCGTATTGGAGACCGTCGCCGTCTACGCGGTGCTGCGGAGCAAGGCGATCATGGACCACGCGCTCCCCCAGGCCTTCGCCGGCAACCTCTTGCTCCTCTTCGGGCTCATTTCGTTCGTGGTAGCTGCGCTCTTCATCCTGATCCAGCACGACTACAAACGGCTGTTCGCCTACTCCAGTGTGGAACACATGGGGTTGGCGATGGTGGGGTTCGGAGTCGGAGGCCCGGTTGGGACATTCGGGGGCCTGTTCCACCTGCTCAACCATGCGCTGGCAAAATCGCTCGCGTTTTTCGCGGCCGGGAACGTCCATCGTCGGTTCGCGACCCGTGAGATCGGTGAGGTGCGGGGGCTGGCGAAAGCCCAACCGGTCACAGCGGTGGCAATCCTCATCGCCGGCCTGGCCCTGGTCGGCATGCCGCCATTCTCAATGTTCGCGAGCGAGGTGCTAGTCGTGTCGGCGCTGGCGAGCCAAAGTTTTGCCTCGGACACGCTGCACGTGGGTCGTTTTCTCACCATCATTGTCGCCGATGAGGTGCGCAGTTTGTTGATCGTGACAGTCTTCCTTCTGTTTGCGGTGGCACTCTTCGGCGGGTTTACCTATCGGCTTGCTGCCATGGTCTGGGGAACGCCTCAGGAAAGCGTCAAGCGCGGTGAAGGATGGGATATCGGACACGTGCCGCTGATCCTCACCAGTCTCGCGTTAGTGGGGCTTGGGGTGACCCTGCCCGATCCATTCAAAGCGCTCTTGGATCAGGCGGTCCATATTCTTCTTGTGAGGTGATGCGATGGTTGACGCGATAATGGGAGCGAAGCAATTGCGCGAAGCGTTTGGAAACTCTATCGAGGATCTGCCTCCTGTCCACGGCACGCCGCGTTTGCGGGTTAAGAAGGATGATGTGCCGGTGGTCGCGCATTATCTCCACACCCATCCCGGGCTGCGAGGAGCCTTGTCACTTCTCTGGGCCGTGGACCATCGCCCGCACGAGGCGCGCTATGAACTCTGCTACCTGTTCACGATGGCAGACCGCAAAGACTGGTTGCTGCTGTGCACGGACATCCACGGTGATGATCGTCTGTTCGCCTCGATTACTCCTCATATCCATGCGGCCAAGTGGTACGAGCGGGAAATCCGCGACATGTTCGGATTGATCCCTATCGGGCATCCCGACATGCGCCGGCTCGTCCGGCACGAACACTGGCCCAAAGGCTCCCACCCACTCAAAAAAGACTTTCGATGGGACACGGTCTTGGAACGCGCCCAAGGGCAGTACGCGTTCCGAGAGATTGAAGGCGAAGGGGTCTTCGAGGTTCCCGTTGGGCCAATCCACGCGGGTATTATCGAGCCTGGGCATTTCCGGTTCTCGGTGGCCGGCGAGCCGATTATGCAGCTCGAGGTCCATCATTTTTGGAAGCACCGTGGAATAGAGAAACTGTTTGAGCGGGAAAGCCTCACGGACGCCGTCCCACTCGCTGAGCGGGTGTCCGGTGATACGACGGTCGGCCACAGTCTCGCCTATTGCCAGGCGGTCGAAACCCTCCTCCGCATCGACGTGCCGCGGCGCGCCAGATATATGCGTTCGCTCTTTCTCGAATTGGAACGGCTGCACAATCATCTCGGCGACGTAGGCGCCATCTGTAATGACACCGCCTACGCGCTCGCCCATGCCCACTGCAGCCGGTTGAAAGAACGTCTCATGCAGCTCAACGACCGGTTGGCCGGATCCAGATTTCTTCGAGGCACGATGGCGATCGGCGGAGTCACGAAGGACGTATCGGCCATCCAACGAGGTGAAATTGTCGATGTGCTCGATCAGATCGAGAAGGATTTCTCAGAGCTTGAGTCCATCATCTTCGCGAATGCCTCGCTCACGGACCGTTTGGAAACGACCGGCGTCCTGACGGAACGCACCGCCTGGGACCACGGAGTGGTCGGCGTGGTGGGACGGGCTTCGGGGATCGATCAGGATGTCCGGCGTGACCGCCCCTTTGCCGCCTATGACGAGCTCGGCGTAAAGGTCGTGCTCTACCGATATGGCGATGTCCGGGCTCGTTTGCGCGTGCGGATGGACGAGATTCATGAATCGATCCGTCTGATTCGTGAAATTCGCCACAGGATTCCGCAAGGCCCGCTCATTGCGGCGCCGGATCGTGTGCCACAACCAGGCGAGTGGGCTCTCTCGGCCGTGGAAGGCTGGCGCGGGGAAATTCTCTATGTCGTCATGGCCGGAGAGAACGGCCGAATCCATCGTTGCAAGGTGCGCGATCCCTCCTTCATGAACTGGCCTGCTATCCAGTGGGCGGTGGTGGGGAACATCATCCCTGATTTTCCGCTCATCAATAAGAGCTTCAATCTCTCGTACGCCGGGAACGATCTTTAACGCGGAGGTCGCACATGTTCCGTATTCTCAAGAAGAGTCTGAAGACCGGAGTGGTGACGGGACAACATCCCCAAGCCACGCAACCGTCTGAATGCCTCACGCCGGAGGCTCGCGAGAAAGCGCTGCCATTCAGACAATCCTTGACGATTCGCGAAGTGGACACAGGCTCCTGCAACGCCTGCGAGATGGAGATGAACGCCTTGGCTAACCCGATCTATGACATTGAGCGGTTCGGTGTTCACATTGCCGCGTCGCCACGGCATGCGGACGCGCTGGTCGTGACCGGACCTGTCACGGTCAACATGGAGCGCGCATTGAAGGATGTCCACAAACAGACGCCGGATCCGAAGATCGTCATCGCCCTCGGGGATTGCGCGATTAACTGTGGCATGTTCAAAGGCAGCTACGCGGTAACTGGTCCGGTAGAGCGCCATATTCCTGTCGATGTCCGCATCCCCGGCTGCCCGCCACGTCCGGCTGAGATTCTAAAGGTCCTCGCAGACCTCCGGGGATCACGATCGTCGTCTGGGCAGTAAGTCCGTCACAGCCTCAGCACGAGGCGGTTTGCAATTCATGACTGGCGAGCCGTATCATCCGATCCATGCACGTGCAACTCAGTCACCCCGCGCGGAGCGTAGAAGTCAAAGGCCCCAAGCGGGCCAAAGACGTCTTGCGAGAGCTCAATCTTGTCGTCGAGGCGCACCTTGTGATCCGCGGCGATGAATTGGTGACCGAGGATGAACTGCTCCACGACAAGGATCAGATTGAAATCCGGCCGGTGATTTCGGGCGGCTCCTAGCAGATTCGAATCGTCCTCTTTCTCGCTTTACCCTGCGCATGGCGTCGGCTTGAGATTCGATGGCCGAGAAACCCGCATTAGAGAGTGCCGCCTCTTCAGAAAAAACGACCCGTCCAAAATCGAGAGCGAATTGCCTCCTGAGTCATCCGTATCCTCAGGCGATGTGAAAACGTAATGCCCCCCTAAGATTTCTCCTTTTGACTGTAAATCTTCCTTACATAAGTAGTCTCAAACATGGAACGTCCCTTCTCAATGCATGGAACAGCTGGAATTACGCAAATGATGTGGGGTTTATCGTAAAAGCTCTCTTGCTCGATAATACGTACCCGTCTACTCACATGAGTGTTAATGCTTTTTACACTTGCTTCAAACATGTCGCCGTAAGCGTACTTCTTACCGCTTTCGTTGATGGTTCGGAATGCGCCAGTCCTAGGGATTCTTGCTCTCCCCTACGTCCAGGGGGATTGAAAAACTTGTGGCATAAGACTTGATACTCACATGACAAAATCTCTAACCGGAGGGCCATTCATGAAACAAGTTTTACTCGCTGTAATTCTAGTTCTAGGTCCAGCGCATCTGGCACTCGCCACCAGCACGGAACAGCTGACTGTCTCGGACGGACTCACCACTGTTACGGTTTTATCTGGGACGAATTCGGTCAGTTATAGCAACGCAAACTTCGATGGATGGAACATTATTGTCGCTGGAGGGGCCAGCCAATCGCCGTTGCTGTCGCCCTTTGGGTTAGACACCTTCACGCTTGCTGCGACCTGCGCGGCGGGCACGGGTTGTAGCACACATGATTTGACGATTAGCTTCAGTGATATGAATTTCACGCAAGTACCCACAGGCGGCTTTTTAGAATCGTTTTCTGGAGTGGTCTCAAGCGGCTCTGCTTCCCAGTCAGCATGGTTTGACATCGGCAATTCCCTTTTTGCCCAAACCACGTCAATCGGCACCCTCGGTCCATTCTCTGGGGTCTTTGGCGCTTCAATAGCCGGCGGGTCCGCTGGTCCGAGTGCCTACTCACTCACGCTCGTTCAAACCATCACAGCTGGCTCCCAGGGAGTTAGCCTTGATGGGCAGGTAGGACAGGTTCCTGAACCGGCTTCCATTCTTCTTCTCGGCTCGGGCCTGGCAGGCATCGGCCTTTGGAATCAAAGGCGCAGGAAGACTGTCTAGTTACTCCAGTCGCAGGTATGATAAACCGGTCCGCGGGAATGCCCCGCGGACCGGTTTTCTTTTGACTCTCCCAAACTGTCGACCCTTCCTCTTTCACACCATTGCATTGACGTAATTCCGCTCGTATGATCGAGCTCATGAACTGCACCAAGTGCAAGACCAAAGCGGTCATCAAGATCCCCCGGCACCATGCCGCCTTCTGCAAGGGCTGTTTCAACAGTTTTGTTCACGACCAGGTCGCGCGCGCGATCAAGTCGCAGAGGATGTTCGGGAAAGACGATCGGATTCTCGTTGCGGTTTCTGGCGGGAAAGATAGTTTGGCGCTGTGGGATATTCTACTCAAGCTCGGCTATAAGGCCGATGCGTTTTACGTGAACCTGGGTATCGGCGGCTATTCCGAGCGTTCCCATCAAATGGTTCGCCGATTTGCCGAGTCGGTTGCCGTTCCTCTCGGTGCCACATGGCATACCCACACCGTTGAACAGGAAGAAGGAGCCGGCATCAAAGAACTCGCCCAGCTGGTCCATCGCCCGACCTGTTCGACCTGCGGAACGCTGAAACGGTATCAATTTAACCGGGCTGCCATTGAACAGGACTACGACGTGATGGCGACCGGTCATAATCTCGACGACGAAGCGGCCCGCCTGCTCGGCAACGTGCTGCATTGGCAAGAGGACTATCTGGATAAACAAGGGCCGACTCTACCCGCCTCAGTCGAAGGGTTCGCCAAGAAGGTGAAGCCGCTCTATCGCCTCTCGGAACGGGAACTCGCGGCCTATTGTGTCCTGAACAAAATCGACTACATCGTGGACGAATGCCCGATGGCGCAGGGCGCGAGGTCTCTCCTCTATAAGGAGGTCCTCAATCGTCTCGAAACGGAATCTCCCGGCACCAAACAATACTTCTATTGGGGTTTTCTGGATAAACAGCGGAAGAAGGACTCGATCTCTCCCACCATGACTGAAAAAGACCGGGCCATGCTCCACCCCTGTGCCACCTGTGGCCAGCCGACGACCGCCGAAACCTGCTCCTACTGCAAGCTGATGGCGCGCGCGAAAGCCCCTTCGGCCTCGTGAGTCCCTGCCGTGCCCTCCCGCATGATGGTGCCGAGCAAGCGTCGTACGGCGCAGGAGCGATTCGTCTTGGCCTGTCTCTGTTCCTTATCCTCCTGCTGCCTTGCCGGATCAGCGCTGAAACCTTCACTCCCTCGGTGACAATCGGGACGCAGACGGTGGGCTTCACCACCGGCCCGCTCCTTCCGATTCGACTCTTGCCCGGGCAATCCTCAAAACTTTTCGGAGTCGCGGCGATACCCTCCTGGGTCATGACCCTCACCGATACGATCGGTTCCGGTTGGTATCAGGGACAGCTTGGCGTCGGGGCGGAGTTGCCGACGTTTCGAACTGCCGAACCCGTCACCGCCTATGGAATCGGAGTCACGCCGAAACTGATCTATGCCTTTACCGCGCTCAATCGCCTGCGTTTCTATGTCGAAGGCGGTGGCGGCCCCCTCTGGACTGATCTGGGAGGCCGCGTACCGGAACAACCGGGGCAGTTCAATTTCATGGTCTGGGGCGGAGCCGGCTTATCATGGTATTTCACTCCTCAATGGGCCGTCCAAGCAGGATACCGGTTCCTGCACATTTCGAACGGCGGCACCCGCAATCAGAATTCCGGATTGAACGCCGGAATCCCATTCATCGGACTCTCATTCGGTTTCTTCTCACGGTAGGTCGCGCTTGCAAAGCTTCTGACGACTCCGTAAGCTGGGTCAGAGAGAGTTGATTGTAAGCCGTTCTGCTTTATCTTCTTTTGCATGGCCACCTCGTCACGAGACTTCTACCAGATCCTCGGCGTTCCGCGGACCGCGTCGGCGGATGATATCAAGAAAGCCTATCGGCGGCTTGCCCGCCAATTCCATCCTGATCTCCATTCGGGCACGAAAAAGGCCGAAATGGAGAAGAAATTTAAAGAGCTTAACGAAGCCAACGAGGTGCTCTCCGACCCCGACAAGCGAAAGAAATACGATCAGTACGGCGCCCAGTGGGAACAGGCGGAAGCCTTCGAAAAGGCGCGCCAGCAAGCCGGCACACAAGGGTTTAACTGGCAACAGACGGGGGGCGAATCCGGCGGCGAGGCTTTTTCAGATATCTTCGAAAATCTCTTCAGTGGCCGAGGTCGTGGCGGTGCGGGACGGGGCTTTGCCATGCCGGGCGAGGATCTCGAAACCGAGGTCGAGTTATCCTTGCGCGAAGTGCTGACCGGCGTCACGAAGCGGATCAACCTGCGAGAACCGACGACGTGTTCGACCTGCCAGGGCACCGGCGCTTTGCGGGGCAGGACCTGCCCGACCTGCCACGGGACCGGTTCAACTGCAGAATTGAAGACAATCGAAGTGAAGATTCCCGCTGGCGTCCAGGACGGGACCCGCGTGCGAGTGGCGGGCAAAGGCCAGCCCGGGTCAAACGGCGGCAAGCATGGCGACCTTTATCTGCATGTCGTCATCGAGCCGGATCCCGTTTTCCGACGCCAGGGCAGCGATATCCATGTCAACGTGCCTGTCTATCCGTGGGAAGCGGCTTTAGGCGCAGAAATCATGGCGCCCACCTTGACGGAACCGGTGAAGGTGAAGGTGCCGTCTGGCAGCAAGGCAGACAGCAAACTGCGTCTAAAGGGTAAAGGCCTTCCGTCGGCGACCGGACATGGCGACCTGTTCCTGATTCTTCATGTCGTGATGCCGCCCGCCATCAGCAATGAAGGACAAAAGCTTTTTGAACAGCTCGCACACATCAAGCATCCGGACCCGCGCATCGACTTGCTGAATCAGGCGAGACGTAGCTCATGACCCTAACCGAGTACGCCGTGCTCGCGTTCAGCTCGCTCTTCGTCATTGTCGATCCGATCGCAACCGTGCCGGCGTTCCTGGCCATGACCGCGCGGGACACCGCTCATCGGCTACGCATGGCTCGCGTGGCCTGCATGGTCGCCATCGGTATCCTGGCCGGCTTTGCGCTCATCGGGCAATGGCTATTCTCTCTCCTCGGCATCACACTTCCCGCGGTGCAAGTGGCAGGGGCGCTGGTGCTGCTGCTTGTGGCGTTGGACATGTTACGGGCTCAACGTTCTCCTGTTCAAGAAACGGCGGCTGAAACGGCTGAAGCTGCCATGAAAGACGACATCGCCATTACGCCGCTTGCCGTGCCGATGCTCGCCGGACCGGCTGCGATTTCGACCGTGATTCTCCTTGACGCTCAAGCCGCCTCGTGGGCCCATCGAGGTATCTTGCTGGCTTGCGTTGCGCTGGTCGGTCTGGCAAGCTACGCCATCCTGGCTCTTGGCGCATCGGGAGCCAAATGGATGACCCCACTGGCGGAAAAGATCATCACGCGCCTGATGGGCTTGCTGCTTGCCGCCTTGGCCGTTCAGTTCCTCTTCAACGGACTGAAGGGCGAAGGCGGTTTGTTTGTGCGATAATGATTCGTTATTACGAACTACTTGAAGGATTGTTCAACCGAAGGAGGACGGCATGAAGAAGGGAACAGAGAGAGGGTTGACGCTTGCTATGACCTCGGCGTTCGCGCTGGTGATTGGAACCACCGGCGTCTGGGCGAATGAGCCTGGCTATGGCCACGGCGGGAAGGACGGGTACGAAAGCGGCGGCCATGGAGCGATGGGAAGCCATGGCATGGGCATGATGCACAGCGGCGCCGGTCATTTGATCCGGCATCTCCTCAAACATGAGAAAGACATCGGCTTGACGGCCGAGCAGGTGGCGAAATTGAAAGACATTCAGCTGAACCTGGACAAGACCCGCATCAAAGCGGAAGCGGACATCCAGGTTGCGGAGCGGGAGTTGAAGGCGTTAACCGATGAAGAAAAGTCCGATCTCGGCGCGATTGAAGCCAAATTGAAGCAGAGCGAAGACATGCAAGTCGCGCTGCGGATGACCTCGATTAAGACGCGCCGCGAGGTCTTGGGCCTCTTGACTCCCGAACAGCGCACCAAGGAAAAGGCCGTGCACGAAAAGATGATGCAGCAGCATAAAGAGGGTGACAGAGGCCACGGCGCCCAGCCGGGCGGCATGATGAATCCGCATGGTGGGGGCATGCCAGGCAACCCGCACAAGGGTGGCGGCGCCGCACCGATGCCGCCGTCGGACATGAAGACTCAGTAGGAATTGTGAATTTTTGCCGGCCTGACCACAAGGAGGGAGCCATGAGACGTTTCGCAATCGCCGCGATCATCGCCGTCAGCATGATCGTCGGATCAAGTACCGCATGGAGCGATGACAAGGAAGGGAAGGTCGTCGATCTGGTCAAGGATGCCAAGGTGACGATCGATCAGGCGATCAAAACCGCTCTTGAAAAGGTGCCGGGAACCGCCGTGGAAGCTGAACTCGAGAAAAAGCATGGGAAGACGGTATGGGAAGTGGAAGTCGTCGGCGCCGACGGGAGCGTCACGGAAGTCCACATTGATGCCGCTGCCGGTACCGTGATCGATACGGAAGCGAAGAAAGAGGAGAAGCACGGAGAGAAAAAGAAAAACAAGTAATCAGACCTATCTCATGCAGTAACTCCCCAGGCTGATCAAAATGCCGTCCAGCAAGGCCGCAAGGAGAGAGGGCCTCGATGCGTACGCGGGCAAGGTACGTTGAGAGGTTCGATCGACGGAGAAAGAGGATTGCGGCAAAGGCGCGTCTTGGCGCGCCGGGTGGGAGGGTGAGAACAATGGCATTTTCAGCAACCTGAAGAGGACGTTATGCCGAAAGAGTTAAAGCTCAAAAGTCACGATCTCCTCGTCGGTCCTGGTCGCGCCCCGGCCAGGGCCATGTTGAAAGCCGTGGGATTCACCGATGAGGATCTCTCCCGCCCGATCATCGGCGTCGCCAATACCTGGATCGAAGTCATGCCCTGCAACTTTCATCTGCGCCGCTTGTCGGAACGGGTGAAGGCCGGCATCCGCGCCGCAGGTGGTACGCCAATCGAATACAACACGATCGCCGTATCGGACGGCATTTCAATGGGCACCGAGGGCATGAAGGCTTCGCTGATCAGCCGGGAAGTGATTGCCGACTCGATCGAACTCGTCGCGCGAGGTCATCTCTTCGACGGTGTGGTGGCCCTGTCAGGCTGCGATAAAACGATTCCGGGAACCGTGATGGCGCTCGCCCGCCTGAACGTACCGTCGTTGATGCTCTACGGCGGCTCGATCATGCCGGGGCATTTTCAGGGTCACGACGTGACGATCCAAGACGTCTTCGAAGCCGTCGGCAAACATGCCTCCGGCAAGATGACGAATGCCGAATTGAAAGATCTCGAAGATCATGCGTGTCCCGGTCCCGGAGCCTGCGGCGGGCAGTTCACCGCCAATACGATGGCGATCGCGTTCGAATTTCTCGGCATGTCGCCGATGGGGCGCAATGGTGTCCCGGCGATGGACAATCGGAAAGACGACGTCGCATTCGAGTGCGGCAAGATGGTGATGGACCTCTTGAAGCAAGACCTGCGGCCCCGTCAGATCATTACACGCAAGTCGCTGGACAATGCGATTGCCGCGGTGGCGACCACCGGCGGCTCGACGAATGCCGTACTGCACCTGCTCGCCATCGCACGCGAGGCCGGCATCAAATTGACGATCGACGACTTCGACAAGATCAATCGCAAAGTGCCGCTGCTGGCGGACCTGAAACCGGGTGGCCGATTTGCCGCGGCGGACCTCTATGCGGCAGGTGGCACGACGCTGGTGGCGAAACGCCTGCTCGATGCCGGTATCCTTCACGGGAACCAACCGACAGTGACCGGGCGCACGATCGGCGAAGAGGCCAAGGATGCGACAGAGACACCGGGCCAACGGGTATTACGGCCGCTCTCCGATCCAATCAAACCCACGGGCGGACTAGTGATTCTGAAGGGTAATTTAGCGCCGGAAGGCTGCGTGGTGAAGGTGGCCGGCCATTCGATGATGCAGTTCCAGGGACCGGCGAAAGTTTATGACCGTGAAGAAGATGCGTTCGTGGCGGTGAAAACCGGGCAGATCAAATCCGGCGATGTCGTGGTGATCCGTTACGAAGGGCCATCAGGCGGGCCGGGCATGCGAGAGATGTTGGGCGTGACGGCCGCAATTGTGGGAGCGGGATTGGGCGATTCCGTCGCGCTCCTGACCGACGGACGATTTTCCGGCGCCACGCATGGTCTCATGGCAGGCCATGTCGCCCCCGAGGCGGTGAGAGGCGGGCCGATCGCTGCCGTGAAAAACGGCGATACCATCGTGTTCGACATTGCGAAACGCCAACTGAACGTGCAGCTGTCCGCCAAGGAGATCAAGTCGCGTCTCAAGAAAGTGAAGCAGCCGGTCCCCCGCTATACCTCCGGCGTCATGGCCAAGTACGCCCGACATGTCTCATCGGCTTCGGAGGGAGCGGTGACGAGCTAGTGTTACGAGGCTGTCTGGCTCGGCTTTTCCAGCCACACCGTGAGGACATTGGTCACCGCATCATCATGGCTGTACTTGTGCAGGTATTGTAGTGTAGGCAGGGCGTTCTCTATCTCACGACTCACCCGGGACTCCTCTGCTCGGAGGACCAGTCCCGCCTCATGGAACAATCGTTTCCACTCGGACTTCCTCAGCCGGTTCACGTAGGAACTTCGGTTCCATCTCATCAGCTTCCACAGCCATTCGGGATAGCGGATACAGTCGAATAGCTTTAACGGCTGAAGCGGCTCTCGCTTATAATAGGCGTGGTCCCCCAGGTCGATGAGGGCGACCATCCTGCCGCCGCCACGCAACACTCGAACGCATTCCGTGATCGTGACAGCAGGATATCGAAGGTGCTCGAAGGCTGTGTGGGACCACACACAGTCGAATTGCTGTGAATCAAACGGCAATTGCTTTCCATCGTACAACCGATAGGCAATTTTCCTTTGAGCGGCTTGCTCGGCTGAAAGATACTCCGCCACATCGACGGCCGTGCAGCTTTTTGCACCAGCCGCTAGCGCCTCCTCCAACACTTCCAATGTGTGACCAGGCCCAATTTCCAGAATGTCCTTCCCTGCCACAGACTGAAACCTACAGAACAACTCAAAGACCTGACGGGCCATCGTAGGATTGGCATTCAAACCGGTCGAATGATACCGGCTGGCCAGCTTGGCGATGGGTTGGATGCCCATGAGGAGGTTTTGAAGAATTTCGAGCGGGAGAAACATCGTGCCGTATCAGTTCAATAGTACGTGATGACCCGTTCGCGGCTGACCACGGTCTCGGCCAGAACGATCGAACCGTTCTTCTGCGACCATCGCTGAATCGTTTCCTTGACCCAGTTCCCGGCATGATCGAACTCGTAGGTCACGACCGATTTCCGTAGATGTGATTGACGGTAATATTCGCTTGTTTGTTCGATACGGTTCCCTGCCTGATCATACCGATAGTGATCTTTTCGCATCTGCTCGCCGTCGCCCCCATAGAATCGGCTTTCCTTGAGTCGATCAAGCGGGTCGTAGTGATGCGACGCCTCCAAGACCAGGCGTCCTTGAAAGTAGCGGGCGTGATAGACGAGATTCCCTCGCACATCGTAGAGGCTTTTTTCCGCTACGCCCTGCCCGGTGATCACGATCTCTTCGGCGAGCGATCCTCTGTCATCGTAGATGGAGAATTCTGCATGGGCTAAGAGACCGTTGTCCGTCACAGCCACTTGTGCCGATTGCCGTCCCTGCTCATCGATTCCATATCGAAATAATTTGCGGTAGGACACGGTGTTATCCGGTTCGAACGTCTGCTCTTCGATGAGACGCCCGCTCTCATCATACTGATAGAGATAGCGAGCCACATCGGCCTCGTTGGTGGGCACCAGCGCTAGAGACGTCAGATGGCCATCGCGATCAAACTGGTGCGTGGTCTTCAGTTGAGGATGCTTGGTGACGACCGTGTGAACGGCCCCACGCAGCTCGAGACGATCCAAGTCGGTTCTTGCAGAGCTGACGGCGGGAATGGCGACAAGAAGGCAACAGCAGATACCTGTGATAAGACCGCGAGGCTGACGGATACAACGGCCCCTCATGCAGTGGACTCATTGAACACGAGCTACCTCCCCTTCATCCTTCCGCGCATTTCGGAAATCATTCCTTCCAAATCCGCTTCTGCCTTGGCCCGGTCACTGACAAGGAGGTCAAGATTGTAGGGACGGGCCGGGGGTTGCTCGGCGCTCCCCGGCTTGACCGACGGCGTAGCAGGCGCCGCGACTTTGGGAGGCTGAACCGGCTTGGCCTGAGGCTGGGCAGGCGGCTTCGCCGGAAGATCGGCCACCGCGTTCGTCTGAGTCGAAGGGACCGTCGAAGGTGCACTTCCAACCGTTTGACGACTCAAGCCTTGCTCCTGCAGCCATTGCGCTGCCACACTCGACTTGAGAGAAAAACTGATGCTGGTGATGGGAAGACCGTCGGGAGCCACTCGAGCGATGGCCGTATTGACAGCGATCATGTGCCCTTCACTATCGAGCAGCGGACCGCCTGAATTGCCCCGGTTGAGTCCGGTTTCCGTCTGGAACACATCCTTGCCTTTCACCCCATTGAAATTGTCGACCTCCGCGCTGATCACACCGGTCGTCAATGTCCAAAGACCTCCCTGCTCCGGATGGCCGATGGCGACCACTCGATCACCGATTCTGCCTTGGGTGGACTCGCTGAACGCTACAACCGGCAAAGGGGCCGGAGCCCCGTCGAGTTTGAGAAGGGCCAAATCCAAGGGCACGGAATAGGCGATCGCTTTCGCTCGCACCATCCGTGAAAGGTCGACCCTGGGATCGCCCGTGACGCGGGCCGGCTTTAAAAAGACGGACAGCCGGGGATAGGGCCTCCCGGTTCGCTCTTCGATCACGACATGAGCATTGGTCAACACCAATCCGTCCGCCTGGATGATCGAGCCGGTTCCCCCGCTCCCGCTCTTGCCTCCATCGGAATGCCCCATGACCATGACAACGGCGGGGGACGCTTGTTCGTAAATATCACGAGGTGAGAGGTCTTTCGCGGAGACAGCGTTGGTCCACAACAGACAGCATGCCCAGAGTATCATCCACGTCGTCGACCTCATGAAAGCCTCCATCTGTCCAGCATTGGAATCGGCATAGTTCCAGACACAGTTCGACGAACCATTTCTATATACCTGATGCAACGCGCAGAAGGCCTTTTCGTTGACGGAAACAGTGCCGCTCCTGTGAGTATCGACACGCACACAGTGAAGGCTAGGTCCGCCGATAGAACTCACCGATCATCTGAACGACATAGGCTTGTTGATCTTCTGTCAATTCAGCGTAGATCGGGAGCGAGAGCACCTCTTCCGCAGCCCGTTCTGACACAGGGAATGAGCCTTTGTGATAACCGAGATCGCGGTAGCAATTTTGTAGATGCATTGGCAGGGGATAATAGACCTCTGACCCGACACCTTTCTCCTTTAAAAAGTTCCTGAGTTCGTCCCGTTGACGGACCCTCACCGTATATTGATTATAGACGTGAAAATTTCCAGGGGCCGTCACAGGCAACAGAACACGATCGAGAAGCTGGGTACGGGCGAAGAGCTGCTGGTAGCGCTCGGCATTCCGGCGGCGGCCCTCGGTCCACTGATCGAGGTACTTGAGCTTCACGTGAAGAATCGCCGCCTGTAGGGCATCCAATCGACTATTGATACCCACCGCCTCATGCAGATACCGGACACGGCTCCCATGAACCCGCAGCATCGAGAGCGCGTCGGCCAGACCCTCATCATCGGTCGTCATCAGCCCGCCGTCCCCGAATCCGCCAAGGTTCTTTGTCGGGAAAAAGCTGAAACAGCCCACGTCGGCCAACGCCCCGGCACGCTTGTCCTGCTGCGCGGCCCCGATGGCCTGGCAGGCATCCTCGATCACGCGGATCTTCTTACCTTTGGCGCATTCGTTGATCGCCCGCATGTCGGCGCATTGCCCAAAGAGATGCACAGGGATGACGGCTTTCGTACGGGGGGTGATGGCCCGCTCGAACTGATGCGGATCAATATTAAACATCTGCGGTTCGATATCGACAAAGACGGGCTTAGCGCCGAGCCGCGAGATGGCCCCTGCGGTGGCGAAGAAGGTGAATGGGACCGTGATTACTTCATCGCCGGCCTTCACCCCCGACGCCATCAAGGCGAGGAGGAGCGCATCGCTTCCGGACGCACAACCGATCGCATGGCGGCTCCCGACATACTGCGCCATGGCTCTTTCAAAGTCGGCCACACGAGGCCCGAGGACAAACCCCTGCTCGTCGCAGACGGCTTCCATGACTGCCAGTACTTCTGCCTTAATGCTGCGATACTGGGCTTTCAGATCCAACAATGGAACGTTCACGATGACTCCGGTGGCTAAGGTTGTGCTGCAGGACTGTGCACCAGCTTCGCTTGCCGTGACAGAAGCCTATCATACAGATATTGGTATTGTTTGACCATTTCTTCGATGTGAAATTCTTTGGGAAGCTTTTTCCTGATGCCGATTGTCTCACCCCCCGTCTCACGTTCTCGAAGGATGGCTTCCAGCCCTGCCGCAAGACCGGCAATATCTCCTGCCTCATACAAACGAGCATTGTCGACTTGCACCACCGCTTCCTCCACACCTCCGACTCTGGTCGCTACGATCGGCAACCCCGCCGACGCTGCTTCAAGAATGACTCGTGGAAGCCCTTCCCAATGCGACGTGAGGAGGAGCGCATCGAAGCTCTTCATGGCTCGATCGATATCACGTCTCCATCCGGCCAGACGCACTCGGTCTTGCAGTCCGTACCCTTTGACCAGGGCTTCGATGCGCGGACGCAATGCTCCATCTCCAACCAGAACAAATCGGGCTCGCGGAATCCGTGCACATACCCGATTCGCGACGGCGACAACATCTTCCGGCGCTTTCTGAGGTTTCAAACAGGCCACCGTTCCGATCACGTAGTCGTCCGAGTCGGCGCCGAATTCTTCACGAAGTCTCCTCCGAGCGGTCGGTTCAAGCGGCTGCTGAAACGGATGCGGGTCGATGCCGGCTCTGATCACCGACACATTCGAATTGAACAATCCCCACTGTCTCCCCCTTTGGGCATCGATCTCAGCGACGGTAATCCAATGGGTGGTGATCCATCCCGTGATTCGCTCAAGCATGATGAACAAGCGCTGAAGGCATGCCGGTTGCTCCGGGGTGATGCCGAATCCGTGAACGGTATGGATGATGAGAGGAACTCGCGCGCACCAGGCGGCCCATCGACCGAGTACGCCGGCTTTGGAGCTGTGGGTGTGCACGATGGCAGGCTTGAGGCGGTAAAACAGCAAGATCAGACGGACGAATGAAAGCACATCACTGATCGCGTGAATCCGACGGCCGAGGGAAGGAACAATGATGGTCTGAACGCCGGGCAGTCGGCGGGCCTCCTCGGTCAGTATGCCTCCCGGTCCTGCGACAAGCACGGGACGAAACTTGCGTCGATCCAAATGGGAGACGGCATAGAGCACAACCTCCTGGGCTCCTCCCAGTTCAAGCTTGGTAATAATATGACAGATGGTGTACACGATACGCTTAGGCGGGCACGGACTGGGCGCCCTGCGCTCGAAGCCGTTCGGCTAGTTGTTTGCCCTGTCCGATCGCATCTTCCATCGAGGTGTGCTCCCACGCCCCATACCGGCCGATCGAATAAATTCCACGGCGTGTCAGCTCGGCCAGAATCGCCGGCAGGGTGCGCGCGCGATGACGATCGAAATAGACGTAGGCATAGTGCAGGTCTTTGACGTCTGCTACGACGATCTCATCATCCGGGCGTAAGATGCCGGCCCGCTCCATGCCGGACCGAGCGCGTGCGATGAGCTGCTCTGTTGATTGCTGTTCCGTCGGTCGATGGGACATTTCCACATACATCGAGCTGCAGCCGGCTTGTCCTAGCGATGGTGAGAAATTCATGGGGAACCCGATGCGATAGAATGGATATTCCGGTTCAGGGAAGTACAACCAGTGCTTGTCGGAAACCTGTTCACGAGCCACGCCCATGTTGAGGTTATAGACCGAAACCCAGCGCAGACCTTCCGCCGCCTCCTTCAGATGGGCCGGAAGGTCGAGGCAACGACGCACGAGTTCCGGCACAGGAATCGTGGAAACCAGCGACTCATAATGCTCCGTCACGCTCTGCCCGCTTCGTCGATCACGGAAGAGTGCGCGACGACGCTTTGTATCGACCTCGACCAATTCCATGCCGGTGTTCAGGCCGGCAATGCCGGGCAGGAAGGATTCCGGGAGCACGCTAATGCCATCCGTAGCGGGGTACAGAAACGAAGGGTTATATCCGAACGCTTTATTCTTGATGCCCAAGGCGCCGTTGATCACGTCCTTGAGTTCCGGTTTCGGCACCAGCCATGACACCCAGTCGGATGTCAGTTCATCCAACGACACCTGCCAGAGCTTTTCGTTGAACGGCACCATGAAATGTTTGGCCATGCCTTCACCGAGATTGTCGAGAATCCACTCCTTAAAGGAGAGCTCTTTGGGAGCGATCGACGATCCTGGTTTCGTCAGCGTGGCGATGAATCCCATCAGACATTCCCGAACGACTTCGGGTGGAAGACCATAGGTGTTCACCTGGAACGGATATTCTGTATACGTGCTGTGTGAATAGATGAAAGACTTTCGGCTGTGCCTCTGGAGTTTCCCCGCCAGCAGCTGCTCGACCAACGCCTGAATGCCAGGCTGGCGAAAGTGCAGCAGATGCCCCGTATAGTCGAACGTAAAGCCGTTCTTTCGATAGGAACGGCAGAGCCCGCCCACCTCCATCTCACGCTCGTACAGCCGGTAAGAAGATCCAGAGAGATGATAGGCCGTGCTGAGGCCGGCGAGGCCGGCGCCGACGATGACGATCATGCTGCGCCTTCTTCCACGTTCGGCGCGACGACCGATCGCATGGATTTCGTCACATCAATTCTCTTCAAAATGAATGTCGACGCGAGAAGGACCCCCACTGTTCCGAGACAGAGCGCCCAGGCCATGTCCTGACCGACGACCATCAAGAGCAGACCGATCCCGCCGATCATAGCGGTCCATAGGTAGCTCACGAGGACAATCTGAGGAACAGGCATGCCCCAATGCCGCAATCGAATGGCGATGTGATCGGGGCTCCCCCAAAATATCGGCAAGCCTCGCTGATAGCGAATCCACATCACAAACAGCGTGTCAAAAATTGGAATTCCCAAAATAAACACTGGAGTCAACAGAGAAAGCGGATGGTCGCTCGGATATTTGCCGATCATGGCCATCGCACCGAGCAACAGCCCGATAAACATTGCGCCCGTATCGCCCATATAAATCCGTGCCGGCTGCCAGTTGTATTTCAGGAAGCCCAGCAAGCTTCCGATCAACGCCGCCAGCATGAAGGCGATTGTCTGATCTCCCTGAAGTAATGCTGCAATAAGCAAGGCCGTCGCGCTGACGGCGCCTACACCGGCTGAGAGCCCGTCCATGATATCCAGCAGATTGAACGCATTGATCAATCCCACCATCCAGAACACGGTGAGCAGGAGGTCGACCCAGTCGGGAAAGGCTGCAATCTCGATCCTGATCCCGCTCTTGATCAAGACAAACACGGCGAGCAGCTGCCCGATCAGCTTGGTCCAAGGTGTCAGGACCCCAAAATCGTCGATGAGTCCCAACATCACGACAATGGTCCCGCCTAAGATGATGCCCAGCACGTCATGACGGAATTCGAAGGTAAAGGCCAGACTGATGAGAAATGCCAGATAAATGGCCAACCCTCCGAAGTACGGCACAGGTTCCTTTTGATGTTTGAGCTGTCCGTCCGGTGCGTCGACGATGCCGTATTTCAACGCAGCCTGCCTGGCGATCGGCACACCGTACAAAGCGATCAACAACCCCAGGAAGAATGTGAAGAACAGGAGAGACATACAGATCCCGACCCCCTAGACTTTAGCCAAGCACATTTCGTACAGGTCCTCGTGCTGCCGCACAACCGACTCAATGGCATAGTGTTTCCTGACGTGCGCTTGAGCGTTGCGGCCCATGATCGTAGCCCGTTCGGGATGTGCGATCACTTCCTTGATCGCCTGAGCCAAGGCCCTGGAGTCTCCCGGCGAAACCAGAACACCGGAATGTCCCTGCTCGACGAACTCAGGAATTCCACCCACGGTCGTCGCGATTACCGGCTTGCCTGCCGCCATCGCCTCTAAAATGGCGATGCCGAACCCCTCATACAACGAGGGCAGGACAAAGACGTCCATCCGCGATAGCAACTCAGGGACGTCCCGCCTGGTTCCCATGAATTGAACCCGGTGCGCAATGCCGAGCCGTTCACTGAGCGCACGAAGCTCACATTGTGCCGGTCCATCCCCCACAATCATCACCTGACAGACAGGCTTACCCATTTCTCGCTCTAACTCCGCTACCGCCTGAAGGAGATAAGTCAGTCCCTTCTTCGGCTCAACCAATCGACACACCGTGCCAAGCACGGGCAAACCAGGCCGAGATGCGTTCGTAGCCTCTCCTACTTTGGTCTCACCGAATCGATTCGCATGCACCCCAAAAGGGATAATCACAACGGGCTTCCCTTTTCCAGCGATGCGCTCTACCACCGATCGCTGGACGGCCTGCGAACAACAGACGAGATACTGTGTCCACATCATGGTGAGCCGATCGACCAAACGGTTGAGCGGACCTTCCGACACAATCTCATCGTGATACGATGAAATGATCCGACTCCGGGGTAACAACCGGCCGATCAGTCGGGCGGCAATGTTGGCCCAGAACAGGAATGCCTGCACCACATCGGGCCGTTCAGCTCGAAGCACACGCCAGAATCGCCACAACACTCGCGGATCCCATTTCCCTTTCCCCTCTAAGGACAGCACACGCACTCCACGGGCTTGCAGTTCTTGCCCGAGCCGTCCAAGCGGCTTGAGCGAACAGACGACCACGTTGAACCGTCGATCCATTCCAGAAGCCAAGTCCAGGATATGGCTCTCCGTTCCACCGACATCAAGGCCAACAGCTAGCAGCAACACTTTCATATCGCGCTCGATGGTGACGCCTACACTCTCTGAGAGCAGGCCGCTTCCCGCATCCCGGCTGGCACCATGCAGGGAGCAGCCCTTCGTTCAGGCAGCCGTTTCAACGACTCAGTAATGCCCGCAAACCACCTCACGTACGCCGCGGCCTGTTCCCGAACGTCAAATCGCCGCTGTGCCGTAATCGCCGCCTCGTGTCCAACTCGCTCTCGAAGCGACTCTGTTGACAACATCCGGATGATACGATCTGCCATGCCATCCACGTCACCAGGAGGTACGAGCCAGCCTGTCCTTGCGTCACTGATCTGCTCGGGAATCCCGCCCACCGCCGTCGCGATCACGGGTACACCGCAGGCCATCGCCTCAAGGACGGTATTGGGAAACGTATCGACCCGAGCCGCATGGAGATACACATCGGCCGCCTGGTAATAGCGGGCAACCACTGCACGATCGTTCGTAAATGGAACATGTCGCACATCTATGGAACCCAACGACTCAGAGGAGCCATCTTCTCCCAGCACGACAAATACGAGCTTCGAGTTCCGCACGCGTGGACCCACTGCCTCAGTTGCGGCGCGCATCATCTCGAAGTCTTTCCATGCGTTGCCCTGCACACCGCGAGCTGCGCAGAGGATCACCTTGGCATCCGCGGGTATACCGCAGGCCCCTCTCGCCGATCGTTGATCTCCAGGTCGAAAAATGGAGAGATCGACACCGTTTGGAATGACTCGTGACTCGACAATGGCTGGGTTCAGCATCGATGCTTCGACTTTGCGCATCAGCCATTGCGACGGTGTCGAAATATAGAGGCGGCTTCGCGAGAAGATCCCCTGTTTCCGCATCCAATTGTACGCCGTGTTGTCCCGACGGACCGACGGATAGATGGATAAGTCCGGACAGAGGCCACATCCGGTCTTCCAGCGCTCACAGTCGAATGAATGCGCGCAGTGCCCGCTCAGCAACCAGGCATCATGGAGTGTCAGAACGGTAGGTACCGCGTGACTCAGCAGTGGAAGCGCCCGCAAATCAAAGTATCCCCCTTGCGGCAACCAGGCCCCGTGCAAGTTGTGACATTGCACGATATCCGGTGCAGCTGGAGCCAATTCAGCAAGATGCCAGGTTGCAGGGAATGCGAAATCCTCTGTGCCCCTCAATCGACGGAAGAATCGACCAGGCTCAGAGATCGCGAGCGTACAGACACGACGCATTCGCTCGGCGCGTGGCGGCCCCGTGAGAGGCCCGGCGTGATCAAACAGCGCCTTCCACGTCTTCGCCCACGGTGATCGGAACTGATCGTGAGGAATCTGCCACACAAAGGGATTGGGGGCGTGCTTGCTCCCCACTGCGAGCCAGGCATCATGCCCTAAGTCTCTGTAACCTTGTAGAAGTTGGGAGGCTATCGATTCGGCTCCCCCGCCCACATCCGCGGTACTGACCTGAAGAATGCGCATGTGGTCTAGGATAACCGTTTAAACGGAAAAGCCGGTAGTAAATTCCCATTCCTTTCCAGTCCAGACAAGGAGTTGCGTAGGATAAATGAAACCAATCGCTTCGAGTAGGGTCTTGATGGGCCTCGGCGGCCTATTGAGGGAATAGGGCCTAAAGATTGTCCAGAACGCTCCCCGCAAGAGGCTCTCCCCGATCGAACATGGCCATTTCCCGGTAGCGCGTAATACTCGTTCGCATTCTTGAAGATATTCCTCTCTCCGATGTACAGAGAGCTGATCCCCGTGTTGTCGAAATCCGCTCAGTAAGGCATTGACCCCGCAGAGATCGGCATGCCGGAAAAATCGGGCCCATAATTCGAAATCCGCCGCGAACCTGTACGACGTATCCAGTCGTCCTCCCGCCCTTTCCCAGAGGGACCGCCTCCAAAATGTAGACTCCTGCTGGATCCAGCGACGCCCAAACGATCGTGCACCGGCAAAGTTTCCCCCCTTCTCGAAGGAACGTTGACTGAACACACCCGTAAAATCGATCTTGGTCGGCTGGCCCTGCTCATTCCACGTTATGGGATGCACGGTGGTAATCCACTCTAGCTGGGGAAAGGCGGTGAAAATGTCCGCCACAAGGGAGAACGTCCAGGGCAGATATTTGTCATCGCTGTTCAACCAGGCCATGATCTCGCCCCGGGCCTTCGCAAATCCTTTGTTTATGGCGTCGTACTGCCCCTTATCCGACTCACTGACCCAATGGGATACACGATCGCTGTACTTCTTGATAATGTCGACACTTTTATCCGTCGACCCGCCATCCATTACGATGTATTCGAGGTTTTCGTAATCCTGATCGAGGACGGATTTAATTGTCTCTTCAAGGAATTCTCCTTGATTGAAGGATGGCGTCACAATGGACAAGCGGGGGCGATTCATTTCACCATCACCTTGGCACGAGTTTTCTAAAATACTCAGCGAGGCGCCGATTCTGCCCTGCGCGCTGTTCAGCCGTCGCGTAGGCATGGATCCGGCGAAAAGGACCAGCCTCTTTTACGAAAGCGACATCAATTTGTGAAAGAGCATAGTCGAGAGGCCGGTACTGCAACTCATACATATCGTAAGGGACAAATCCTTTGTTCCTCATATACGTCACAACGTCGTGCAACAGCGGACCCCGGTTGAAAAATTGGAATAAGGACACCTCCAGGAGCACATATTCTGCCTTCTCCAGAGTGCTCTCGCCCCCGGCAAGCACATCGAGCTCTGCCCCCTGTACATCAACCTTGAGCAAATACGGCGGCGCTGCGTGATGCTTCGCTACCAATGAGTCAAGTGTTACTGCGGGAACTTCCCTCGGGATTCCGTCAATCTTGGTCCCCTCCTCGACTTCCGTATAGAGAGATGACCCGACAAAATCATGATGAACATTCAGAACCGCCGTGCCTGAATGTGATGCGGCGACGGCCGTCTCACGTGAAGCTCGACCAATCGTCGCAACGACATTGGAAAGTACTGCGCTGTATTCTTCAAGTGGTTCAACCAATACATATTGCGCATCGGGGAAAATGTCGTGACACTGTTTGGAGAACGATCCCCATGCTGCGCCTATGTCGATAACCGTGCCTGGACGAAATCCCATACTGCGGGCTTGGTGAAGTAGCCCTGGGAGAGAATCTCGTCTGGCAGCACAGTTGGGCATGCTCGGCGAAGACACCTTGCGGATGTCCAGCCCAAGTTTGTGAAGTATGTATCTTGCGAGTAATTTCATGATGACGTCGTCGGAGCTGATTCCCGCGCTCTCATGGATTCGGTCGTCGGGAGGCGCCACGACCGCTTCTGCAGTTGGCAGATCAAGCCGCTCACCTTTTTACAAATTGACGGAATTTATTCATCGCTCGCCGCACAACCGATGGTGCCATCTGCTTTTGTGATTCGAAACCGAATTGTCTCAACATCTCAAGCCCTGGAGCAGATTCCTGAATATCAACAGATAAATTCCATGCGGTGAGCGGACTCAGAGGGACATCGAATATCGTCGTAGGATCACAGTGCGTACCGCTCCCATCCATACCCATATTTGACACGAGAGACTGTGTTGGATAGACACAGAGCCCCCGTTGCAAAAACATGCTTGCGTACCATCGAACGCCCCACACATCCATTTTTCCTGCAGCTTGTTGCTCCAACATTTTGAAATAGGGATAGCTCCCGTCTATATCAAACTCCCATTGCCTCCCAGCACTGCGTATGTGTGATAACAGCTCATTTGAATCGTGGCTGAAATGACTCCACGCTCTCTTCCAGGTGGCCCAGCCCCAGCTTGCCGGCTTTCGCGACAAGAACACGTCTCCTAATTTCACCACTTGGGAAATGGGGAACATATAACCTGATACTTGCATGATTCGTGATACGTCAGCGTAGCGTTCAAGTGCTTGGTTCATGAAGGTCAAAAATCCCGGTGCAACGAGAAGATCATCTTCAAGAACGATGACTCGACCGTAGGTATCGGACAATTCCGTTACTCCTTTGATAACCGATTGTGCCAGCCCGAGATTCCCTGTCTGTTCCTGCACTGAAATACCGGCAAAACCCGCGACACGCTTGATGACTTTCCGAACTTCTTCCACAGCTTGACTGTCATTGGTGTCCTTCGGGCCGTCGCTAAAGACGTAGAGGTGACTGTCTCCGGCTAGAAGATTGGCCTGCAACGAGGAGAGGGTCCGGATCAGGTGGGCCGGCCTATTGTAGGCAAAGAGCGCAATGGGTGCGAGGGACATCCGGGTACATCCTTCTCAGGGTCGCTCCCCTGATTTTTACTACGCTGAAGCCGGATAGGCCGAAACAGCCGACGAGCATACTCCGTGTGGACTCGTTTCCTCAGGCTGATGCTCCCCTGAAGACCTAGCCAGCGCCTTGCACCACAGTTCCAACGTCAGCGCTTTGAAAGAGATTGGTGCGACGGCTTCTGGAGGATACGGCCCTTTGGCCAGTTCCCTCCCGCTTGATGGTCGCAACACACCCGCATTAACCAAAAATCCATCTTCCAGTGCCGCGCCGTGTGCGGCAAACACCGCTTTGTGCCACTCCTGCAAGGGAGGGGTGAAGCCACGTTTGGGTCGATTCAGGACCCACTCAGGCACCATACTCTTCAGTGCTTCACGCAGCCAGATCTTGGGGGAGAGCGCGTGGTCCGGGTAGGCTTTGCGCAGTCCAATCACGGTTTCGACCAACCGATAGTCCACCAGTGGGAGTCGCAGCTCCACGGATGAAGCCATGCTAAGTCGATCACTCTGAGCAATACCGTTTTCTTGAAGATACGTCCGGCAAATCAGTTGAGTGAGGAGCACGTCAATGTCAGGCCACGGAAGGGGAACTGTAAAGATGTCATAGGCATATGACTCACGAAGCTCGTCAACAAATGTCTGAGGATAGAATGTCCTCATTCCTTTGCGGGCAAGACGAAAGTCGGGCGTCAGGTCATAAAAGACGACCTGCTCCTTCGGACTCACTCTGTCTCGTGCGTAGGCATCCCACGATGGACGAATCCCCGCTCCAGATTTGAGCCATTCTTTCATCCCCCACAAGGACCAATAGGCAGGAAGCGTGAGCGCCACGTAATCACGGAATTTTGGCGATCCTGCGAGCCAACCGTTCAATTTCCGTTGAGTTTGGTCAGCAGCCTGGCGCAGCCATGGATATCCCCAGAACAGTTCGTCGCCTCCATGCCCCTGAAGCATGACGGATACACCATGAGCCTTTGCTGCCTTCATGACAGAGTAGTAACCAAATGCTGAAATATCTCCGATGGGATCATCGAGCCAATACATCAATTCGGGGAAGAATGCGGCCAAGTCATTGGAATGAAGCACCACCTCATGAAAGGGCATCCCGAGAAACTTCGCGAATGCCTTAGCATCCTCCCGTTCATCATGCCGGTTTTTCTCGCTGTATCCCACCGTGAACGCCTGCATGACCCCGGGATATTTTCGTGATGTCATAGCAGCAATGGCACTCGAGTCAAGACCGCCGCTGAGGGCGATACCGACCGGGACGTCCGAGCGAACGATCAGCTCGGCGATGGATTCCAATTCGCTCTTGATCAATTCGACAGGATTTCCGCTCAGGACCGGCGCATCTTCCATGCGCCAGTATTTCCACTCCCTCTGCTCCCCTGTGTCCGCATCGACCGTCAGAACATGGGCGGCCGGAAGTTTGCGAACGCCTCGTATCGGCGTCATCGGTTCCGGCACGTAGTTATAGTGAAAGAACAGATCCACCGCGGCGGGGTCCAGCGCAAAAGAGACGCATCCCGTCGCCATGAGCGCTTTGAGTTCAGAAGCAAAATACAGCACCCCCTGATCACTATAGAGATACAACGGCTTTTCCCCCATACGATCTCGAGCAAGCATCAGACGCCTCTGTCGTGAATCCCATAGCGCGAAGGCGAACATGCCCCGCAGTTGCTTTACGCAATCCAGCCCATATTGCTCGTAGAGATGCACGATCACTTCGCAGTCAGTGCCGGACCTGAATCGATGTCCTTGGGAACGGAGCTGAGCCCTCAGTTCCACGTAATTGTAGATTTCGCCGTTGGCAATCAACACCAGCGTCTTGTCCTCGTTGAAAATAGGTTGCTGCCCTCCCTGGATATCGATGATGCTCAACCGCCGCATCGCCAAAGCAATGAGTCCTTCATGGAAGATCCCTTGCCCATCCGGTCCTCGATGGACCAATCGTGCGTTCATTCCCGTGACGCGCGACACCGTCTCAGGCGTGAGTGGTTCTGCTGCGATGGCCCCGGCTATCCCACACATATCGTTCTGCCCATCTTGCAACTGTTGGAAGAAAGAGCGTTCACGACAACCGGACAAGCATCAGCTTGGACGATGAGTGAACTGCTCATACACCGCGCCCATGATCTGCAGCTGAACAAACACCACTTCATAGAGATAGTTTTCGACGCACGGATACCGGGATCGATCCCTCCCTACAACCCCCTGAACTAAGCCTTTGGCCAAATAGCATAGGGCACGGCCAGCTCGCAGAAAGGATCGAAGGATATTTCCTGGTCGATGATTAGTTTCATACAACACGCGCTGCCAATCTCGTCCGGATATAAACATCTGCCGCGCGCACCAAAGAAGCTTCATTTTCTCCGAACGAACGAGATGGGACACACCCAGTCTCGGTTCGTAATAAATACCTTCACCGGGCCGTTCACGGCGGAATCGTTGTTGGATGATGGTTTCTTCCCCATACCCCAACCGATTTCCAGCCATACCGACCTCAGGACTGAATCCCCCTAACACTTCCAGCACGGTTCGGCGGATGAACATGTTCGTTCCGGAAAGATATTCGTCTCCGGCGAGCCATCTAGCCGATGATCCACCCTCATAGCTCCCATAGCTATCGCGATACCACGGAGGCTTGGTGGTGTTGTAGAAGGGGCGGTATGGACCGCCAAATATCGCGGGAGCTACCTCCTCAATAATTTCTTGAGCATTGCCCAGCCATTCCGTCGGCACGGTACAATCATCGTCAATGTAGGCGACGTACCGGCCCCTCGCGGCGTGAAGGCCTGCATTTCGTCCGTGCGAGAGCCCTTGCTTCGCCTCAAAACAGTATCGAACGTGCGTATAGCGCTGACTCACCTCCAGCACATGCTGCCTGGTTCGATCGGTCGAATTGTTATCAACTACAATCACTTCATAGTTCGCCGGCTTGATGGTCTGCTCGCACAGACTGCGTAGAGCGGAAGCCATCAGCTCACAGCGGTTGTACGTGCACAACACGACACTGATCAAAAGTGGCTCAGTTTCTTGCACGGTCTACATTCATGCGCCGAAATAGATGCTGGCGCACCTCAAACGGTATGACCACACTTTGACCATACTGGTTGGCGCTTGCGGATGATGCATTTTGCTGCGAACTTGACATGCTGCATCCAAGTGAAGCCGCACACCGCCAGAACCGGTGCGCGCCAGAACGTGACCAGCGTGGGAATCCCTTCGTGAGTGGCTGCGGCGCACACCTCGGCCCAGCGTTGACCCAATACGAAATGCAAATCAGCCTGCGGGCAGGCATGCACTGAAGAGTTTGCGCTCGCTAACTTCGAGAGCCACTCCCGCGCAGCACGGAGAAAGTGACGAGTCGCCTCGAACTTCCATCGGCTTAGCGTCTCATGGAGTTTCGCTTCTTCCTCTGTGGGACGTATGCCCAGCCGGTCGAGTTGCGCCAGCCGGATACGTTGAGCAGATTCTCTCATCTCCTCTTCATACCGACTCCCCACTTGCTGCGGGTGCACTCTGTAGCGCAACAACACGGCAGGAATATTGGCGAGAATCGTATGGCGAGCCGCCCGCACCCACAGGTCATAATCCTCGGCATGCAGGGCATGGATGTCATACACAAGACCGTGGCGCTCCAACATGCTCCGTCGCAACATAACGGACGAATGGGCCATTGCCGATTCAAACAGCAGCCAACTGCGAATAGTGCCGTCATCGGATGGATACCGGACGATGTCGCTTCGTCCGCTTCCAAATGTTTCAACCCACGTCCCACAAACGCCGACCTCTTTTTGCGCGTCCATATACGCCACCTGAGCCGCAAAGCGATCCGGCAAACTGATATCATCAGCATCCATGCGGGCAATATATTCGCCTGCAGCTAACTTCATCCCCCGATTCAACGAGGCTACAAGACCGCGATTCGGCTGAGTGTACAACCGAATACGTCCATCTTCACGCCGGAATCGCTCCAGGATACGAGCAGTCCCGTCAGTCGATCCATCGTCGATGATAATAAATTCAAAATCTCGGAAGGTTTGCGCGAGAACACTGCGAATAGCCTCGTCAAGATGTGCTTCCCCATTCAATACCGCCAAGAGAACGCTGAGCCGTGGAGCGTCGTTCATTCAACGCACCTCTTCAGTGCGCCCGGGTAACGCATGTTCGGTGCCGTTGTAGACACAGCCTGGAGGCATTCCCATACGGTGGAATATCTCGTGAAATCGACGCTCATATGTATGATCTCGCAGAGTCCGCTCATAGCCGGCTTGGGCAATCGTGCTCCGCTCGTCCTCGTGTTTGAGGTAGTAGCGAACCTTCTCGATCATGTCGTCGACATCGTGAAAACACACAACTTCTTTCCCGATCTCATAATACTCGTCCAGGTTGTCTGCCCTCCCGGTTAGCAGAAATCCTCCACAACCGGGGACTTCGAAATTGCGACCTTTAATTTGATCCGCGTAGTCCACGTCAGCAGCCTCCGAGCAGTCTGATGCCACAGGATCGCCGCCGCGTCCACGCATGCTCGAGAGATAAGCCTTTCCCATTGCTTTCACCTGCCCTCCAAATGGAACGCAATCAAGCGCGCGGGCCACCAGGCCTTGGCCTTTGGATCCCGTCTTGACCGAAGAGGACAGGACCGGCATCGAAGCATTGGTCAAATTAAGATTAATGCGGCTTTGGTTAAAGACCCGAATCAATTCATCTGGCGATAAGCGCCCCGAATCCCAACCGCTACCCCAGACATGGACATTGACACCAGCCTGTCGCAACCGTTGAACCACCGAGCGGCGATTCCCGTGGGGCTGACCGACAAACGACACGTCGTACATCAACGGAAGCTCCATCTTGCGATATAAGTCATCGTTGCAGGCCCACTGGCTCTTAATGACGTTTCGATAGCCAAGTTGAGCATACTTGGGGATCGCACTCGCTGCTGTCGTGACGACCCAGTTGAAACAGGGGGCCCAAGCCCGAGAGTAGTTATCAAAGCGCCAATGGTCGTCGCAAAACCAGTTGAGAGTCGTCACACCATCCTGCTCCGTCAGTTCCCTGATGACGTGGGCGTCAAGCTGGTCGCTGAACAGAATGGTGAACATCAGGTCTGGCTTCTCTAGACGCGCCACCTCAGACAATCGGCGATTCATCCACTCCCTGCCGTGCTCCTGCAAGAGAGTCATGAAGTCAAAATAGATGATGTCGTGACCCATGTGGGCTAACGAATGATAGAAATTACAATGCTCGAAGCTGAGGCCTTGCTCAGGCCTACCATAGTCGAATTTCATAGCCACATAGAGAATGCGCATCGTGATACATACCTACTACACAGTTGGATATAGCCTGCACGGTTGGAGACTAGCTAGCCGAGAGATATTTTCTCTCACCTGTAACGATGGAGGCTAGACCAGCCTCTCACGAACAATGCTACCTGTCGAGAAAACGGTATTTTCAAATCTCTTCGATTCAAGAAGGGATTACAAAAGTTGAAATATGGAGGGTTCACGCTCTTGCCGACCAAATATAACCATTCCCTTTCTCTCACTGATAGGGCTTCCAGAAATTCCATGTACGTTTCTAGATCTGATTTTCCTGTAATGCCAGAACGCTTCAGCACGTCATTTCGTACATAAAAAGCATTGCCCGTATAACACACCAACCCATACCCTTTCGCATTCGCAATTTCAGAGAACACCCCTAAAGGTTGACCGATATTATCTTTCGCAATGTCTCTTGGTAGGCGATCCCTGCTGAGCGGATTGTGGCCAGCATTCACCTCGATGCATATGACACGTGGGTTGACATCTAAACTTTCAAAAATTTCATAGTCCAGGCCATCAATATCAATGCTAAGAAAGTCCAGATCGGCTACTTCAGCCCCTCCTGCAACATTGGATAGTTTATTGGCTACGCCGTCTACAAATGCATGGAGGCATTGGACGCGGCTATTCCCCTCATATGTTTGGATGAGCTGTCTATACTTGGATACATCCCCCTCAATCATGATGCCCTTCCAGCCCTGCAGAATAAGCTGTCGGCAATTGCTGAGATGAATTCCATCCCACGCTCCGAATTCACAACATCTTTCGCTGCCAGTACCGATCATCTCAAATATTCGCCGAACGATCCCATCTTCGCCATTCTGGGAAAAGATGTTCTGCTTGTATGCGAGAAGATCCAGGGAACAAGCCTTCATCATGCCTTTTTGTCGTTTACGTTGGTACCATATACGTCTTACAGACGTCTGGAATGCATCGCTTGAAATATCTTTTCATACTGGCTACTGATGTGGTTCCACGTAAATTGTTCGCTCCATTTCTTTTTCCCAGCCACGCCCAAGAGACGTAATTGCCCTCTGTCTTTAGTAAGGCGCGACATATATTCCGCTAATACGTCAGATTGAGGCATCGTATAACCCTTCTCGTCCTGGGGAGCCGGGCAAATCACACCAGCGCCTGTCCAACAGGCAATCTCCTCCGCGTTTCCGACTGGAACCGAGAGAAATGGGGTGCCTGCCGCCGCCGATTCGAAAAGAACGAGGGGCGAGCATTCAATGTGAGACGCAAAGACAAAGAGATCGGTGTTCATATAGGCTTGAACCAACTCAGGCCGGGGCAGATCTGTCATCAAGACCCTCTTGCGGCTCCCTTGACGATGGATCTTGTCGATCACCGCTCGCATCTCCTCCTGGAATGTCTTGCGGGCGGCTGCATAGGGACCCATGCGCATGCCCATTTTACTGGCGATTCCATGAAGCACATGCGCGCAGGCTGCGGCCGAGCCGCGAGCATCGTGAATGTGTTGCACCGCCCGGTAATATCCGGCGACTTTATGACGCATCCCGCTGAACGCCGATTGTTGTTCTGCATACCGGCATTCATTGCCATTCAAGATCAGCGTGGCCGGTCTCCCCTCAAAATCAGCGGCCAAAAATGCGTTCGCCACGTCTAAATGTCCCTTGCTTTCGACCAGATTCCCCACGGTGAGAAAAAGCAGGTCATCCGAACCAATATCGTGTCGATTCCGGAAACTTAGATCTCGCTCCCGACGAAACTCCACTTCACTCGCTCCATTGGGGATGATAGAAATGTTTTCAATGCCCTGTGCCCTGGAAAAACTTACGTCACGGTAGTTTGACCCGCAGAAAATGAGATGATCGTATTGACTCAGAAATTTCGGCATTTGCAGGAAGTACTGAGCATAGAGGGGTTCATACAGGCTTGAGAACCCACAAGGGTTCAATATCTTGACACAGGACAGACGCTCCAATAATGGCAAAACGAGATCCGTGGCCCATTGTTGAGCGGCATAGTTCATCATGACGTCAAATTGACTGTGAAGGAGAAACTGCTGGAAGCGACCAACTTCTCCTTCGAATCCACGCACCGCATTCCCTGAAATGGCAAATCCCTCTACCCGAACACCGTTGATCGTGCGATCGTTTCGCCCAGCCAGCTTGCTGGTGGCAACGGTAACCTGGTGACCCCGTTCAACTAATCGCTCGGAAACCTGCCTGACCACCTCCTGCGCCCCACCGACGCTTGGTGCATAGAATTCGCAACTAAATAAAATACGCATGATCAGCC
>CAMLHQ010000006.1 GCA_946479785.1 uncultured Nitrospira sp.
GTGGTGAGCCGCCTGGGACTCGAACCCAGGGCCCTCGCCTTAAAAGGGCGATGCTCTACCGTCTGAGCTAGCGGCTCACCGAGCGGAAGGTGGGGATTCTAGCACCGAAGATCTGCTCATGCCTAGAGAGTGTGATCGATGCTCAATGCGATCGCGCTCGCGAACGAGTTTTGAGCGGATTTTTGAGCATGATCGTCGCATCGCGCTTCGAGCCGGTCGAGATGATATCGATGGGGCACTCGGTGGTATCTTCAATGTATTGAAGGTATCGCTTTGCTTCCACAGGAAGGGATCTATATGCAGTCACCGCGCTCGTCGAGGTCGACCAACCTTTAAATCGCTTATAGACCGGTTCGCTATCAGTCAATATTTGCAGATCAGCCGGCATGTCGCGGTGCAGCTGGCCCTGATAGCGGTACCCCGTACAGACTTTCAGCTCTTTGCACCCATCGAGAACATCGAGCTTCGTCATGGCCAACGACGTAAATGCGTTGACGATTGTGGCATAGCGGACAACCACTGCGTCAAACCATCCGCATCGGCGTGAGCGTCCGGTAGTCGCGCCGAATTCTTTCCCGCGCTCTTGCAATCCGGCGCCCATCTCATCGGTCAATTCGGTCGGAAACGGTCCGCTTCCCACACGGGTGCTGTAGACCTTTGCGACGCCGAGCACCGCATCGATCTTGGTCGGCCCTACACCGGTCCCAGTGGAGGCGCCTCCCGCGGTGGAACTCGACGACGTGACATAGGGATAGGTCCCCATATCCACATCCAAATGGGTTCCCTGCGCACCTTCGAAGAGAATCGTTTTTCTCGCATCGACCATCCGATTTACGAGCATCGTGGCATCGACGACGTGGCTTCTCAACCGATCGGCATACTCCATGTACTGCTGGTACACTTTTTCGACTTCAAATCGCTCCACCTTATACAGCTGTTCCAGAAACCAGTTGATCTCAACCAGATTTTCCTCGAGCTTTGTGCGAAAGACCTTCGGGTTCAGCAAATCCCCCATCCGAATTCCAATGCGCGCGATCTTATCCGCATAGGATGGTCCAATTCCTCTTCCGGTCGTCCCGATTCGGCGCGACCCCTTCGATTGCTCGGCCGCCTTATCGATCGCCTTGTGATAGGGCAGGATCACGTGAGCCCGTTGACTGATGACGAAGTTCTTTCCGAACTTCACCCCTTGTTTCTGCAGATGATCCATTTCCTCGATCAACGAAGCCGGATCGACGACGACCCCATTGCCGATCACGCAGAGTGTACCTCGGTAGAGGATACCGGAAGGAACGAGGTGAAAAATGAACGTGCCACGATCGTTGATGACGGTGTGTCCGGCGTTCGACCCGCCTTGATAGCGGACGACAGCATCGGCGTCGCGGGCCAAGATATCGACGATCTTGCCCTTGCCTTCATCGCCCCACTGGGCGCCTATGACAACCAGATTCCCCATCGATTCGCTTTCACAAAAAAGCCCTGGCTGGACTCAGGGCCAAGGCCGGAGCGTCATGGTAGGAGCCGCCCTATTGTTTGTCAAGAACCGACCAACCGTCTCCCCTACCATGAAACGCGCCTCGTACTGCTCTTGACTGCGCACGTGGACGAGGGGAGTCTTCGACCGCGCGTCCCGCGCGCAAGGAGAGCAGACGAGGTGCGCCTCCCAACTTTCTTGACTGGTCACAGACCGCAGTGTTAGCATGATGTCGTTTTTATATGATTTTTCACACTGTTCAGATCAACCGGAGTGGGGCTGTGGCGCAGCTGGGAGCGCGCGTGAATGGCATTCACGAGGTCGCGGGTTCAATCCCCGCCAGCTCCACCAAACCTGCGCAGGTATTCCTTCCCGCATCGATGCGTCTTCCACCCGCTTTTCGCTAGCACCTTCTATTAACGCATCCTTCACGATCTCGGACCTAATGTCTCATGTTACAAATCGAGTCCGTCCATAAGCAGTTTTCGACGAAAGTCTTGTTCGATGGCGCTTCGGCCCACCTGCGCCCGCACACCCGCGTCGGCCTCGTCGGCCCGAACGGAACCGGCAAGACTACCCTGTTTAAAATGATCTTGGGTGAAGAATCTCCAGATGAGGGCGCGATTCGCAAACGTCCGCGCCTTCGCATCGGATACCTGCCGCAAGAACTGGAGACCATCACGGGCAAAACAGCGCTCGACGCCGCGCATCGCGACGAGTATCCGGAACACGAAGCCAAACGGATCCTCTCAGGCTTGGGTTTCAGCGAAGCCGATTTTGACCGGCCGGTCGACAAGCTTTCAGGAGGATATCGCATGCGGGTCGCTCTGGCCCATCTGCTCCTGTCCAATCCTGATGTGCTCATGCTGGACGAGCCGACGAACCACCTCGATAAGCCGACGCAGCGCTGGTTCGAAGAATTCCTGCTCAATTCCAAGTTGACGCTGCTCGTGATCAGTCACGACACCGCGTTCTTGGACCGCATCGCCACGCACATCTGGGAAATTCGCGACAGGACCATCCAGGAGTTCCGAGGCAACTACACAAAATTCCGTGAGCTCCGTGCCGCGCGAGATGCGCAGCTTCATGCCGCCGCAAATCGCCAAGCCAAGGAAGTGGCCCGAGTCCAGCAGTTCGTCGACCGCTTCCGCTACCAAGCCAACAAGGCCCGGCAGGTTCAGTCACGCATTAAACAGTTGGAGAAGGTCAAGCTGATCGAACTCCAGCGGGACACCAAACGGGTAAAATTCAAGTTTCCACTGCCCTCGACCAGCGGTCGTCACGTGCTGGACCTTCACGGTGTGAGCAAGCGTTACGGCGAAAAGATCGTCTATATTTCCCTGGATTTTTCTGTGGAGCGCGGCCAGCGGATCGCTCTCGTCGGAGAAAACGGCGCCGGCAAGAGCACTCTATTAAAGATGCTCGCAGGCGTGTTACCCCCCGACAAGGGCACGAGAACGGTCGGCCACGGAGTGACTCTCCACTACTTCGCCCAGCATCAGGCGGAAACGCTCAACCCCGAACATACGATTTTGGAATCGCTCGGCGAGGTGTCGAACACGGCGGAAACGAATTTCTTGCGCGGCTTGGCCGGTGCCTTTCTCTTTTCCGGCGCCGACCAGAAAAAGCCGATCAAGGCGCTGAGCGGGGGTGAACGCAACCGGGTGGCGCTGGCCAGGATGCTGGTCGAGCCGGCCAATACGCTGTTGCTCGACGAGCCGACCAATCACTTGGATCCAGCCTCGGTCGATGTACTCACGGATGCCATGATCGACTTCCCCGGCACCATCATCTTCATTTCCCACGATCCGACGTTTCTCACGAGAATCTCAACACGCGTCGTTGAGATCGACGAGGGGAAAGCCCGCAATTTCTTCGGTGACTATGAATATTATTTATGGAAGAAGGCCCAGGAATTCGAATCGATCAAAGAGTCCAGCGAGGAACTGGGCGGAAAACATGAAGGGAAGTCCGCCGGCCCCACCAAGGCGATGGCATCGCGGTCAGCACCAAAATCTTTTGCGGGAGACCGCCGTGATTTGAATAAGACGCAGGCTAGACTGGAAAAACAGGTGGCGCGAGCAGAGGCTGAGATCGCGGAACATGAGACAAAAATCAAAGAACGGGATCAGATCCTGGCGGACCCGGCCCTCTACCAAGAGTTTGCGAAATGGAACGGTCTGCACCAAGAACAGGACACGTGGAAGAAAGAACTCGAACGGCTGACCGCCAGGTGGGAATCCCTATCGTCAGAATTAGTGGAGGTGAGGCAGAAACTGGCGGCAATCGCTTAACGGGACTTAATCGTTTCTTCGAGATAATAATACAGCCACTTGTTTTTCTCTTTGGTCACGACTTCATCCCAGACCACACCGATCAGAAAACCCTTTTCCCAGGTCTTCACCCAGGCCACCGTCCCATCCAATTTTTCCTGTTGTTCGACGCGATCCGAATCGAGGAAGGCCAACGAGACGGTGACTTTCTCCGCATTTGATAATTTCTCTTTGGCGTGCAAGCCGGCGCCGACCCTGTTCACGTTGTCCAAGACAGCGGTGATTGCCTTCGCACCGCCTTTTGGAGACACCAACGCTGAGCCGACCAGTGTCGCCCGAACGAGTTTACGCCGTTCGTTCGTGGCCGCCAGAGCAGGATTGGCTTTGGGCTCGGCACGCTTCATGGGCCTAAGTATAACCGATTAGAAATCTTTGTCCAACGACAAGAGGCGCACCTATTTTCCCTTTGGCTTGTAGTACTTGCGCCCCTTCAGCGCCTCCGGAAGGTGCTCCTGCTGCCGCGCGGCCTGTGGATCGTCGTGGACGTACCGATAGCCCTTCCCATAGCCCAGGTCGCGCATCATCGACGTCACGGCGTTACGGAGGTGCAGCGGAACGCCAAGATTTCCCTGTACCTTGGTATCCTGGAGTGCTTCCAATAGACCGGTATATGACGCGTTATCCTTGGGCCTCGTCGCCAAGTAGGTCGTCCCCTGAGCCAAGTTGATCTGGGCTTCCGGTAATCCGACAAACTGGACAGCTTGCGCGATGGCCGCAGCCACCACGATCCCCATCGGATCGGCATTCCCGATATCCTCCGACGCAAAAATCACCATTCGTCTGGCGATGAACTTCGGGTCTTCACCGGCCTCCAACATGCGCGCCAACCAATACAAGGCGCCGTCCGGATCGGAATCTCTCAGGCTTTTGATATAAGCGGAGATCACGTTGTAATGCTCTTCGCCGGACTTGTCGTATCGTAGTGTTTTCTTGAGTAACGCCGCTTCCACAGTGCCATCGTCAAGCCGTCTGGTTCCGTCAGGCTGGAGCACCGATTGCTCCGCCACAAACTCCAATGCCATGAGCAGCGAACGCCCGTCACCGTTGGCGAATCCGATGAGACGTCGACGTGCGTCTCCGGCCAAGAAGATCTTCTTTGCCCCGAGGCCGTGATCGACATCGGTGAGCGCTCGGTCGAGAATATGTCCCAACGCCTCGTCGTTCAGTTGCCGCAATACCGCCACCAGTGAACGGGACAGCAACGGCGCGACCACTTCAAACGAAGGATTCTCGGTGGTCGCGCCGATCAAGATGATCGTGCCCTTCTCGACGTGGGGAAGAAAGGCATCCTGCTGGGCTTTATTGAACCGATGAATTTCGTCGACAAATAGAATGGTCTTCTGCCGCCTCGTCGCCAGGCGATGCTCCGCCCCCTTGATGATCTCCCGTAATTCCTGGACGCCGCTGGTGACGGCTGAAAATGCGACAAAATGCGCTTTCGTGTATTGAGCGATCAGCCACGCCAAGGTGGTTTTGCCACAGCCGGGCGGTCCCCACATGATCACAGAAGACAGCCGGTCCGCTTCGATCGCGTTTCGGAGAGGCCGGTCCTTTCCGACAATCTCCTCTTGCCCCACCAAATCGTCGAACGACTGCGGTCGCATCCGTTCCGCCAACGGAGCGTCAATCGTGGGCGCTCGCTCCGGAGCTTCAAATAGATCGGGGGTGGGTTCGCGATGGCTGGTCATGGAGATCCTCGACAAGCGGAATTCTATACGCTTGTTCTCACCCGGAGCAATCCGTTGAAGGTCCGCTCTTGACCCTATTAGCAGGCCGATGCTACGAAAGCCCCACAAGGAACATATGAGAGCGAAGGTGAATGGCATCAACATCGCGTATGACGACGTGGGAACAGGGCTTCCCATCGTGTTCCTCCACGCTTTCCCCCTGAACCGCACGATGTGGGCACCGCAAGAGGCGGCCCTCAGCAAACGGTTCAGAGCGATTTCGATCGACTTGCGGGGGCACGGGGAATCAGACGCCCCATTCTGGCGCTACAGCTTGGAGCAGTACGCGTTGGATGTGAAGGAAGTCCTGGTTCAACTCGGCATCGTCAAAGCCGTATTCGTCGGACTCTCGATGGGCGGCTATCTCGAGTTCGCCCTGTATCGACGCTGTCCCGATTTGATTCTTGGATTCGTGTTCGCAGACACCAGGGCAGAGGCGGACAAACCGGAACAGATCCAGTGGCGCTTCAGCCTTGCGCAACGGTCAGCAGCGATCGGCCCCGCCGCCGTCATCGCCGATATGCTGCCGAAGCTGCTTGCCCCTCAGACGTATGAACGGAATGCCGATCTCGTTGAACGAGTCAGATCCATTCAGGCCGCCGCACCGGTGCCAGGAATCATCGGCGATCTCATGGCGATGGCGGAAAGACCGGATTCCACGGACCTCCTGCCCTCCATCACGATTCCCACACTGGTCATTGTCGGTCACGATGATGTCTTGACGACTCCGGCTGACGCGGAGCGGATTGCCAAGGGCATCCCCGGCGCAAAACTGGTCATCATTCCGGACGCCGGTCACCTCAGCAATATGGAGCAACCAGATCTCTTCAATCGTGCGGTGGAAGAATTTGCAGCGGCCCTCTCCAAGACGACGCCTTAGGCTTCTCCTGCTGTGTTCCGTCTGATCAACTTCAAGAATTCATTCCTCGTCTGTTCCTGAGTCCTGAATGCTCCGAGCATGGAACTGGTAACCGCGATGGTGTTCTGTTTCTCAACCCCCCGCATCATCATGCAGAGATGACGGGCTTCCATCACGACAGCCACGCCATGCGCGTCCAACTTCCTCTTAAGCGTCTCGGCAATCTGGGTGGTCAACCGCTCCTGCACTTGCAGACGCCGCGCAAACGCATCGACGACGCGGGGAATCTTGCTCAATCCGACGACCTTTTTGTTGGGCAGATAGCCCACGTGACACTTCCCAAAGAAGGGCAGCATGTGGTGCTCGCACATGCTGAAGAAATCGATGTCTTTGACAATCACCATTTCATCGTACTCGATGGGGAACAGCGCTCCGTTCAGTAGACGCTCGATGTCCTGGTGGTAGCCCTGAGTCATAAACTGGAGCGCCTTCGCGACCCGTTCAGGCGTCTTCTGCAGACCATTGCGGTGCGGAAACTCCCCCACGGCCTTCAACAGCTGGGTGACAAGCCCGGTCATGACTTCTATGTCCGCAGGACGATGGACCGCAGGAAGATCCTCAATCCGACTTAACGACGATCGGCGCCGACGTTGTGCCATAGCTCTCTCGTGCTCCCGGTTACCGTGCTGCGGGGGGTGCCGCATACTCAAAATAGTTGTCTCTGGTTTCGATTACACCGACCTTTTCGAGCGAGCCGGCGGGAACCTTGTCGACCAAGAGGTCCCAGATCAGTTTGACCAGATTCTCTCCGGTTGTGGTGGTCTCGGCAAAGGCCGGATCCTGATTGAGGTCGTGATGATCGAAGCGTGAGACGATGGTGTCTTCCACCACTCGATCGAGCTGCTCCAGACGCCGTGCCTCTGGGCCCGTGGCACTCTTGACCGTGACGAGCACCACATAGTTGTGGCCATGACCGTTCGGATTATTGCACTTTCCGAATGCCGCCCAGTTCGCTTCCGGGGTCAGATACTCGGTGTGCAGCCTATGGGCGGCGCAAAATCGATAGCGTCTAGTGACGCTGACCTGTGCCACGCTCGTCCCTTCCTTTCGGTTGGTGCTAAAAAGAAAAGCCAGGATCACCCGTTCGGTCGAGCAACCCTGGCCCCTTTGTGTCGATGTGCGTCCGGCAAGCCGTGACGCCGCTTATGCGCTGAATGAGCTGCCGCAGCCGCAGGTGGTCTTCGCCTGCGGGTTCTTAATGGAGAACCCGGAACCCTGTACACTGTCGACATAGTCGACTTCAGCGCCCTGGAGCAGCGGTGCGCTCTGCGAGTCCATAATCACCTTGACGTCGCCCTTTTCGATCACGGTGTCGTCCTCGGCCATCTTGGACTCGAACGCCATCCCATACTGATAGCCATGGCAGCCGCCGCCACGGACATAAATCCGCAACCCGACGACATCTTTCTCTTCCTTCATCAGCTCATGAATCTTCTGTTCGGCAACCGGGGTAATCGTGACCATCGTGATCCTCCTTCTTCAGGCCGGCCTTCTGGACCGTCTGGTTTGCTTAGTGTAACACCTCTTTACCGAATATCAACACCCTGCGCCTCGGATTGTCCCATGTTTGGCGCCGCCCACTTCGTTTCCGGAACCCTCACGACTACGTCACCTAGGACTTTGGCCTGGCATCCGAGCCTGTGCCAAGACTCGCTGAGCGCCTCCCGGTCTAAGAGGTCCTGCTCCTCGAACTCGATCTCAGACAAATGTTCGCCGCCGCTCTGGACCTCGACCCGGCAAGTCGTGCAGGAGGCATTGCCCCCGCAATCGTGATTGAGCGGGAAGCCTAACTCCTTCGCGGCATCGAGCAGGGTCGTGTTCCGAGGGACTGTCCCGCTCTTGCCCTTGGGATGGAGAAACGTCACACGCGGCATCATTTCTCCCCACTTAGTGCACAGCAACTTCAACCAGCGCAGCCGGATACGGACAGCGTTGCAATCGTATGTGCTCCTCGAACTCCTGACGGAACAGCTTCACGCTGCTTTGCACCAGCACCGAGGCGCCGGTGACGAGCGTACAGTACCCCGTCCCTTTCACGAATCCGCAGAGCTGCAAGAGGCTGTCGAGATCTTTTTGAGTTCCCTCTCCCGCTTCGATCTTGGCCATCAGCGTCGCCAGATTGATCGTACCCATCCGGCAGGGCGGACATTGACCGCAACTTTCCGCTTTGAAGAAGTTCGAGAATTTCAACGTCTGCCTGACCATGCAGGTGGCATCGTCGACCACAATCACTCCTGCCGAACCCAATCCTGTTCCCGCTTTTTTCAGCGAATCGAAATCCATCGGGAGATCGAGTTGATCGGCGGTTACCATCGAAAACGCCGGCCCGCCGGGGAACACCGCCTTAATTTTTCGACCGCCCGGCACACCGCCGCCGCACTGTTCAATCAATTCACGCACCGTAATTCCCATCGGCATCTCGTACACACCGGGGCGGTTCACGGCACCGCTCAGCGAGAACATCATGGTCCCGGGACATTTCTCCGTCCCAACCTGCGTAAACCAGGCTGCACCTTTATGAAGAATACGCGGGATGTTGCACAACGTCTCGACGTTGTTCACCAAGGTCGGCTTGCCGTAAAGCCCGTAATCCGTCGGATAGAATGGCGGCTTTTGCCGCGGCATCGCAGGGCGCCCCTGCATGGATTCCAGCATGGCCGTCTCTTCGCCCGCGACGTAGCTGCCATGGCCCTCGAATACCTGCAGATCGATGTCGATCCCGCTGCCGAGAATATTCTTGCCGACAAAACCCCGCTCCTTCGCCTGTGCTAGTGCCTTCTTCAAATTATCGCGCTCTTCCTGGTACTCGTGATTGACATAGATGAACGACGCCTTGGCCTGAGCAGTCCGCGAGGCGATGAGGCATCCTTCGATCAGCTGATGCGGCATCGTTTTCAGCAGGTGGCGATCTTTAAAAGTACCGGGTTCGTGCTCACCGGCGTTACAGACAAAATAGCGTTCCTTGACACGGTGGTTCAGGACCTTGTCCCACTTCACGCCCGTTGGAAACCCGGCGCCCCCACGCCCACGAAGACCCGAGGTCTTGAGTTCCTGAACGACTTGATCGGGCGAAAGTTCCCTCACGCACTTTTTCCAGGCCTCGTAGCCTCCCACTTTCATGTAGGCATCGATATCCCAGGGGGCTCCATCGATTTTCTGAACGAGGCGTTCTTCGGCCAACGTCATCATACAGTCCTGTCGCTCGAGGCAGGAGAAAGGTGAGTGGCTACTATACGGGCCCCCCGACCCTCAGTCAAGGCAAAGTCCCAAGAATAGGCCTGAATCTCAATGAGTTAGGGCCACAGCCCTAGTCCAGACTAGGTACATTGGCCGAAACGATAACCGTTGGAAAATGGGAGGGTATTGAATGACCGGTGGGAATAATGCCCCCACCGGCCAGTGAAGAGTTGCTTACTTGAAGTGACTGCCTGCACCCATGAAAAACAACATGGGGATGGAGAGCAGAAAATTGACCCGAGAAGCCAGTAAGGCCGTCCGCCCCCATTGGGCCATTTCGGCAGGTGCCGGCGTCCCCTGTGCCGCTGCCGTCACCGCGGCGATGATCTTCTTCTGATTCGGCCAAATGATCGCATGGACGTTCGCCATCATGATGATGCCGAGAAGACCGCCGATCGCAAGCGCATAGGCGCCGGTACCACCGTTCATATAGAGCTTCATGTAGAGGAGAATACCGGCAAGGACGGTCACGGTGGCCCCATGGCGGAACCAGTTGAGCGCAGAGGGCATCAATCTGGGAATGACGATATTTTTCGTCGGGCCATCCAGGCTCTTCATAAAGGCCGCATTGATCAGGTTGAAGAAATAGAGCAGCCCGATCCAGGTGATGCCGGCCAGGAAATGGATCCAGCGAACGATGATCCCAACCCAATCGGCCTCACCGGCTCCAATACCGGCAATGCCGAGATACACTACAATCAGCGCGAGGGCGAGCGCGAACCCTGCGCCCATGGTCTGCATCGGATCTTCAAGAAATTTCATAGAATCTCCTCATTCGGTGCACTGCTAAGCTGCTTTCTGTACTGTAGGCTCTCTCCATTGTCAAGCGAGTGACTCACACCGTCAGACGATCAACCGTCGCACACAGCTCACGAACCGCATTCGCGGACGTTTCGAGCGCCTTCTGCTCATCCGCCGTCAGATCATAGATCATCACCTGCTCGGCGCCGCCCTTGCCAAGCTTCACCGGTACACCCACAACGACGTTCCGCAATCCGTATTCGCCTTCGCAGAGGACCGCGCAGGGCAAGATGCGTTTTTGATCGTTGTGAATCGCTTCGACCATGTCCACCGCCGATGCCGAAGGCGCATAGAAGGCACTTCCGGTCTTGAGGAGACCGACGATCTCAGCTCCGCCATCGCGCGTACGCTGCACGATCGCCTCCAGCTTATCTTTCGACATGAATTCGGAGACCAGCTTGCCCTTTACCTTCGTATAGCGAGGGAGCGGCACCATCGTATCGCCATGCCCGCCCAACACCATGGCTTCAACGTCAGGACCAGAGAGGTTCAATTCTTGCGCGATGAAGGTCCGCATCCGAGCCGAATCCAACACGCCCGCCATGCCGATGATTCTGGATTTCGGCAGGCCGCTGACTTTCAGAGCGACATGGACCATGGCGTCCAAAGGATTGGTGACAAGAATCAGGATAATGCCGGGAGATCGGGCGACGAGTTCACTGACCACCGACTTCACGATTCTGGCGTTCGTCGTGAGCAATTCGTCGCGGCTCATACCGGGCTTTCGCGGGATCCCGGAGGTGATCACCGCGATCGAAGACCCAGCGGTCTCAGCATACCCGTTCGTTCCGACCACCTTCGTGCTATAGCCGCAGACGGGACCCGCCGGCGAGATGTCGAGGGCCTTCCCTTGCGGCACGCCCTCGACGATATCGACCAGCACGACGTCGTAGGAATCTTTCTCCGCCAGCCGTTGGGCCGTCGTTCCGCCGACATTTCCCGCCCCCACCACCGTAATTTTCGGTCGCCCCATCATCTCACCTCAACCTTTGCGGATTTTCTCGACTTCATAACTGATAGCCTCGGGAATGTCTTTGTTCGAACACCGCCAAACAGAACTTGTTCGACCCGGAGCCTTATTGCTAATCCTGGCGACGGGATAAAACCCATCTACCGTGCCGCGGTGCGCGAGCACAAAAGACATCCTCGAGACTGTCAGTGCCCCCCTTCATGCTCAGTCCAGCCTGCCACTTTGAAATTAATCGTGCAGACGAAATTATCGCCGTCGTAGAAATTCACCTTAATCTTTTTTTTCCCGTACGTTTTTGCCAGAAACTGTTCAGGATTGTCTACGAGTTCTTGATACCCCCCTGGAGGATATTCGCCAAGATCATGAAACACCACGATCATCCCGGCTTTGACTTCTTGAAGCACTTTGGCCGAGCAACGAGGATAGACCTCCCAGAACTTGGCCTCGATCATCTCCTTCGTCGGCTCCAGCCGATCTTCACCAGGCTTCACCGGTTGGGCAAATTTGGCCAAGCGGCGCACATAGGGATACTGATGTCCAGTGAACAGCTTATACAGCCAGGGCGGCACCGTCGGCCTTGTCGGCTGAGTATTCATGCTTCCGCTATGCCGCTCTCAGAATGCAACATTAAACATTGAACGCTTATGACGCGCGTCTCGTCAGCGCGCTATGTGGTCAACCGTTGATAGATTCGCGGCAGCCTTGCCGGAAGCGACTCGACACGATCGATGACGGTGTACCGCACATCCCCATACATGCGACGCAGGTAGCTGTCCGCTTCGCGGTCGATGGTGATGCAAAAAGGATCGATCCCCTGCTGTCTCGCCTCGCGTAGCGCCGCCTTCGTGTCCTCGAGAGAATACTCGTCCTTGTAGTCGCCATCCAGCGGTCTGCCGTCGTTCAGTAGCACCAAGATGCGCGTTTTCGCCTCGCGCGCCCTCAGCTTGGCCACTGCGTGGCGGATCGCCGCGCCGTCCCGATTTTGCTGGCGAGGGCTGAGTCCACCGAGGCGTTGAGCGGTCGTGGCGCCCAATCGCTCGTCAAAGTTCTTGATGGTCAGCACATCCACCGAGGTGCGACCCTGACCAGAATAGGCATAGAGTGCATATTGATCGCCGACGGCATCCAAGGCTTCACAGAGCAATACGAGGCCTTCCTTCTCAACGTCAATCACTCGACGCCCACTCTCGACCAGCCGCCCCGTGGATCCACTCACATCGACGAGGAATGCCACGGCGACATCGCGCTCTTTCTTCTCGCGCCTGACGTAGATCCGATCACCACCTTCGAAACCAGCTTGCTGCTCCGACGCCCTCCGCACGACGGCGTCGATATCCAGATCTTCGCCTTCCGTCTGCCCGGCGATACGGCGAAAAGCCTGCGGCCGTAAGCTTTCGAAGAAACGTCGGAGCGACCTGATAGCACTTCGATGCGTCGTTAAGATGGTGGAGACATATTCATCGGAGCCGCTGTCCGCCGGACGCTCGACGACGCGGCACCAATTCATCCGGTAGTCTTGAATGGTATGGTCCCATTCGGGATACAGATCGGCTCGTTGACTGCGATCAGGCGATTCGGGAATCACCTGCTGTTCGACATCGAGTGTGAGTAATTCCTCCACAACCGACGGCAACGACCGTCCTCCGCCGAGCACATCACCGGTTGTGGATTCCTGCTCACCGCGACGGTCGCCTTGTCCCCCGCCGGACCGTTCCTTCGATCCGCCACCCTGACTGGCCATCCGTTCCAATCCGGATTGCTGCCCCCCCGGCTGGTCTTGATCGCGCGTGATGAACTCCGGATTCATCTGTCCGCGATAGGCCCAATCGGTCACGGGACGATACTCATCGGCTCCCTGCTCGGAAGCAGCCGGCCCTGCGCCGACTTCTCGGTAATCTTCCTTCGGCTGCTCCGCCTGGATCATGTCCGCGCGAGGGGCCAAGAGATTTTCCATCTGCACATAGACATCGTGAACGAGGCGAACCGCGGCTTCCGCAGTCGCGCTCGTGGTCAAGATCGGTTGACATAACTTCCAAAGTATTGAGACTTCATCTGCGACCGCATGAGGAACCGCCGACGATTCCGATTCACCGGTCGACAGCCGTAAGAGGCAATCCACGATCAGCTCCTTCACTGTCAGACCGTGCGCGGGATCGCGAGGTGTGATGGCTTCGGCGCCCAATTGCGCCAGATCCCGCCTGAGACCGGGGTACTCCGCCTGAAGCAAAAACTCCACGCGCGCATCTTCCAAGACCACCCAGAGATCATGAATCAAGCGGGGATGGGGATAGAGACGGAACAGCGCGGCAAGCGAATCCGGCATCGCCTCTTGCGAACGACCATATCGCCGGCGCACGGTTTCGACCAGATCCATGAGAGATTCCATTCTCAGACGATAGGTGCCGAACTCCAGATGGCCGGCCTCGTGCGCAGCCATGACGAGATAGAGCCGCTCATTTTGCTCCGCGGTGGCGCACCGCCGCAGGAGAACCGGCAGCACAATGGTCTTTCCATCCGCGCTGACCATCGCACGAGCCGTTGGCACCATGACCGATACAGGAAGCGCCGCGATCGATACGTCCGAACCACAGAGACCTTGAACAAAGAGCTTTATCTTGCGAGCCACCTGTCGGAGCGGGACGCCGCTGAGCGCCTGTTCGACCGATAACAGCGCCTTCAAGGACTCCATCGCAAAATACGCCCGCGCGCCTTCCGGACTATACGCCAACACTTCCATCCCGGCTTTGAACCAGTCATCAAACCGCGAGAATGCCGAGAGCCCGTCGCCGATCATCCGGACGATCTCAGAGCCACGTCGCAGATACGACAGGGCCGCTTCGGCGTCTTTCTCCGCCAACAACGACCCGTACTGCATCAGTCTCCTTTGCCACTCTGCTGAAGGCAGCGCTTGGATCAGTGTCGGCGCTTCAGCCAGCCAGGCAATGCCGGCCTCCGGAACCTGTTCAGCCAGCAACGCGCCCAGCGAAACCACCTGCGAGCGAAGGGGCGCCTGTTCGATCTCGCCCAAGATGGCCGGGCTGGTCCTCATAAATTCTATCGTGGCGAGATAGTCCGGCTTGCCCAATGTATTCGGCGCAATCAGTTTCATGCCGAACGACAGCCACCTACGCACCTCACTTAGCGGAAGCACCGGCGCCAATGCCGGTATCTGCCTAATGTATTCGAGTCCCACCACCAGATCGACCTGCGTGAGCTCCACGCCAATCTCCAGCCAGGACTTCACGTATTCGGGAGGAACAACCGCTAGGATGTACGGGGCTGCTTTGAGATATTCTAATGTGACATTGGCATCTTGCTCGGCCATCTCCAGTCCGATAGCCAAGATCGCCGCCTGCGAATCAGTAGACTCGATCAGGCCGAGGATGAGCGGGCTGTCCTTGAAGTACTTGAGCGCCGTGGCACCGGAAGATTCCGCCAGAGCCACACCCAGATCGAGCCAGGGAACAACCTGCGAACATCCGGCACGCCGATCCAGCTCGGGAAGCGCGTCAATGGCTGCGCGTGCGGCTTTCGGAGACGCCACTTCCAGCTCATCCAGCAACACCAGGATGGCCGCCGGCCTGCTCCCCGATTGAACCAGCCGCGCCACAAGATAGTCCGTCGTCGCAGGACCAAGCTCTTCGGCAAGTCGATTGACGAGACGGTCTGATACCGGTGAGTCGGCCATGGTTCTCAATCCGAATCGTGCAAAGTAAAGTGCTGAATTGTAAAGAACGCCTCAGCGCTTGTAAACTAGCCCATGATGTCGGCACGGGTATGATTTCGAAAACTGAGAACCGACCACACTACGAAACTTCGCCTGGTCAAGAGGACGCATCCTTGAACGGAGTGGCGAAAGAAGAAAGGATAGGCATGACTGAGCCCAAGCAAGCAAGCCTCGACAAGATGTGGAAATATGTGAAGGGGTTTGCAGAGAAGAGCGGCACCTCGATGCATCCGAATCCCGCGGTGACGGACGCCGTTGTGAAGGGCCTCGCCATGCACGTTGACGAACTCGGGAAGCCCCTCTGTCCCTGCAACTTCTATAAAGATAAGGCCGCCGAGGCGAAACTCCGCCGCTGGATCTGCGCATGTGATGAAATGCAGATCTACAAATATTGCCACTGCCTCTTGTTCGTTCGGGAAGACGGAATGCCGATCACGGAGTACTTACCGGAAGGCCACGAAGGACGGGAAGTGTATGGTGTGGTCGCGGATCCTACGCCTGACAAAGGCCGGGCACTGAAGCACAAAGCGCTATCTCAAGAACCGAAGCGCTCAGAATAAGGGCAACAGCATTGCCCGACCGTCCCATAACACCCCTACTGCCACCCGGTCACCTCATATCCCTTTTCGATGAGGCACCGCACGACGGCATCGGCATAGGGAGGATCCGGTTCAAGCGGTTTGTACGCTCCGCCGGCTAAGCCGATAATCAGGCCGAGCCCGCCGCCGGCCGCAGCTCCAATCGCCACGCCGGTCGCGCCACCGATCAAGCCGGTAGATGCGCCGACCGCCGCGCCGCCGATCAAGCCCAGTCCGGCTCCAGCTGCCATGTTTCCACCGCGACTGCCGGTGCCAGGCTTCAATCCGGCCGCTTCCGCCTTCTGCTGGCAGGCAGCCACGTCCATCTTTGATGCCTCACGTCCTTGAAGTTGTAACTTTGCGTTCGACCGCAACATGGGCTCCGGCGCCGCGCAAGCCAACAGGCTGAAGATCATCACGGCCCCGACACTGCTCCAAAGGAAGGAAAGGATCCTTTGCCACGATTGCCTTACTGCCATCCTGTAACCTCATATCCCTTGTCCTGTAAGCATCGATTCACATAATTGGTGTAGGCTTGGTTCGGCTGCGAAGAGCCGGCGTTGAATAGCCCCATGAGCAATCCCCACACCGCTCCGCTAGCTGCGCCAATCAGCGATCCTTGGCCGGCCGCGCCGGAAATCGCTCCACCGACTGCACCGCTCGCAGCGCCCACTCCCGTCCCGACCGCCGTACTGGTGGCTACACGGCCAGCTTTATCGCTGCCTTCCTCCGCGCCGGCCGATTCAGCCAATTGCCTACACGCTTTGATATCCTGCTCGGCCATCTCTTTTCCTACCGATTGCAGATGCGCGTTCGAGTACAGCACCGGCTGCGCACTGGAGCAGGCGCTGAGCATCATGGCGGCACAAAAGGTCCAGGCAATCCATCTCACGGTTTTAGCCATCCCTTCTGAACCAGACGAGCCATGACCTGTTCCGCCGTCATTCCCTCCAGGCACACCCGTTTGTGCCGTCCGCCTGCGCCAGACTCGATGCGCACGGCTCCAGACGGCACAGACAACTCCCTGGCGAGAAAACGGATCAGCTCTTCGTTCGCGGCCCCATCGACCGGCGGAGCCGTGATCCGAATCTTGAGGGCATTGCCATGAACGCCGACACAGGCGGTGTGAGAAGCCCTGGGCTGGACATGAACCATGAGAACGGCCCCCACCTTGCCGTCCTGTACGATCCGTGGGGTCATGTCTGAGGGTGAGGCACTCGGCACAGGCTAGAAGATCGCCTTCACGAGTTCCATGATGCTGCGTTGCATGTCGGGATCGTCGGTGATGGGTCTGGCAATCGCCGCGTCGCAGGCTCGCTCGATTGCCACGCCTTCACGAATCAACGTGCCGGCATAGATCAGGAGCCTCGTGCTCACGCCCTCCTCCAGCCCGTGATTCTTCAGATTGCGCACTTTCGCGCCGAGCTTGACGAGACCGCCGGCGATGTCGCGAGAGACGCCCGCTTCGCGCTGCACGATCGCCGTTTCAATTTCAGCGGTCGGATAGTCGAACTCGATGGCCATGAAACGCTGCTTGGTGCTTGGCTTCAAATCCTTGAGCACACTCTGATAGCCGGGATTGTAGGAAATCACGAGCAGGAAGTTGTCGGCCGCTTCGATCACTTGCCCCTTCTTTTCGATCGGCAAGAGACGACGGTCGTCGCTGAGTGGGTGGATGATGACGGTGGTGTCTTTACGTGCTTCGACCACTTCATCGAGATACACGATCGCGCCATGCTTCACGCCCAGCGTGAGCGGCCCGTCGACCCAGACCGTATCTTGGCCCTTCAGCAGATAGCGACCAACGAGGTCCGATGCCGTGAGGTCTTCGTGGCAAGCGACCGTGATGAGCGGCCGGCCCAGTCGATAGGCCATGTACTGTACGAAACGCGTCTTCCCGCAGCCGGTCGGCCCCTTCAGCATCACCGGCATGCGGCTCTTCGCGGCGGTCGTGAACAGGCCGACCTCGCCACGAACGTCGGCATAGTAGGGTTCCTGCTGGATACGGTATTGCCCGATGTCGAACTCACGCCCCTGTTGAGTCATGTGGTTTGCTTTTGCACCGTTCCGGGAAATTCACCGGCACGATAAACGGAATCGGGGCCCAAGATCAAGCGAGAGGCAACCTCGTCGCTATGACCGGCTTATCGATGACGGCATTCGCAGGCGCACACAAAGGCCGGTCTTCTCACGCCACTTTCTCGCCGTCCAACACATCACGCACTTTTTTCGCCAATACATTGGGGGTGAACGGCTTCGGCAAGAACGACGCGTCGCGCGAGATGCCTCCCTGCTCAAAGGCCGGATGGTCTGGATACCCGGACATGTACAGCACCTTGATGCCCGGCCGGACGACCTGGATCTTTTCCGCAACTTCCGGGCCGCTCATTTGAGGCATCACGACATCTGTAAGCAGCAGATGGATTGGCCCCTGATGCTTGGCTCCAGTCATGAGGGCCTCGATCCCATGGCGGGCTTCGAGCACGGTATAGCCATGAAGCCGTAAGGTCTCATGAACGAGGCCCCGAACCGCCGGCTCGTCTTCCACGAGCAAGATCGTCTCACGGCCATGTACTGGCTCCGCCTCGAGAGCACCAGCTGTACCTTTGGCCCCATGCTCGACGAGTGGAAAATAAATCTTGAACGTCGCGCCCTCGTCCTTCTTACTTTCGACCACGATACTCCCGCCGTTCTGTTTGACGATCCCGTAGACGGTGGAGAGCCCCAAACCTGTGCCTTTGCCCTTCTCTTTGGTCGTGAAAAACGGTTCGAAGAGATGCGACTGCGTCTCCTCGTCCATCCCGTGACCGGTGTCTCGCACGGCCAACAATACATAAGCTCCCGGCTTCACGCCGGCCGTGGTCTGGCGCGGCTGGTTCCCAATCGTGACATTGCGGGTTTCAATCGTGAGACGGCCGCCCTTCGGCATCGCGTCGCGGGCATTGACCGCGAGATTCATGATGACCTGCTCGATTTGGCCGGAATCCGCTCTGACCAAGCCGGTCTGGGGATTCAACTCGGTGCAGAGCTCGACGATATCCTCGCCCAACAGACGGCGCAACATGCCGTCCATGTTCGCGATGAGGGCGTTGAGGTCGATGACTTTCGGCGCGATGAACTGGCGGCGGCTGAACGCGAGCAGCTGGCGGGTGAGTCCAGAAGCCCGATCCGCAGCTTTCTTGACCTCCAACATGTCCTTGTGCATGGAGTCGTCCGGTGCGAGACGTGCCAGCAATAATTCGCTGTAGCCCCGGATGACGGTAAGGAGATTGTTGAAATCATGCGCAACGCCACCGGCCAGTCGTCCGACCGCTTCCATTTTCTGCGATTGCCGCAACTGCGCTTCCGTCTGCTGCAGCGCTTCTTGTGCCCTGGTCCGATCTCCGAACTGCTCCAGCTTCAGTCCGATGTCCTCCATCATCTTAAGGAGCTCATCGTCCGGCACACGGACCTGACAGCTATAGAGTTCAACCACTCCGTCGATGTCGCCGCCGACCCGCACCGGAAATCCGAAGGCGCCATGGAACCCGGCCTGGCGCGCCTGCTGTTGGCGCGGGAAGTTCTGATCCTGCGTCACATCGACAATCCACGCCGCCTTTCCGCTCGCCCAAATCCGGCCTGGTAATCCTTCGTCCGGCTTAAATGTCCGCTCCCATGACTCATCCAGAAAGACATTGGCCTCAAGATTCCTATTACGCCACTGATCCAAGCAACGGAGCACCAATGCGGCCTTGTCTACACGCCAAAAAATGCCGCAGTCCCATTCCAGATTCTGCCCGACGGCCTGCATAATCTTCGGCACCGCTTCTTCCACGCTCCGTGATTCTGCCAACACGCGCGTGACCGCATATTGAGCCGTGAGCCGCTCCTCCGCACGTTTGCGCTCGGTGATGTCGGAAAACGACACGACCACGGCAGAGAGCGTGGCTTGCCCTAGCGGCGCCAAGGGTCGAGAATTGATGTCGAGCCAGCGCAACTTCCCGTCGGGCCTGTACACGCCCATCACCACGCTGGCGCAGGGTTGACCGGTCCTGAGTGTGATCGTCGCCGGATATTCTTCGAACACAAACGGCGAACCATCCTCGTGAATCGTGTGCCAATGCTCATCGAGCAAGGAACGCCCGGTCAGTTCCTCAGAGGACAGCCCTAGAATGCGCTCCGCGCTCGCATTGCCGGTGCGGACCACACCTTCCTCATCGATGACGACGACCCCTTCATCGAGTGCGTTGACAACCGACCGATACCGGATCTCACTTTCCCTCAGCTTCGTCTCCGCCTGCCGCCGCTCGGTGATGTCGCGAATGAAGGCACTGAAAAAAATAGTATCCCCGATGCGCACCGGAGAAATGGCCAGTTCGACGGGGAATTCATGTCCGGAGCGGTGGAGCCCCAGCACCTCGATGCGGCGATTCAGAATGTGAGTTTCCCCGCTCGCAAGAAAGTGGCGCAGGCCGCGTTCATGGGCCTCCCGATCGCGGGCTGGAATAATCAATTCCGCCAGACGCTGCCCTAGTGCCTCATCGCGCGACCACCCGAAGATGGCCACCGCCTGCCCGTTCCAATCGGTCACAACACCCGTGGCGTCGATTGTCACCAGCGCGTCCAACGCGGTTTCGACGATCGCTCTGTTGCGTTCCTGGCTTTGAAGGAGTGCCGCCTCGGCCGCGCGCGCCCAGGAACTTTCCTGCTGCACCTGCTGATACTCAGTCCGTAGTTGAGAGGTCGACCAGAAGAGCAACAGCAACATGGGGACCCAGAACACGGCGCCGGTCAGCCCCACCTTCCATAAGATCGATTTGATTGGATCGAGAATGCGTTCGCGATCCATCCGGACCAGCACGTACCAACCCAATCCCGGGAATTCCCCAAACCCCTTCGTATGGGCATACCCCGTCACGACAGGACGGCCGCGATAGTCTTCCTCGACAAACCCAGGTTCACCGGACTGACTGGCCTTGGCGGAGAGGAGACCTGACCCCTGAATGTTCAGTGGTCCCTTATGCAAGAGATCAGAATCGACGAACACTGTTCCTTGTTTTGTCACCATTTGGAAGGTAACAGGACCAGTGACCTCCTGCCGTTCTTCAAGCGAACGCACCGTTCTGGTCGTCACCTCTTCCAGAACGGACATCGCCACCCGGCTCGTGACGACTCCCAGGAATGTCCCTTCCGCGTCGAGAATCGGCGCGGTGAACGCGACGGTCTCGACTCCGTTGTCGGCATCGTGAGCCTCGACATCGTCGATCTGGATGGTCCTCGTATTGCGCGCACGCTGAAACCAACTCGTCTTGCTATAATCGTTTCCTTGTAAGGACGATTCGGTCGAAGCAATCATCGTCCCCTGGCCGTCCGTCACCCCAAGCCAAAGATAGACCGGGGCATATGTTGTTTTCATCCAACCCAGATAGCTGGACAGATATCTCGAATCGGACGACCGTAGCGCGAATACCCTGGCCATCATCCGGGTATCGCCGTAGCGTTGGAACAACAGCCGGTCCAACTTGTCGGACACTTCGGCTGCGGCAATTGTCAACTCTTCGCCGGCTGCGGCCACCAAGCGATGCTCGACGCTGCGCATGAGGAAGACCCCGGCTACCAAACCAACCAAGTTCATCAAAATGATCATCTGAGGTAGCCACCGATAGCGCGGCGAGTTGAGCGGCTGTTGGAAATCTTGTTTGCTCATGCGCGTGGGGCCTCGGAGCAGACGTAGCTCTGCACCCGCATCAATGGATGGTAGACCTCTTTGGACAGACGCAAACCGGACAGCCCTGAATCATCCATGGTGTTGATGAACTCAGCCCCTTCGGAGAAGGCCTTCCGGCAGGTATCACGAAATACATATTGCGCTAATCCCGGAATCGTGCGATCGGCCACTTCCAAAAGGACACACCAGGTATTCTGCGTTAGCCAGTATCCGAACGTATAAGCACGAATCTTCCCATGCATGCGGAGGACCGATCCGACAAGCTGCAACTCGGATCCATGTGACCAGGCCACCTCATGGGCGGACGCCGCATCATCGAGCAGCATCATGGCGAATGAATCAAGGCCTTCAGCATGCTTTTGCCGTCCCCACTCTTGAAACAACGCACGACAGCCAAGACGATCCCGCAGACGATAAGGTTCAACAGTGACGCTATCTGCTCGTTCCACACGATTGCACAGCGCCCGCTGGGATTTGTATCGATCACCGGTCAATGCAGCGAGATCGGCGGCTCGATAGAGGTAGTCGGGATCTTTCGGCGTGATCAAGTACCCCTTCGATTCTAGAGTCGCTGCCAGCGAAGCCGGAACGTTTTCAATGCGGCTGACTGCGCTGGGGCCATTCCAACGCCGCATGAGTTGAAAGGCTTCGGTCAACGGCTCTTCAATGGCGCCGTTGGTGAGCGGAGGTAGCGGCATGAACCAACCGTCCGGCGATTGGATAAAAAGACACAAGGCGCCCTGAAGGTCGGTCCACCAGTAGGGAAGAAGTCCGTTCCAGATGTAATGATAGGGAGCGGCATAGGCTGCGAGCATAGATGGCCCACAGTGTCCCGATTGATCCAGCGCGGTTTTCAGCCGCGGTAGATCCTCCAGCATGAGCCGGTACAAGGGATGCGCACCCCACCGTTCTGTCAATGCTTGGGTGATCTCTTGAAGAGGGGCCAGCACCACCACATCCTGTTGAAACCGTCCGACCAGCCTAGGATGATCGGCGATCTGCTGCACCACGGCACGCTGTTGAAGGATTTTCATCACCCGTTCTGCATGAAGACAAATAGACTCCGGCGGCTGCTCCTGCATGAATGGACACTTGGCATCCCACCCCAGCACTACCTGATCCTGTGCAGCATTCCACATCATAGCCAACGGATAGAGTTGGCAGTCGAGCGGACGCTGTTCGTAGATACGGCAGGTATTGCTCTGGCTCTCAAAGGCAGGACACGCAAAACCTTCCCCCTGGGCATCCGGGACGACGGTGACCTGACAGCCGTGACGATCAGGGAAGGCTTTCGCCTCTAGACCGTGATCGACGGCCTGCGAAATTTCCTCGCTTGTAAAGTAAGGGCGAAGCGGGCTATCGGCATCGGGGAACCGGCAGCAGACATCACAACGGAAGCAGGCGCTGCTGGGCACCAGTTGAGGGAGGATCTTGGAGGCAGTCGAGGAGGGCAACACCGTCTTCGTGGTAAGCGCTGTCATGTGCGATTCCGGTGAAATTGAGGCCATTCTAACACCATTCCTCAGGAGGGGCCTACTACGTTGTGGTTTTGGGAGTGGCACCGTCTTTCCTAAAACACTCAAATTCTTGACCGAATGCTCTCTCACTGAAATACTGACGCAAGCATCGCTCCTCACACGGGTACGACGACGATGGCGCTCGCCCCAAAAGGACCCCAATACGATCCACAGGTGTTGCTGAACTCGCAACCGGTCATCATCACGGTTATCGACCCCGCCACGCACAAAGTCGTGTTTCAAAACCAGGTCTCCCAGAATAAGTTTGGCGACATTTCCAACTTCACGTGTCACGAAAAGATCGCCGGGTGCGCGACACCCTGTACCTTCTGCAAGATGCCGGAAGCCGTCGACACGGGGAAGCCGACGGCCAGCGAGGTTCCCCTCCCGAACGACGAGCACCTCCTCGTCCAATGGGCGCAAGTTCAGACGGCTGGAGGCAAAACGCACATTGTCGAAACAATCACCGACATTACGGCAGTGAAACGCCAGCAGGTAGAAGCCGAAGGCCTCGTCAAGAAACTGTCCAACACCAATCGAGACCTCATGCAGGCCAATCACCTATTGCGCGACCAGTCCATCCGGGACAGCTTGACCGGCCTCTACAATCATTCCCACTTCCAAGAATCGCTGGTCCAACTCTGCGCCCGGGCCCTCCGTTCCATGCGCCCGCTTTCACTGTTGTTCATCGATCTCGACAACTTCAAGCAGATCAACGATGCGCATGGCCATACGATGGGGGATCAAGTCCTCCGTGAGCTGGGCTGGCTATTGGACAGCCAGCAGGGTCCCGGGCGGGGCATCGCGCGAGCCAGCGATTTTCCTGCCCGTTACGGCGGAGAGGAATTTGCGCTGATCCTTCCGGACACCGCAATGGAAGGGGCGATCAGCGCCGCCGAACGGCTCCGACAACGGGTCACTACCTTGACGATGTTGCCGGAATTGACAGCCCTCAACACTAAGCCTTTTTCACTCACCTGCAGTATCGGTGTCGCCACATTTCCCATCCATGCCTCCGTTCCGGCCGATCTCGTCATTGCCGCCGACGCCGCCGTGTATGCGGCGAAGACTGCCGGGAAAAATTGCGTGCGTATGGCGACACCGGCGAATCCCATTCCATATCCGGTTGTTCCTCTTGTACGCTCCTAAAGCACGTGTTACGATTCGTGTTACGTTACAGTCCCTGGCACGAACTGATTCCCTACTGATTTGGCTACCGCCGACCTTCTCCACCGCTGTTCCAGCCTCCGCGATACCCTGATTCAAGCGGGCCTCTTTGCATCTTCAGCGGGAACGCCGTCCACACCATTACCCGGCTCTGAGTCCGTCCATACATCCTGGCGTATCGGCCTCGAGCCGTTTCCCCTTTCCCCAGACCAATTGTCGTTTTTCAATACGTTGGGACCTCAGCTTCTGCACTTCTACCGAAGCTTGAACCGTCTTTACGCAGAGAGCGCACGTGGGGCCCAGCCGGCCTGGGTCGCCTCCTATCTCGACCAGGGCAAACCGGAAGGACTCATTACCTACAGCCGCATGAAACGGTTTCGTGACCACCTCCCCGCCGTCATCCGGCCTGACATCATTCCAACATCGGACGGCATGGTCATTACGGAACTCGATTCAGTCCCAGGAGGCATCGGATTGACCGCCGCCATGACCCGCGCGTATGCGGACTTGTCATCTCATCCCTCAGCCCTCGTTCCTCACCGGCTGGAGATCGTCGGCGGCCGGGACGGGATGATCAAGGGATTCGCGGCCATGTTGCGGGAGCAGCGTGGCCGACGTGAGGGAGTGATCGCCATCGTCATCTCGGAAGAGGCGAAGGACTACCGGCCGGAAATGACGTGGATGGCGGCAGCGCTTTCAGCCGAAGGGCTCGCAACCTATTGTATTGAGCCGCGGGAGATTCGTTTCACCGAAGAAGGGCTCCTGCTTGCAACAGAATCCGGAAATCTTCCTATTGGACTCGTCTATCGCTTCTACGAACTGTTCGATCTCCCGAATATTCCCAAAGGGGAACTGCTTCAATATGCGATAAAAAAAGACTGGGTTTCCGTGACGCCTCCCTATAAGCCGGCGCTGGAAGAAAAATCGGCCTTCGCGCTGCTGCATCATCCCGCGCTGACACCATACTGGCAATCAGAATTAGGGCAGGAGCTCTTCCTCCACCTGACGGCCATCATGCCTCGGACCTGGATTTTGGATCCGGCCCCCGTGCCACCTTCGGCTGTCATCCCAGGCCTGTCGATCGGAGGCCGTGCCGCGATGAACTGGAACGACCTCGCCGGAGCGACCCAAAAGGAACGGCACTTTGTCATCAAGCCCTCGGGGTTTTCGGAATTGGCCTGGGGGAGCCGTGGTGTGTCCGTCGGCCACGACCTGCCGCAGAGCGAATGGGCCGCCGCCATCGATTCGGCGCTCAAGGCCTTTCCGCAGACCCCTCACGTGCTGCAAGAATTTCACAAGGGCCGGCAGTACCAACTGACTTATTTCGATCCGGTCACCGGCGAATTGCGTACCATGGCTGGACGCGCGAGACTGTCTCCCTATTATTTCGTCACTGGCGAAAGCGCCGAACTGGCTGGTATTCTGGCTACGGTTTGCCCGGCGGATAAAAAAGTGATCCATGGGATGAAGGACGCCATCATGATCCCTTGCGCTCTTGAGCCCCAAGTCGAGCATTCACAACCCTGAACAATGCCGATGACCCTCTATCACGTCCACTGGTGCCCTGAATGTGAAATGGTGCGCCAGAAGCTGGCCGAATTGAATTTGCCGTACAAGGACGTCGTGGTTCCGGACTTTCGCCCGCTCCGCAAGGAGGTCTTCGCCGTATCGGGACAATATTATGTGCCGGTGCTGCAGGATGGCGACACGGTGCTGAGCGAAACCCACGAGATTCTGGCTCATCTTGAGAGCAAGGCCGAATCCAAACGCCTCGCCAACGGTTGAAGGGAGTATTCGCATGGAGGATTGGAGACGCATCCTCGCCGAGAGCATCGTGAAGCCGAAGGATCTCGCTGATCGCTTCGGGCTTGATGAACAAGAGATCGAAGCGATCGTCGGTCCCTACCCCATGCGAATCACGCCGACGGTACTCGGCACGATCAAAGAGAAGGGCGACGCAATCTGGAGGCAAGTCGTACCGGACAAAGCCGAGCTGGCCGACATCGACGCCGAAGACGATCCGCTTGAAGAAGACCTCATGAGCCCGGTGCCGCACCTGGTCCACCGTTATCCGGACCGGGTATTGTTGATGGTTACCAATCAATGCCCGATCTATTGCCGGTTCTGCACCCGCAAACGGCTTGTCGGCAAGCCCGGTTTTCTCAAGAAGGGGGAACTCGACCGAGCGATTGCCTATTTGCGCGAACATTCCGAGATTCGGGATGTCATCCTCTCAGGCGGCGATCCGTTGTTGCTTCCGGACCATCTGATGGAGCGAATCCTCAAAGCGCTCCGCACGATTCCTCACCTGGAACTGATCCGTCTCGGCTCGCGCGTACCCGGGACTCTGCCGGAGCGCATTACGCCAAAGCTGTGCGAGATTATAAAAAAATACCACCCGATCTACATGAACCTGCACTTCAATCATCCGGATGAGTTGACTCCAGCGGTCAAGGCAGCCTGCGGCAGGTTGGCCGACGCCGGGGTCCCGCTCGGGGCACAAACCGTGCTCCTGAAAGGCGTCAACGACGATCCGGAGGTCATGAAGCGATTGGTTCACCAATTATTGCTGGCGCGGGTGAAGCCCTACTACCTCTATCAGGCAGACCTGACGAAGGGCACGAACCATTTCCGCACGACCATCGAAACCGGCTTGAACATCATCAAAGCCTTGCAGGGGCACACGAGCGGCATGGCCGTGCCGCATTTCGTGATCGATGCACCCGGCGGCGGCGGAAAAATCCCGCTCCTTCCCAGCGACTACCTGATACACATGGACGACGATGGAGCGCTGCTGCGCAACTATGAGAACAAGACCTTTCACTATCCGCAACCCAAAGCCGGAAACGGCCGCGAGCTGCCGATGGTAGGCGCGCGAGTGTCCTACGACAATTCCGACGAGGCCTTTGCGTCTTGCGGCGACAGCTATCCGGATCGCGACGGTTATTCGTCCTGGGGCAACGGTTGCAGCGGCGAAGCGGACGAACTGTGACGAAGAAACCCGCTCAGGGCATCCTCCCGTATCAGCAAATTACACGGCTCATTACCGCAGGCGCCATCACTGCGCCTGTCGCGATTGAAGATCGCCAGATCCAACCGGCAAGTCTTGACCTCCGGCTCGGAAAGAAAGCCTATCGGTTGATTAGTAGCTTCCTGCCGGAGCTTTCAGCCATTTCCAGTCGGCTCGGCGTCATGGACTTCTACCAATCCGACCTCGTGATGTATGAAATTGACTTGACGGCGGGAGCGATTCTCGAAAAAGGTCACGTCTACCTGGTGCCACTGCTGGAATCGTTGAAACTTCCCGGCACCATCCGCGCTCGGGCGAACCCGAAAAGCACCACCGGCCGGCTGGATGTGTTCACGCGTATCGTGACCGATTTAAACGCCGGATTCGACGAAATCCGCGCCGGCTACCATGGCCCCCTCTTTCTCGAAGTGGTCCCGCGCTCGTTTACCATCAAGGTGAGGACCGGCCAATCGCTCAATCAAATCCGCTTCGTGCGAGGTGAAGCTGCCGCCTCTGACTCGACACTGCAAAACCTTCACCGCCAAGAACCACTGCTCTATCACAACGTGCCGAGTCGAAAACCTCTGCGCACGAAAGAATTTCGAACCGACCGCGGTCTGTTCCTGCGTATCGACCTCAAGGGCGAGGAACGAGCCGATTCGACCGTCATCGGCTATCGGGCCAAGAAGAACAGCCACGTGATCGATCTCTCCAAAATCGGGTACTATGCGGCGGCGGATTTTTGGGAACCCCTGTACCGTCACCGGCAGGACAGCCTGTTACTGGAGCCGGAGGAATTCTATATTCTCGCTTCCAAGGAGCGGATTCGGGTGCCTCCCGATTACGCCGCTGAGATGGTTGCCTATGAAGCCGCTTGCGGCGAATTACGTACACATTATGCGGGGTTTTTCGACCCGGGCTTCGGGTATGGAGCGGACGGTGAACTCAAAGGCACGCAAGTGGTGCTGGAAGTACGCCCACACGACGTGCCGTTTCTCATTCACGACGGTCAGACTTTTTTTAAAGTGGTCTATGATAGGATGCTCGACGTGCCGACACAGCTGTACGGCGTCGGCCTCGGCTCATCCTACCAACAGCAGGCCTTGACGCTGAGCAAGCACTTTAAGGCATAAAGTAATCTATCATCCTCCTCACGGTAACGAGCATGGCCCCAACCGATCTCCCTCCCCCGCATGATCCGGCGCAACGTCCTCCGGCTCAGCCCGGCAGCTCGGAAGAGCATGACGGCGGAAGCGATCTCCAGATGCGCGTCATCGCGAAAATGGTTGGCACAGCCTTCATGTTCCTGGGGTTCCTTCAGGTGTTTCTCTCAATAAGCGGAGGCTTTGAACTAAGCGGCGTGGTGGCGCTCCTTCTGTATTTTGGCGGGTTGGCCATCTGGGCCAACGCCGTCATTGAACAGCCCATGCTTCGGTGGGGAATCACGATCGGTGCAATCGCAGTGTCACTGGCGTTTCTCCATTTCGGCGAGATTCTCTTCTGGCACAAACAAGTCGTCTTCTGGGCCACCGTCGTGATCGTCATGTACTTCATGTTCAACGAACCCAAGAAGCCCCAGTAGTTATGGATAGTGACGTTTGAGCGCTGCGAGAACGAAGCCGCATGACTCGTTGACCATCCTGCCTCGATGACCATTACAGTCATCATTCCCACCCTGAACGAAGCCTCCACGATCGCGACGACAATTCGTCGCACGGCACAACTCGGCTTCGATGAGATCGTCGTGGTGGACGGAGAAAGCAGCGATCAGACGAGGACGATTGTCGATTCGCTTGAGTCTGGCACTCAGCACTCACTCGACATGGTTCGATTACTGACAGTCGCACCGGGTCGAGCGTCCCAACTGAATGCCGGCGCGAAAGCCGCCCGCGGTGACGTGCTCCTGTTTCTCCATGCCGATACCATGCTGCCCAATTGCGCCAAGCAGCACATTGAATCGGCGCTCGCCGATCCTCTCGTCGTCGGTGGTCGTTTCGATGTGCAATTCGACAGCCTTTCCATCTGGGGCCGAATGATCGGCACGTTCATGAATGTGCGATCCCGGCTCACGCGCATCTCGACTGGCGATCAGGCCATGTTCGTTCGTCGCCACGTATTCGAGCGACTCGGCGGGTTTTCAAATATCCCCATCATGGAGGACATCGAATTCAGTACCAGGCTCAAGCGAACGGGGGCGACCATCGCGTTGCACGATCGCGTCACCACCTCATTCCGCCGCTGGGAACAGCGGGGTTCCGTGAACACTATCCTCTTGATGTGGGCCTTACGCTTCCTGTATTGGATCGGCGTCAGTCCGCACCGGCTACAGCGGTTCTACGCCGCAGTGAGATGAGGAACGGCGGGTGAACTCGAAACCCAGCACCCCATATTCACCACTCAACACGGCCCTCATCATCTTCGCCAAGGCGCCGATTCCCGGCCAAGTGAAGACGCGCCTCTGTCCTCCCCTTACCCCGGATGAAGCCGCGACGCTGCACGGCAGTTTCATCCTGGACACCCTTGAGCGAACCAAAGCCGCTGTGACCAGGCTCAAATTGCCATTCGATCGCTATCTCGCCTGTGCGCCGTCATCGGCACTGGTGTTTTTCAAAATCATGGAAGAACGCCAGACCGTGAGGTTGCTCGATCAAGAAGGAGAAGATCTGGGCGCTCGGATGCATCGCGCATGTGATACCCTCTTCAAGAGCGGCTACCAGCGCGTCCTGATCATCGGCACCGACGTGCCGTCGCTCCCGCTCGACTATTACAAACAGGCCCTCATGCTGTTGGAGAAACATGACCTCGTGTTGGGCCCGGCGCTCGACGGCGGGTATTATCTGATCGGACTCAGCAAACCGGCGCCTCTCCTCTTCGAAAATATGCCCTGGTCGACTGATCGGGTGTTGGCACTGACGCGGGAGAAGGCGAATAGTCTTGGCTTGACGATCGGACTCCTTCCCGAATGGCGGGATATAGACCGGATCGACGATCTACTGGCACTGATTGAGGCCAGTTCGCTTGACGCGAAGAAGCCGAAGCACGAGCAATTGTTTTCGAGCCGGACCGCCGGTGCACTCCAACTGATCGCCAAAAGACTGAAGTCGAGAGCATAATGGAGCGTCGTCATGACCACTAAGGTTGCACTGATCACCGGAGGAGCCAAAGGGATCGGCCGAGGGATTGCCCTCGATCTCGCAGCACAGAAATGGAACATCGCCTTCTGCTATCGCACCAGCGAAACGGAAGCCAAAAAGACCTCCGCCGCGATCAACGAACGAGGGGGACACGCACTACCCGTACGGTGCGATGTTTCAGATCCCGTCGCCGCGAAACAACTGGTCGCGGACGTCGAAAACCAGTGGGGGCAAATCGATGTTCTGATCAATGGCGCCGGTCCTTACCACCGTATCAATCTGTTCGAGGAGACGATCGAAGGGTGGAGAGAGATGTTCGATGGGAACCTGCATCCGATTTTTTATCTGGCACAAGCCGTGGCACCGGGGATGAAGACACGCAAGTTCGGCCGCATCATCAATTTCAGTATGGCCAATGCAGACCAGATGATTTCTCAGTCGGACGTGACGGCTCATTACATCGCCAAAGCCGGCGTGCTCATTTTGACTCGCACGCTGGCCAAGCTGCTTGCACCACATGGCATCACCGTGAACGCGATTTCGCCCGGCTTCATCGATTCCGGCAGCGCACCACCGGAGGAACTCGCCGGCATGGCCAAACGCATCCCCGCCGGCTACATCGGCACTGTCGGCGACACGGTCGCCGCGGTTCGATATCTCCTGAGCGACGAAGCTCGCTACGTGAACGGCGCCAACATTCAGATCAGTGGAGGTTGGGGAATATGAGGAGGGAATCAATGAAAACTCAGCAGGAGCTGCAGGTGCATCGCAGATTCGTGCAGGCGCTCCAACATGAACATTTGAGCTGTGTCAAGGCGGGCTGTGGCGGACCAATGGACGTCGTCGACCTAACTCCGCACAACGCCCGCATCAAGATCTATGAAGCCACCTGTGAACGCTGCCATATGAAGGAACAGATTACGGGCATGGAACAGAGCTCCCCGCCTTGGGATGTCGCTTCGATTACCATGATGGCAGAAGTGCACTTGCTTCACGAACAGCCGACTTGCCCGTTCGACGACACCCCTATCACGTTTATCTCCTTGCCAAATCCTCGCCGCAAGGCCCGCTATCGCCTCGTCTGCTTCTATTGCGGCCGCCATACTGAAATGAATTGGCCGCCTCCTGAAGCCAAGCGGTAACGCAGCGCGCGACCGTTGCTCTCTTCCCTCTCTCCTGCCGCTGTTGAAGAAAAAACGAGGGCGGCTATTATGCTCTGACTGCGCGCATGCAACGAGGGCCTTCTGAGGCCGCGCGCTGCGCGAGCACAAGAGCATGACAGCCGCCCTCGTACTACACTTTTAAATTGCCTACTTCCCGAACGCTTTCTTCAGCAGCGGCTCCATCTCGCCTTTGGCCGCCATCGGGTCAAGAATATCCGTGTCACCATAAAAGGTGCCGTCGATAAACACCTTCGGCAGCGTCGGCCAGTTGGTCAATTTGGTGAGGGCTTCCCGCTTGGCCGGCTGGGACAACACATCGATCACTTCGTAGGGATACCCGTATTTGTCGAAGAACTGCATCGTCTCGCGGGTAAACCCGCACATCGGCATCTGCTTAGTCCCCTTGCCATACACCAGAATCTTGTGCGTTGTGATTTCCTTCTGGATTTCTTCTTCAATTGGTTCTGCCATCGTCGGCCTCCTTGAATGAACTTCAAGACATCATTGATCAAGTCTTAGTTCTTAGTGTTCGTCCTTCGTTTTTGCCGTCAGCTCCAGAGCATGAATGCGCCCATCCTTCAGGGGTGCGTCAAGCGCTTGATAAATCAGGCGATGCCGGTCAAGCAGATTCTTGCCCTGAAAGGCCTCGGAGACCACCATGACTTTCAGATGATCCATGGTGCCGGTCTTATCGATCATAGTCACAGCGGCATCCGGCATAGCCTGCCTGATGTAATGCGTCAAGGTGTCAGCGGTAATCACCGCGGCCTCCTGTTCTCTTGCAGGATACCGTAGGGGCTTTCTGAAAGGCAATTCGGCAAATGAGTTCATGTCGCATCACAAAAGCGGTCGTGATCTGATTCACCACTGAATCGATTGTGATCCCCGCGCCTGTCGTTTCTTTCTGAGTTATGAACGGCCAGGATTTTCTCGAAGCTCACAAGATTGAAAGAGATTTTCTGGTTTTGTGCTCATGCGTTCGCCTGGTACGGAACTTGTTGTAGGGCAGGGTACGTCCCCCATGCGTCAGGGAGGTTCTTATGATCACCATGGTGACCCTCACGGCGACCACAGTATTGCTAAGTTCCCTGTTCCTACTCCGTCGGATTTGGTGAGCGGGCGATTCTATGAAGAGGCTCTCTGCTCATGTTGGTGGTGCATTTCAGCCTGCGGTGGTGGATCCACACCGTTTCATACTTAAGAACCGACCGCTTTCTGGAGGAAGTGCTGGAAAATTCAGACAACCGGATCAACATTCGATAGGCACATTGCTTGCTCTGCTTCAAGAATATCAAAACTCGAAGTCAATGCCGGAATAACAATCTCACTCTCACAACAAGGAGGGCATCATGGCGGAATTCACATCCGGATTTTTCATGGGCAATCAAACCACGAATGGACGTGTGCTGGTGGTCGATGACGAGGCGGATATCCGGAAGGTCGTCCGCATGACTCTGCAGAAGGCCGGCTACGACGTCCTGGAAGCGGAGAACGGAGAGAAGGCGATTGAGACGATTAACTACGGAGAGAACAGGCTGCTGCTCGACGTTCTCGTCTGCGATATTCGCATGCCAAAGATCAATGGAGTCGAAGCGATTGCCTACTTCCGCGCCAACTATCCGAGAGTTCCGGTGATTGTGCTGACTGGATTCCCCGACACGGACATGGCCACCTCTATGCTCCGTCAGGGCGTGGTAGATTATCTTGTCAAACCGGTGGAAGGCGAGAAGCTCCGGGAAGCGGTCGCGCGCGCCATGGAGCAACGCGAGCTCGCACACCTCCAGGGCTGACACGTTGTTCTCCCCTGTATCGGGAGCCCTGCCGTGCAGCATCTGACTGACAGACCGGCGATAGAAAAGCTTGCGCCGATCAAAGTGGCGATTCTCGGAGCGGGACGAGGAGGCATGGCTCTCCTCGACCTGCTCCACCAGATTCCTTCGATCGAAATCGTCGGAATTACGGATCGCGACCCCGTCGCCCCGGGTCTTCAGCGCGCGCAGGAACTTCGCATTCCCGTCACCGATCGTGCGGATGAACTGGTGAGCAACCACGGAGTCAATTTGATCATGGATGTCACCGGCGACCCCGCCATGGAACGGTTCATTCAAGCACATAAGCAACCGACCACAGATGTTCTCAGCGGCTCAGCTTCACGAGTGCTGTGGGAATTGGTCCGGCATGAAGCCAACCTCCAGGCCGAGCTGTTTCATGCGGAAAAATTGGCCGGGATCGGCTCCTTCGCCACCGGAATCGCGCATGACATCAACAATCCCTTGCAGCTCATTATGGGATTGGCTGAAAACCTCGCCGAGGAAACAAACCTAAAGATGGTCCGCGAACAGGCCCACGACATCATCGAAGCCGTACGACGGACGAGCGCCATTTGCCGAGATCTGACCCAGTACGCGAGAAAGACTTCGTCCCGCGATGATACGATGGTGTCTCTCAACAATCGGCTCGACGAGGCCTTAAAGATCGCCTGCTATGCGGCGAGCTTCCACGATATTACGGTCCATAAGTCCTACCGGGAAGGCGCCGGAGCCAAAGGCAATCCGGACGAGGTGCTCCACATCCTGGTGAACCTGATCACCAACGCGGTGCAGGCGATGGCCCAGGGGGGCGGTGTCCTCACGGTGGCAACGGACCTCTCGTCCGACGGCGTGAGAGTGCGGATCTCGGACACGGGGTGCGGCATCGAACCAGATTTGCTGGGACAGATTTTTGAGCCGTTCTTTACCACGAAAGAACCGGAGAAGGGCACAGGACTCGGGCTCTACAATGTGAAAACCATCGTCACGAAGATGCATGGGAAGATCGACGTTGAAAGCCGAGTCGACCACGGCACAACCTTTACCATCACCTTCCCGCCAGCTTCAGAGGATCCGTCGTGACGCAATTGAAGACCCAGCCTGCCTCCTCCACCCGTGGATGGAGGCTCCAGACCAAACTGATCGTCTCGATGCTCCTGGTCGGCGTCGTCCCACTCCTCGTTGGTCTCGGCATGGCGTTCTGGCAAGGGTCCAAAGAGATCCACGAGGTCAGCGGCGAAAGTTTTAAAGCCCTGGCTACGGAGGCAGCGAGAAAACTCGATATTTTGGTGGGAGAAGAGATCGCGAGGACTTTACGGATCGCCGCTGATCCGATGATCATTCGAGAGCTCGAACGACGGCGGGATACCATTCAAAACCAACCCTCGCTGAAGCCATCCTCGCTTTCCGACAATCAACAGGTGAAGTGGGAAACCAAGGATCCGACGACAGTCAAAGCCATAACCGAAAACCCCATTGCGAATCTCTTGCACGAATACTATACGGGGGCAAAGAGCGAAGCCGATCAACTGATTCCACAAGTTGTCCGAGGCGCCACGAAGATGCTGTTCGTGACGGATATTCAGGGACATCTTGTCGCGGCCCTCTCGACAAAACCCCATTTTGCCAACGGCGATCGCGCGTGGTGGAAAGGGACCTATAACAAGGGCATCGGCCAACTCTATATTGAAGATGTGTATTTCGATGACCTGGCCGGTACCTATGCCTTCTCGATCTCGCTGCCGATTATGGACAGTCTCCGGTACGAGGCGGTCGGCGTAGTCCATCGAGTGATCGACGCCAAGGAGTTCTTCTCTCCTTCGACCCAGCCCATCCGGTTCGGGAAGACGGGGCACGTCATGCTGATCGACCATCGAGGCATCGTGATGAGTTGTCCTATCCTTCCGACCGGTGTCAGTCTCTCCGATCCCAGTATTATCCCGTTGGTGACCCCTCGGCATCCGGGCTGGACGAGAGCGCCCAGTGACGGCCATGGAGGAAGTTCGTCGTCCATCATCGGATTTTCTCCTCTTCCCGAAACCAGCCGGATCACCAATGGATCGATGGAGATCGGGTCGTGGCACACGTTCGTCTGGCAGTCGTCGGACGAACTCTTCAGTCCGATCAGACATCTGTTCACCTGGATGACCGTATTCGGCGGGATCGCGGTAGGATTGCTGGCGACGCTGGGGTATTTGGCGGCTAGCCGTATCGTGACGCCGGTTCGGCAGCTGCAACAAGCTGCGCAATCGATCGGACGAGGAGAATTGCGGCAATCCATCCAGATCAACACAGGCGATGAGCTCGAAACGCTGGCTGAAGAATTCAACCGCATGAACCGGCAGCTCGAAGCAGCCTTTGCCGGTCTGACAGATCAGGTTACCTTGAAGACGCAGGAAGTACAGTATTTGCAACGATCGACCGATCAGATTCTGGATGCCGTCCCGACGCCCATCCTGATCGTCGACGATCAGGAACAGGTGCAGTACGTCAATCGGACGGGACGGGATGCGTTTAGGCTGGCTGACGAGCCTCATTCTTTCGGGCGGCTGTTCGAGATTCTGCCGGTCGAAGCCTCGCAACAACAGCAACTGCGTCAGGAACTCTGGAGCCAACAGACGGGCGCTGCCTCGTTCGCGAACGACGAGCCGACGCTCTCCGATCATGTCAGGGATCCGCTCGTTCCCAGGACGGGAATAACACCGGGCAGTAGGCCGGCTGAGTTGCAACTGGGCTCCCACCTCTATCGCTATCAATGGTTCCGTGTGACGGGACGGCCCGGGGAATCCGATCGCGTGGGCCTTGTGCTTCGCGACACGACCGACGACAGCCGCATGCAGGAGAAACTCGTGCAGGCCGAAAAATCGGGGAGCCTGGGTATTCTCACAGCCGGGATCGGCCACGAATTGAACAACCCCTTGTTCGGCATTTTAGGATTGGGTGAAGCGCTCCAAGATGAGTGCGATCCTGCGCGTGTGAAATCCTACGCCCAAGACATCGTCCAGCAAGGCAAGCGAATGGCCGCCATCATCAGAGATTTCACGGGTATCGCAGCGCGAGAAACATCGGATCAGCGGCAAACGGTGCATCTTGAACAGGAACTCGATCAGGCGCTTGCCACTATCACGGCAAGCCTGGGCACGTCAGAGTTGATCGTCGAGAGGCAGTATGCGGGTGATACCGTCGTGTCGTCCCTGCCGGACCAACTCAGACAGGCGTTCACGAATCTCCTGATGAACGCCGTCCAGGCCATGAAAGGCAAGGGAACATTGCGACTCTCGACCATCGTGGCAGAGGCTTCTGTCGTGACAACTATTGCGGATTCCGGACCCGGTATTCCGAAGGAACATCTGTCGAAAATCTTCGACCCGTTCTTTACGACCAAGGGTCAAGGCGAAGGCTCTGGTCTCGGATTGACCGTGGCGCGCCGCATCATCAAGAAATTCGGCGGCGACATTCGCTTGGAGAGCGTGGAGGGAACCGGCACATCCTGCATGGTGACGCTGCCGGTCATCTCCTTCACATCTTCCTCAAAGGAGGCCTCATGGACCGCTTCGGAGTCGCGCGTATTGCCGCAGGCATCACGCTCCTGATCATCGGGCTCTGGTGGGTCACTGCTGCCTATTCCGCCAAGGAGGAACCCAAGATCACCGGGATCCCTCCGGAGAAGGTCGCGGGCTTCGTGCATGCCGTGCTTCAAGCGCACCGGACCATCTATACGAACTACATCGTCAACCGCTTGCAGGAAAAAGGCGTGGTGATGGCGGTCGAACATTGGGAGCAGGAAAACGCCTTACCGCTTCCGGCGCAATTTCTTCAACATTCAGGACGACTGGTCGCCGAGAGCGGCCAAGGAATCCGGTACCGGCTCATCGGACTTTCACCGATCTATCAACGCAACGCGCCGGCCACGGACTTCGAACGCAAAGCGCTGGAAACGTTGAACCGCGCTCCTGAAGCGCCTGTCACGGGCATCGTCAGCAGCGGACGCAAACAATACTTTCAGGCAATCTATCCCGATCGCGCCGTGTCGTCGGCCTGCATCAGTTGTCACAACAGCCACCCGCTCAGTCCGAAACGAGACTTCAAGCTCAACGATGTGATGGGCGGCATCGCGATCACGATCCCCATGGAGTAAGCGTGCAGCTTTCAGAATTGCCGGAGCAAGATCTCGGCTGCTAAGGTGTGGAAGGCGGTGGCGTTCCGGGAGCGTGGTACTCTTCGCGGTAGATTTGCAGAGCTGTCATGAACAGGCTGACGAGCACGGGGCCGATGAAAAGACCGATCGGTCCATAGAGCGCCAAGCCGCCGAGCACGCTGAATACGAGGAAGAGAACCGGGATCTGCACGTCTTTGCCGATCAGCCACGGCTTGAGCACCTGATCGACTGTGGACACGACCCCCACGCCCCAGGCCAACATCACGAGCGCCTTCCCCGAAAAGCCGGCCCAGAAGAGATACAATACAACCGGCCCCCAGACGAGCGCGGTCCCGCCAAACGGGATCGGGGCGAGAATAATCGTCAGCGCCGTCAGGACGATAGGAAAGGGCACGCCAAGCATCACATAGGCTGCTCCCGCCAAAAGGCCTTGCACCATCGCCGTGACCAGCATGCCTTTGATCACGGCCCGCACCGTCTGATCCAGCCGGGTCACGATCTTCTGTTTGTGTGACTCGTCGAGCGGGATGAGTTCATACAACGTCCCGATCCAGTCCTTGCCCTCCTTATAGAAGAAGAACAGTACCAGCAACATAATGAAAAAATCCGCCACAAGCAGGAGCGTATTCTTGAGCAACCCGCCCATCTGATCGACGAAAAACTGGCTAAGAAATCCAGCGCCGGCCATCACCGTCTGTTCCATCGAGATCTCGCGCAAGCCGTCTAGAGAGAGCAGCATGCGCATCCATTCGCCGATGACCGGAATTGCCGCCACCTGTGCGGGAAGCTGCTCCAAGCCGCCGGCGGCAATCCACCCGCGAATCGCCTGCTCGGCATCTTTGGTCTCTCGAACGAGCAACACACCGGTCACCACGAGAGGGACCACCACAAGGGCCAAGATGCCGATCGTCAGCGCTGCGGCGGACAGCGTATCCCGCCCTCCACACAGTTGGGTGAGCCGGTCATGGAGCGGAAAGGTAGCATGGACGAGCAGCGCCGCCCATAACACCGGAAAGAGAAACGGCTGGAACACGAGTGCGATCTGATACAACAGCAAGAGTAGCAGCGCAAAGAAGACGACTGTAAACGGTTGCGGTCTGGTCATGGGAACGGGAGGAAGAGCCTGACTACGGAACACACTCGAAATGCCGGAGACCTATGTCTAACCGCTTGAATCTTTCTCATGTACCGCGACATGTTTGGCCCGGTGGGACGCCAGGTCGCGAATGGCGCCCGGTAGTTTTGGGAGCTCATCCGGCCAGGCCGTGACACCCATGTCGGTCGTCCCCTGCAACTTTGCGCCTTCTTCCATCATCAGTACAGGCGTATGGATATCACCGATGACAATGGCGGTTTTCAGCAGCTGAACCCGCTCGACGGCCGTCACGGTGGCCTTGATCCGGCCGCTGCTCACGACCGTCCCGGCCGCGACCGTCCCTTGAACCAAACCATCCTCCCCGACGATGACTTGTCCCTTCGTGTGGATCTCGCCTTCGAGGCGGCCGTCGATCCGGACCGTACCCTCGACGCGAATCTCCCCTTTGAGGTGCACGCCCTTGGCCAAGAGGGTAATGTTGTCGTCCCCACCAAATCCATTCTTCTTCATACTGTTCCTCCCGCTCACATTCACCGCCAGCTTACACCATTTCGACCGGCAGCACCTAGGAGAATGTAGAAAGTCTGATTCCACCCCTTCCGAATGATCTTCAAAACGCCACGTCGGCAAGCCCGCAGCAAGCGAGAGCCGATGACGGGTGAAACCTGGCGTTTCAACATCTTGTTAAGAAAATCCAAAGGTATGCCGGAGACGCTCCCAGATGCCCCCGCCATGGACTTCACAATAGACACTCGGCTCGGTGCCTTCGATAAAGACTTCGTCCACCTGTTCGGGACACTGCGACGTCGCCAGTTGACCCGTCTTCGGATCGATGGCACGCACCACCACACCGGACGGCTGAGAAAACGGTGGAGCCTGTTCCGGTAAAATCCGCTTCGCGATGTCCATCCAAATGGGCAGCGCAGCTTGCGCCCCCGTTAATCGTACCGCCCGTTCGTCATCGAATCCCACCCATACGCCGATAACGACGTCCGACGTATAACCGACGAACCAGGCATCACGATAGCCGTCGGTCGTTCCGGTCTTACCGGCGATCGCTCCCGTCAGGCCCAACATCTTCGCCTTAGCCGCGGTCCCTCGCTGGACTACACCCACCAAGAGCGAGGTCACGAGATAGGCCGCTTGAGGAGAGACGGCTTGACGGCGATCGGGAACGGCATTCCATAAGGCCGTGCCATCACGGTCGGATGCCGCGCGCAAGCTTGTGGGGCGGATTCGAACACCTCCGTTGGCCACGGTTCCGTAGGCCGTGACGATGTCGAGCAGCGACACGGTGGGGCTTCCTAAGGCCACGGAAAGATCATCGGTCAACGCCGTGGTGACGCCGAGCTGGCGGATCACCTCGAGAATGGGCTGGGTCCCGACCGCCTTTGCGACACGTACTGCCGGCACGTTGAGGGACTGTTCAAGCGCGCTCCGCAACGTCACATTCCCGCGAAACTGTCGATCGTAGTTCTGAGGAGCCCAGGTCCCGCTTTCCGATTCAAACGTCACCGGTTCGTCGGCCAACAGACTGGCCGGTGTCAGATAGGGTTGCTTGCCCGCTCGGCTTGCCTCGAATGCCGCAAGATAGACGAAGGGCTTGAACAGCGAGCCCGCTTGGCGATGCGCTTGCACGGCCCGATTGAACTGGCTCGTACGATAATCGCGTCCTCCGACCAGCGCCAGAACCGCGCCGCTGGACGGTTCGAGCACGACCACCGCGCCTTGCAGTTGCTCCGACCCCTTGAGGGCCGGATAGGCCCGTTCGAGTTTGGCCAGGCCGTTCTCCAATCCTTCGGCCGCAACCTGCTGCACGAGAGGATCAAGCGTGCTGTCGATACGCAGCCCTTCGGGCAGAGGTGTTCCAATCGCCTCCTCGACCTGTCTCAGAACCGTATCGACAAAATAGGGCGCATCGGCCAGGACATCGTCAGGCGGCGCAACCCGAACCGGCTGATTGACGGCAATCGTCCATTCTTCCTCTGTCAAACGACCTCGCTCCCGCAACAGGCGTAGCACGACGTCGCGACGTTGCTGGGCCAAGGCGGGATGCTTGGTGGGGGCATAGGTGTTCGGTCCCTTGATCAGGCCGACGATCATGGCGATCTCCCCGGTGGTGAGTTCGGAAAGGCTCTTGCCGAAGTACCGGTGAGCCGCTTCCGCGACGCCATAGATCGAGACAAAACCGGCCTGTCCCAAATAGATTTCGTTCAAATAACTCTCAAGGATCTCCTGCTTGCGGTATTTCGTCTCCAACACCACGGCGGCAAGTGCTTCTTTCACTTTTCGCACGAACGTGCGCTGCGGCGAATAAAACAGGTTCTTCGCCAGCTGTTGGGTGATCGTGCTGCCGCCCTGCACGACTCCGCCTTTCGTCAGATTTCTCCAGACCGCCCGCCCAATCGCCACAGGGTCGATGCCCACATGCGAATAAAATCGCCGATCTTCCACCGCCAGCACCGTCTCAACTAAACGAGGCGGCATCTGGGGCAATGGAATCCACTCACGCACTTGACGCGACGCGCCGCGCAATCCACTGATGAGTTCCGGCTCCAGAAAGACGGGAAAGATCGGGCTCCTGTCTGGTTCTGACACTACCTGCGTGACCAGCCCCTCCTCCAACTCGAGCGTGACGACGCTGGCCTTCACAAAGTTCTCCGGCTGAGCATGGAGATAGATCGTCAGAGATTGCGGCGCGAGTTGGTAATCGCCCGGCGACCCAACCGGGCCGCTCACCGGCCGGTACCCCAGCCGCTGCAATCGTTCGGGCAGACGCGCGACTTTCACGGAGACACCGGATTTGAGTTGAAACGGAGCTGTATAGAGACGTAACGGCGGGTGATCTTCGCTCTTGGGAAGCTCAAGGAATGTCGCCAGGTATGCCCCATACAGGACAAGGGTTCCGATCAGGAGCACCACCGCCAAGCCGCCAAGCAGCCCCAGGCGAATCAACCAAGGCGAGCGCAGGATGTGATACGACGCTGGCATCCGGGTCAGCATACGCGACCGCAAGACGGAAAGCGATCTTGTCGCAGTGGAAGAAGCCCGCGATCCATAAGCAGATCTACGGCTGTGATGATCGACGAGCGGACACCTGTGAACCCAAGACCATACCGAGTGCGGCCATCAGCAAACCGACCAACTGCGGAGGCCAGACAGACGCATCGGTGCTCACGAATTCCATACCGAGCCACCCGACCAACCCCGCTACAATGGCGCAGAGCGCCCCCTGGGTCGTCGCCCCCTTCCAGAACAGCCCCGCCGCGAGTGGAACAAAAGCCGAGACCAAGGTTACTTTGTACGTATTGACCACCAGCTTGTAGATACTGGATTCAGAACCGAGCGCGATGGCCAATACGACGGCGGCAAAACAGACCAGCACCATCCGCATCGTCCGCAAGAGCGCCCACTCGTCCATCTGCGGCATGGCCTCCTTGATGACGTTCTCGCTCAGGATCACCGACGGCGCCAGCAAGGTGGCGCTGGAGCAACTCATCACGGCAGAGAGCACCGCCCCGAAGAACATCACCTGTGCGAATACAGGTGTGTATTCGACGATCAGAGTGGGCAAGACCAGCTGGGAATCGCGTTCCAGAAGCGTGCTGAATCGGACCGGGTCGATCAGCAACGCGGAATAGGCGATGAACATCGGCACAAAGCAAAAGCAGAAATACAGCGCCGCTCCCAGCAGCGAGCCCCGAACGGCCGTTCGCTCGTCTTTCGCGCTCGTGATGCGCTGAAACACGTCTTGCTGCGGGATCGACCCGAGCATCATCGTCACGCCGGCTCCGACAAAAGGGATCCAGGCATTGAGGGAAGCCGCAGGAAAGAACTCCAGTTTTCCGGCCTGTGCCGCATGGCTGATCACGGCTGCCACGCCACCCGTCAGATCGCTCATCACACTCACAATATAGAGCAATCCGCCGACGATGACGGAAAGCTGCACGAAGTCCAGGATCGCGACGGAGAACATGCCGCCGAACGTCGTATAGGTCAGCACGATCAACGCGCCGATTATCATGCCGAGCTTTTGGCTCACCGCCCCGTCGGTCACGACATTCAACACGAGGCCGAGCACTTTGAACTGGGCTGCGACCCAACCCAGATAGGACGCGACGATGCACAGTGTACAGAGCACTTCGACGCGGCGGTCGTAGCGGAGACGATAGTAGTCCCCGACCGTGAGCAGATTGAGCCGATAGAAGCGTGGCGCAAAGAGGAGCCCGGCGAGGATGAGGCAGAGACTCGAACCGAACGGATCGGCGACGACGCCTCGAAGACCTTCTTTCGCGAAGGTCGCCGAGATTCCCATCACCGCTTCGGCGCCAAACCATGTGGCGAATACCGTCGCCATCACGATCGGAACCGGAAGACTCCGTCCCGCTATGGCGAAGTCTTTGGTATTGTGTACGCGGGTCGCAGCCAGAAGCCCGATGCTGACCGAGATCAGCAGATAGAGAATGACGAAGGTAAGGACCATGCAGAATCGACAATGGGTCAGGTTGGAAGCGCAGTGTACCGTTGCGCGGAGAAAGGCGCAACTTTGGGGGCGAACAATTACTACCCAGACATGGCAACCGGACACAAATTTCTTGAGCCTTCCATCCAGATAGCATACTGTACGGTGCTCATAGCCCCTAGGATCTCGGTGGGAACCCTATACACAGAAAGGATGTTGCATGCGTATCGTGATTGCACTTTTCATCAGTCTTCTGCTCACCGATTGGTCGGTGAGGACCTCCCATGCCGCCGACCCGTCGACGGACGACCAAAAGACATTTTATGCACTCGGATTGCTCATTAGCCAATCTCTCGGCCCGTTTGCCCTCTCCGAGTCGGAACTGGAATTCGTCAAGACCGGAATGACTGACGGTGTCCTGAAGAAAACGCCGAAGGTGGATTTGCAGACCTATGGACCGAAGGTCAATCAAGTCCAGCAAACGCGTGTCTCAGCCCAGGCCGAAACCGAAAAGAAAGCGGGAGCCGCGTTCCTCGAAAAAGCCGCCAAGGAGTCCGGCGCAAAGAAAACCGAGTCCGGTGCGATCGTCACGACCATGAAAGAAGGCAAAGGGGAGCATCCGAAGGCCACCGACACGGTCAAGGTCCATTATCACGGCACGCTTCTCGATGGCACCGTTTTCGACAGTTCGGTGAAACGCGGTGAGCCTGCGACGTTCCCCTTGAACCAAGTCATCAAGTGCTGGACGGAAGGTGTGCAACTGATCAAGGTCGGCGGCAAGAGCAAGCTGGTCTGTCCCTCCGGCATTGCCTACGGTGATCGCGGGTCCCCCCCGACGATCAAGCCAGGCGCCACGTTGATTTTTGAAGTGGAGTTACTCGAGATTGTGAAAAAGTAACCGATCGCAGCCGAAGCTTTCCATGCGTTACGAGAGGCTTATGCGGTTCCGTCTGCGCATCTGGATATTGGCAATCGTTTCCACGTGGCTTTGTACGAGTTGCGAAACGACCGACCGGATGTTGACGGCGACGGAACGGGCGGTCGGAAGTCGGACCGGGAAGACGGTCATCGACATCATCGAAGGGAAAGATCCGTCTCAGATTGCCAAACGCCGGCTCGATGAATATGCCAAAGACCCCGAACGTCTTCTCCAAGATCTGCGCGCGGCCCAACGCGATTTTAAGGCGTTGTACGATGCGCTCGGCGGTAAGGTCGGCGAACAATGGGGTAAGAAAGAGGTCAAGCTGCCGCAACAGAAAAAGTACGTGAAATATACACAGAACTACAAAAGCCGCGCGATCGTCGACTTTGACAGCGGCGAAATTCTCGTCGAGACTCTGGACGAGCAAGACCCCAAGCACAGCCTCAGGAACGCCATTGTGACCACCCTCCTGACCCCGCAAGATCCTCGCGCAGTCGATCTGTTTTCGGACAAAGAGATCCAGTTGACCGGTGATCACGAACCGTACCTGTTCGGACTCGTCGTGGACCAGCACGGCAAACCGATCAGAACGCCGGAGGAAGCGGAACCTTTCGCAGACTATCTTCTCGAACACAAATCTGCGACACGGGCGATCGAACAGGATGGAACGAAGAAAACATCAACCTTCGCCAATATGAAAATGGTGGCGAACCTTTCACAGAAGCAGGCGGAGAAATATCGACCGGTAGTGAATCAGTTTGCCCAACAGTACAACATCAGCCCCAGTCTCGTCTTTGCGATTATCCGCACGGAAAGCAATTTCAACCCCTATGCCGTGAGCTCCGCACCGGCCTATGGCCTGATGCAGCTGGTTCCGACCAGCGGAGGCCGAGAGGCGTACCGGCACGCAAAAGGCAAGGATGTCACGCCGACACGCGATTATCTGTTTGACCCAGAGCATAACGTTGAATTGGGAACCGCCTATCTCAATGTCCTGACCTTTCATCAACTCGATGAGGTGGCCAACCAGGTCTCCCGCGAATATTGCGTGATTGCAGCCTACAATACCGGTCCTACCAACGTGCTTCGGACATTTTCCAGGGATCATACCGCGGCGATGCAACAGGTCAACGGGCTGCAGCCTGGCTCCGTCTACGACCAATTACGGCAGCACCTACCCTACCAAGAAACCCGCCTCTATTTAGAGAAAGTGACGACCTACCGGAAAGCTTTCGTGACCGCATCTGGCCAGCCCCATTGACCTGCGACTCCGGTCACAATGGCTGCACGATGGGCCGTTCAAAGGCGGTTCTTTCAGGGGGATTTTTCAGCAGCCTGCGAGCAAGGCAGATCCTACGCCGAGATGGCCGGACTCTGCACATGCTCAGGGCGAAATCCAAGGCCGATCATGCGGGCGGGAATCCGCCGCAACAACGGGAAACGAGCAATCAGCTTGATCGCCGACGGGGGCGACAATGGCTCTGTATCTCTGAGCACTTGTTTGATCACACGATCCTGAACCGCAAGTTGAACCCACTGGGTCAACTTCGTCGGCCATTCCCGTCGACGCTGCACCTTCCATAGATCTTCCGTGGTCATTCTTCGTTCACGCAGCGGAACAGCCAGCTGATTGGCGGCTGCCACAGCATCCTGAATTGCCAAATTGATCCCGACGCCGCCCACCGGGGACATGGCGTGTGCCGCATCACCAATACAGAGCAGCCCATCTCGGAACCATCGGCGCAATCTGTCGACCTGGACCGTCAGCAGTTTGATGGGCTCCCAATCGTTGAGTTCTTCCACCCGGTCTGCCGCAAAGGGAGCCAGCCTCGCCACGCTTTCCCGAAAGACCTCCAGACCCTTTGCTTCCAGCTGCGGTCGCGTCCCTTTGGCGATGACGAAGCCGCACTGCCAGTAGTCCCCGCGATTCAGCATGATGAAGATGCGACCTACATCAAACCGACCCATCGGATCGGCCGGATCGCTGGGCCGGCGCGACAGCCTGAACCACAATACGTCCATCGGTGCGCCGAATTCTTCCACGGACAACCCCGCGCGTGCCCGGACCACAGAATGCCGCCCGTCGGCGCCCACAACCACGTCGGCCCGAACCTCCAGCGGCCCATCCGTTGTCTTAGCGTGTAGTCCAACGACTCTGCCACCCACTTCAATCAGATCGGTCGCTTCCGTGTTCATCCGAACTTGGAACGTCGGATAGCGCCTCCCCTCTTCCATCAGGAAGTTCAAAAAATCCCACTGCGGCATGAAGGCAATGAAGCGGCAGCGGGTTGGTAAGCTCGAAAAGTCTGCAACGGTCAACGCAAGCTCGCCGAATTGCGCATTGATGCGAGATACTTCCTGGTGGGGTAACCTCAGAAACCGCTCCAGCATCCCTAATTCGTGCATGATCTCGAGCGTGGAGGGGTGTAGCGTGTCTCCGCGAAAGTCCCGGAGAAAATCTTTGTGCTGTTCCAGCACAACAACCGTCACTCCGGCCCGTGCGAGCAAGAGCCCCAGCATCATGCCGGCCGGACCACCGCCGGCGATGCAAGAACGGACAGACAAGGTAGTGCCCATAGCTCTCATCACTGAGGTATCTGAATGAGAGAGAGTATGCCTTCTCGGTCGGCTCTACAAGAGCGGCCGTGACCTAGCCTCGTGGTAACATTGCTTTACGGGAGTTCTTCTCGCCATGACCATCACCAACATCATCGTCAAGAAGGAGCCGGAAAAAGCGGCGATCATGTCGTTTTGCGCATCCCATTCGTCCCCTTGCGTGCCGAGATAGGCCGTCCCTAACTCCGGACTGACGAGTTGCGCCACTACCGCCTCCACGATCTCGAACAACCCGCTTTGAGCCAGCATGCCGCTGATCGGAAGGTAATAGGACCAGAAATTGCCGACGCCGGCCAGACGAATCAAGAGCTCCCGCAACGGATACACGAGTAGCAACCCATAGGCAAAGTGTACGAGGCGATCGAACGGATTGCGGGCCAGGCTAAACGCGTGCTGTAACCAGTAGCCGAACGGGACTTCGGCGTAGGTGTAGTGAGCGCCGACCGCGTGCAGGCTCAAGAAAGTGGTGATAAGCAGGTAGGAGACAGTTGAAAATTGAAACTGACGGTACGTGATCACTAACGTGGCGACGCCGGCCAGCGCCAAGAGATTTTCAAGCAGCCAGTCTTGACGGTCGTGCGGTGCTATCGCCAGCACCGTCCAGAGCAGACCGTACCAGACCAACAGCCAAGGCAGCAGCTTCGTCCTGTTCAACACGTCTGATTCCGATTGCGCTCAGCGCGGAGAATCGGCGAGCGAATCCGGCCGAGCTGCTGAGAGCCCTGTGCCCCGCATCCGCCAAAGGACCAAGAGGGCTATGCACAGCAGCGAGCCATACAACGCTGCGGCCATGTCTTTTTGCGCGTCCCACACATCTCCCTGCGACCCTAAGTAGGTGATGCCGAGTTCCGGGTGCACAGTTCGCGCGACCCAGGATTCTATGATCTCCCACAGACCGCTCAGCCCGAGGACAGTCACGACCGGCAGATAATACAAGAGCCAGCCGCGCAGCGACGCCGTGAGCCGGAATAACTCTTCGATCGGATAGGTTAAGAGGAAACCAAAACAGAAGTGCACGACCCGATCGTAATGATTCCTGCCGAGAGGCAGTGCCTGCTCGAACCAGATGCCGGCCGGGACCTGCGCATATGTGTAATGGACGCCGATGGTATGGAGAGTCAGGAAACAGGTGATCAAGAGATAGGAGGCCGGCGACAGGGGGATATAACGATGCGTGCCGACCAAGAGGAGCACTAATGCACCCGGCAGAATGCTGGATAACAGCCAGAACTGCCGATCGGTCGGCTCGTAGGCCGTCCACAGAGACAGGACAATATACCAGACGAGAAAGGCGATAAGGAGCCGCTTATTGCGTATGACCACAAGGCCTCCGAGAGATCGCAAATCCAACTGGCAGGAAGATCAGCCGCGTGCAGAGGGAATCACCATCACTGTACAGACTGATCTGGTGCGATGCAACCTGGCGACCCACTCCTCACCTATCCCTTGGCCATCTCCAGATCTCGAATCTTCAACGCCCTCACCGCCTCCGCGATCACCTCCAGCGCCGCCGGTCGCGGGAACCCCTTGCGCCAAGCCAGGCCGATTTGCCGTTCCGGCACGGGATCGGCAAAAGGCACCGTCGCCAACCGCTTATGCTGATGTTTAGCCGTCAAGGCGCTGCATGGCAACACCGTAATGCCGAGGCCTGATGCGACCATCTGTCTGATCGTTTCCAGTGAGTTCCCTTGCACACCCTCGCGGTCGGACTTGCTGATACCGGGACATTGGTCCAGCACCTGTCGACGGAAACAATGGCCGGCATGTGGCAAGATGATTTTTTCACCACTCAGGCTGTCGATGTCGATGCGCTTTTTCTTCGCCCAGGCGTGTGTGATCGGCACCACCACTTTGAACGGCTCTTCATAGAGAGGTCTCGTCACCACTCCGGTCTCTTCGTGTGGCAGCGCCACGATGATGGCGTCCAGCTTTCCATACAGGAGCATCCGGTTCAAGTTGCCCGTCAGGTTTTCTTCGATCTCCAACGGCATCGCCGGCGCGCGCTTGTGCAAGAGTGGAATCAGATCCGGCAGGATGTACGGGCCGACCGTGGCAATCACGCCCAGGCGCAGCGGTCCCGCCAGCTGGTCCTTTCCTTGAGCGACGATCAGCTTGATCTGTTCCGCCTCCTCCAATACACGTTGGGCCTGTTGCACGATTTTCTCACCGAGCGGCGTCAGCGTGATCTGATTCTTACGCCGCTCAAAAATGGCGGTCTCCAGACCATCTTCAAGTTTTTGAATAGCAAGACTTAGTGCCGGCTGCGTGATGAAGCAGCGTTCTGCGGCGCGGCCAAAATGCCGCTCTTGCGCCACTGCCACGATGTACCGAAGTTCTGTGAGCGTCATGTCGATAAAAATTATAAATCGACTATCCATGCATAATCAATTGGACCAATGTCGACGAAAGCTGTAGTGTGCCGATCGGGATGATGACCCCACGGGATAGAGAAAGGAGTCGCACGATGACGATGACATTGCCATACATGCGGAAAGCCGGGATCGTCCTGCTCGTCGCAGCAGGTCTCGCTGTTCCACTGTCGGGAGCCGCGGCCCCCAAACAGGCCGCCAAGACTCCAGCAGTCGGCGGAGAGCCGTTCGTGCTTCCGGATCTGTTGGGTTTGGAAGATGCCAATACGTTTGTGCCCAAGGAGAATCCTCTGACCGCCAAGAAAGTCGAACTCGGCCGCCTCCTGTTCTTCGATAAACGCCTGTCGAAGAACAATACGATTGCCTGCGCGAGCTGCCACATTCCCGCCCTTGCCTTTACCGATGGGCAGCCGGTGTCCACCGGTATCCATCGGTTGCAAGGCGGTCGAAGCGCGCCGGCTTCGATCAACCGGGTTTTCAGCAAAGCTCAATTTTGGGATGGACGGGCCGCCACGTTGGATGATCAATCCGTCGGTCCATTGGTCAGCCCGGTGGAACATGGCTTCATCAATCACGATGAGATGGTCAAGAAACTGAAAGGCATCGAAGGGTACCGTCGCCTGTTTAAGGATGCCTTCGGCGGCGACATCACGACCGACGCCGTGGGCAAAGCCATCGCCAGTTTCCAACGGACGATCTTATCAGGGAATAGCCCGGCGGATCGGTTCGACGTCGGGGGAGATCAACAGGCGCTCGCCGAGGACGCGCAACGAGGACTGACGCTGTTCCGAGGAAAAGCACGCTGCACGCGTTGCCATTCGGGGTTCAACTTTTCGGACGAGAAGTTCCACAATCTCGGCATCGGCTGGGATACGAACACCGTTGACCTCGGCCGTTACATGGAGACGAAGAACCCTGAAGATATTGGAGCGTTCAAGACCCCGACGTTGCGCGAGATATCAAGGACGGCGCCATACATGCACGATGGGCGCTTTGCCACTTTGGAAGACGTGGTGAACTTCTACAACCAGGGCGGGATCAAGAACCCTCACCAGGACAATACGATCATCCCGCTGGAACTGACAGCGGAAGAACAACACGATCTCGTGGCGTTTCTCCGGTCGCTCAGTGGCGAAGGCTGGCAACAGATCACTGCGCCAACGCAATTCCCACAGTAAGAACGTCCTCCGCTCCTCTGAGAGGACCGAGCAAGACTTGGTCCTCTCCGACTTTTTCATGCAGGCTCGGATGCAGGGTTCGTTCGGCTGGCGGCGGATTTACAGATTTACAAATGGTGGGTGAGCGCGTAGCGAATGAGGGCAGAAGTCGTCTTCAATTGGAGTTTTGAAAGCAGCCGCATGCGATAGGTGCTGACCGTTTTCACACTGAGGTCCAATGCCGTAGCGATTTCGGTCACGGACTTCCCGCTCCCGATCATCGATAAAACTTGCAATTCACGATCCGACAGCAACGTGTGGAGCGCCTTGCCGGCTGCCAGCAACGGCATGGACTCCAACCGTTCCGCAAGTGACGGCGTGACGTATTGACGCCCGGCGAGAACGGTTTGGATCGCCGTGGCCAATTCCTGGGGCGCACTGTCCTTCGTCACGTAGGCCGAGGCGCCCCCCTTCAAGGCCCGCACAGCGTACTGCTCCTCTGGATGGAAGCTGAGGACCACCACAGGCAGAGAAGCACGAAGCGCCTTCAATTTCTTCAGCACATCCAACCCGTTCGTATCAGGAAGATTGATGTCGAGAATGACCAGATCCCAAGATGTGCCCTGGGCTTTGGCGAGCGCTTCCTGTCCGGTGCTAACTTCTGTGATGTCGAGCTGGTCGAACGCATCCGCCAGCATCTGCCTGAGCCCAACTCGGACAATCGCATGATCGTCGACAAGCAGAATCTTCATTCGGGCCTCTGGCTGACCGCCGGATGAAATCGGTTGGGGTGGGTGTGCAGATTGGTTTGACAACATGGAGACAAAATCTGCCAATGGCACTACTAACTAAGTTGTTATACTTTCTTACACTATCGGAATTCGAAAGGAAAGAGAACAGCAGAATGTTCAGATTGTCTTGTAAGATTTTTCCTACAGGCACGATACAGCTAGACGAGCGTGTGTTCGAGGGTGTAGCGGATCAGGTCGGTGTTGTTCTTCATGTCCAACTTGTCGAGAAGCCTGGCTCGATAGGTGCTGACCGTTTTCACACTTAACGCCAAGTCGAAAGCAATCGATGAAACGGTCTTTCCCTGACCGATCGCACAGAGGACTTGAAACTCACGGTCCGAGAGTCGCTCGTGCGGCAGCTGATCCGCGGGCGAGAACGCGACAGTGGCCAAGCGTTCAGCCAACGTGGCGGTGATGAACTTGCGTCCCGCCAGCACCTGCTTGATCGCAGTCTCCAATTCTTCCGGCGCACGCTCCTTGGTCAGATAGGCTGAGGCGCCGGACTTTAATGCCCGTAGCGCATATTGTTCCTCCGGATGGAGGCTGAGCATGATCACGGGCAACGCAGCCTGACGAGCTTTCATGACTTTTAACAACTCAATTCCGCTCTGATCGGGCAAGTTGACGTCTAAGATCACCAAATCCCAACGGACCAGGTCCAGCAAGTCCAGCGCGTCCTTACCGGTCGCCGCCTCTTCCAACTTCGCATAAGGATACGCTTCAGCGACAAGTCGTTTGAGTCCCAGGCGGACGATCGCATGATCGTCCACAATCAACATATTCATGTCCGCTCCTTTGCCGCAGGCGCCATATCGCTCTTCATCGGAAGGGACAACGAGACCTCCGTCCCCGATCCGGAGGCACCGACAACGGTGACTGTGCCGCCGATCAGTTTTACACGTTCGTGCAGCCCACGCAAACCCAGCGATCGGCCCCGTTCCCATTCCTGCTGAATACCCCGGCCGTTATCACGGACGGTGAGGCTCAGCTGGCCGTCTTGTGCCATCAATCGTACCGACACCGCCGAGGCCTGGGCATGCCGCATCACGTTGGTCAGCAATTCTTGCGCGCCGCGAAACACCGTCGTCGCCAATTCAGATTCAATGACCCTCTCTCGAATTACAGGATCGATCGTGAGCTCGCAGGGCAAGCCCGTACGCTCCCGGAACGAACCGACCAGCCATTCGATCGCCGCGACGAGCCCCAGGTCATCCAACACGCCGGGCCTCAAGGCCGCCACCGTCGCTCGGACCGACTGGATCAGCCCATCGACCGAGTCCGACATGGCCTCCGCCTTGGATTTCATCGCCGCCGCCTCGGCTGAGCCATTCATGCGAGACAGCTTCTTCGACAGCCATGCCACATCGAACTTCAAACCGGTTAAAACCTGGCCGAACTCGTCGTGAAGCTCTCGGGCGATCCGCCGACGCTCGCCTTCTTCTGCCTGGGTTAGCCGCCGTGTGAGCTCTCGCAATCGTTCGAATGCCTCCTTCAAAGCCGTTTCTGCCTGCTTGCGTTCGCTGATATCACGGATAAACGCGCTGAACACCTTCCGTTCTTCGATCGTCATCGCCGTGACCGACAATTCGATGGGAAATTCTCGTCCATCCTTACGGAGAGCAGACAGCTCAACTCGTCTATTCAGAATCGGGCCCTCACCGGACGACAAAAACCTCCGCAATCCGTTGGTATGGGCCTCGCGATAGCGAGGAGGTATAATGGTTTCGCTTAGCAGTTTGCCCCGGACCTCCCGCTCCTCGTAACCGAACATCGCTGCTGCTTGGGAATTCCACCCGATGATCGCTCCTTGTTCGTCAATAGTGACCACGCCGTCCAAGGCAGATTCCACGATCGCACGGGTCCGCATTTCGCTTCCCTGCAAGGCTTCTACCGCCTGCTTGCGTGCAATGGAGGCCGCAAGACCGTTGCATACTGATTCGATGGTTTGACGCGTCGGCTCGGAGATCAGTTCACGGCTAAAGAGACCCAGAACACCGAAAACCTGTTCTTCGACGACCAAAGGAAACCCGGCGAATGATCGGAGTCCCTGTTCCTGTATCCACGCTTTGTTCGGCAATCGATCGTCGTGGAGTACATCGTTCGTCAGGAGAGTGCCCTGCCCCTGGGCAATGCGGCCGATTTTCAGCGCTCCGAGGGGCACTCGCCGGAATTCCCCGTTGAGGTTCGTCGAGAGACCGGAACTCGCATGCAGATGCAGGCACATGGTGTGGTCACGACACCAGGAAGCCTTGTGACATGTTGCACAGAGGTCTCCCGGTTTCAGCAACCAGATCCGCGTCAACGCGGCGCCGAGATGCTGCACCGCTGCGTCCGTACAGCGCTGGAGCAAACGGTCGAGCGGCTCGTCATGGTTCAAGAGGAGGCTGACTTCCGCGGTGAAAGCCGCACACTTGGCCCGCTCTTCCAAGGCCTGCTCCGCTATCTTCCGGGCGGTGATGTCACGGGCAATAGCTTCCACGCCGACGACCGCCTGTTCCTTGAACCGGAGCTGCACGCGCTGGCCGAACCAGATCTCACGGCCGTCTTTTGTCACAGCCGGAAATTCCAAATAGGTGCTGGGGACACGCTCAGCGATCTGTCGCTGGTAGAAACGTTGCGCGCGATCGCGAAAATCTTCACGAATCAGTTCAAGATAATGCTTCCCCAGCAACTCTTCCTCTCGATAGCCCATGATTGAGCTGGAGGCGGCGTTGACAAACGCAAACCGACCGTCCAAACCGGCCGTATAGATGATGTCCGTCGCCTGGGAGACGAGCGAGCTATACCGTTGCTCGCTCTCCCTCAACGCCTGCTCCGCCTGTACGCGTTCGGTGATGTCCTCTGAAATTCCTAGCAGATATTGCGGCTTTCCCGCCTCATCATAGAGAGGGATCTTTTTCGTATGGAGAATTCGAGTTCCCCGTTCCTTGGTCTGTATCGGTTCGCTCGGGATATCCAGCAAGCGTTCTGTGGCAAGAACTTCACGATCTTTTTGTGTAAAGAAATCGGCTTCCTCTTTCGGGAAAAAGTCATAGTCATTCTTCCCTACAAGCTGGTTACGGCTATACCCCAGCAGCGCTTCGCCGGCCTTGTTGAACTGGACGAACCGCAAATCTCGCGCTTCCTTGACGAACACCATGTTGGGGATATGTTCCAATACCGACATGAGGAACGCCTGGGCCCGTTTGAGTTCCAATTCCCCCCGCTTTCTCGCCGTGATATCGATCTCGACTCCGGCCATTCGCAAAGGCTTCCCTTGTGAGTCGCGCTCGATGACTCTCCCACGATCGAGAATCCACGTCCACTCGCCTGCACAGGTGTTCACCCGCATTTCCGCCTCATACTCGACGGTGTCTCCGGCGAGGCAGGCCTTCAGTTGCTGTTCGACCAAAGGCAAATCCTCAGGATGGATCCCGTTCATGCGTGAGGAGATGTGCGGCGCAACGTCGTTCAATGCAAATCCTCTGATTTGAGCCCATTGCTCGTTGTAGACAACCGCTCCGGTCTCGATATTCCAATCCCATGAAGCCAGACCTGCCCCATGAAAGGCCATTTCCAAGCGCTGTTGACTCTCTTGCAGCGCAGCGGTCCGCTCCACTACCCGACGTTCCAGCTGGTCGTGAGCTTGTTGCAACTCTTTCTGCACCTTTTTGCGTTCCGTGACGTCGTCAGCGATGCCGGCAATTCGAGACACCGATCCGGAACTATCACGGACTGGAAAGGCTCGGTCCCGAATCCAACGGATGGAGCCGTCCGGTCTCACGATGCGGTATTCTTCATCATACGTACCTGCCGCTTGTTTTGTGAGCGCCGCTTCCAGGACACGTTCTCGATCGTCCGGATGAATGGCTTCGAGCCAGGATCGGGGCGAGAGGTAGAGACTCTCACACGACCGCCCCCAGATCGATTCGTACGCGGGACTGATATAGAGGACAGCGTTCTTGGATGCATCACTTAGCCAGAATACCTCTTGGATATGGTCGGTCACCTGCCGGAATTTCTCTTCACTTTCACGTAAAGCCGTCTCGATCTGATTACGCTCTGTAATATCCACCGCGACTCCACCGACCAGCGCCAACTTCCCCCCCTCGTCGACGATGGGGAATTTGCTCACCACGCTTTCATGCAGTCCGTCTCTGTACGGAGCCGTTTCCATAGCGAGGACAGCGTGTTTGGTCACGACAACGCGCGCATCGTTTGCTTGGAATTGAGAAGCAATGGCGCCGGGCAATACTTCCCGATCAGTTTTCCCTCGCCACTCCTCGAGACGAACACCAAAGGCTCTTGTGAAGGCGTCATTGAGATAGACGTAGCGCCCCTGCAGGTCTTTGATCCAGGCCAGAGCCGGCAGGTTGCTCATGAATGAGGCAAACAGCCGGTCGCTCCGTCGCCTGGCCTTATCCGCCTCATTCATCGAGCGGGCGGTCAACCACAGCAAACCAAACAAGGCGACGGTGGCCATGGTGGCAAAGAACGCCACTCCCAGCGGCGTGCCGTACCATCCCCGGCGCTCACCGTACAACCGAATCCAGCCGATGGCCGGCAAGATGAACAGCACTCCGGGCAGCAGACGCCTGAGCATGTAGCCACCGGCCTGGTCGCTCGTGACGACCGCCATCAGTCCGCGGTCGGGATGTAGCGCCAGCGTGCCCGCTCCGGCGACAAGTAGCGTGAGAGCCGTGTGCAAGGCCATGGGCGTATACTGGCCGACCCCATACAGGAACTGCTCCTGATAGAGATACCCAAGGAACGCCATGAACGCGAATAAGATTGCTCCCAATGTAGACCCGTCGGTCAGAACCTCGGTATGAGCGGCTCTCGTGATTTTCAGCAGAAGCGCAATACCAAGAAGCAGAAAGCAGATGGCCGTGTTGACCCCCATGCGACCGGGTATCCATGGTCCGACGGTCTCCAGCGGGTCGTAGAACAACCATTGATCGATTCCCAGTTTCCATCCCAACAGGTATTCGAGCGTGGTAACCAGACCGATGATCGTGGCAACGGCGGCGGACCCGAGGGCGATCAGCCTGGTAGACGTTTTCTCGGGTCTGATCGAAGTATTCAACAGGGAGATACCCACGAACGCGAAAGCCAAGGCGGCATTTGGCATCATGGTGATGTAGCCGGTGGCGAGGCTCTTGAGCGCGGTGCTGTTGACGGCCCAGCCCAAGAGGACGAGTCCGCCCACCGCAAGCGAGAGGCAACCTGCCAATGGTGGGAGGGGATGCACGAAACGCGAACGAAGTGCCGTAAAAGAAGTCACGTCAACTCGCGTGTAAAAGAGGTGACGGCAGGATGGAAGGAAACGGGGAGATTGTCAAGACACCGGCAGTTAGTCGATGATTTCAACCTTCTTGCCCATCGATTTGGCGCGTTTCAGGCAATCCGTATCGGTGGTCGCACAGCGTAAGGTATCGAGGTCTGCTTCATCGACAACCTCCACTTTCTTGCCTTGGGCCTTGGCCTGCTTGAGACAGCCGGTGTCCGTCGCCAGGCATTTCACCGAATCGGAGGCCACCGGCGCAGTGACAACCGACACCGGTTTACCCTCATCTTTTGCCCGCTTGAGACATTCCTGATCCGTCGCCACGCACTGAACGGTCTCTTCCGTCTTATTCATTCCCTTCTCGATGGTTTGATCAATGCGCTGGTTCACCCGATCGCGCGCTTTCTGCTCGGCGCTTTTCTTGGCCTTATCCAGTACGCCATCGAAAATGCCTTGCGCGTGCGCGGTCGCGCCGGCAAACAAGAGAACTGCGACAACAACACATCCACTTAATCCGTATCTGGACATGATCCGCCTCCTTCGATTCAAACCGATCGGAGAAAGCTCCTGAGAGGCGAACAATAGCACAGCTACGAGGGGTGAGACAAAGGCGGTGGATGGTGGGCGTAACCAGCATTGACCTTGACCGGACAACATGCTTGACTATTGGTCTCACGGACTGAAGGGAGGCTTATATGCAACGCCTGATTGGTTTCCTGGCTTTGACCCTGCTGTTGATGGGCCTCAGCGGCTGCAGTTACTTGTTCTATCCGCGCGCGGGAGACTACGCCGCCCAGGCCAAGGGTGCGAGCGGCGTCGAAACCTTGGTCAATTTGACGAACATGATGGAGGCCTCAGCGGCCAAGGCCAAAGGCGGGAAAGGCGTTGATAATGCCTTCGACGATTTCCACAACCAGTTGCACGCGTTGCTCGATTCTTTTTGCGGTGTAACGAAAGAACAGGCGAAGACGCCGGCGTACGACCTCGCTGTGACGCACAAGAAGGAATTGCTGGCCATATTCAAGCGACTCTGGAAGTTCAAGGACGATCAACCCCAGCGCGACCAACATCTGGATCTCTCGATCGCAGAGTTGAAAGAACTTCGCGAGACCTTGCAGGCCATCAAGTAACTGGTCAAGCATCGGACGGAGGGCCAACCATGACGACGAATTTTGGGCATATCGAACTGGTCACACAGGATATCGACAAGGCAAAAGACTTTTACCAGAAACTCTTCGGGTGGAAAGTCAGAGACCTGCCCGATATGCCCTATTCGCTTTTCAACGAGAATCTCTCCCCGACCGGCGGCATGATGAAGAGCCCGCAACCAGAGGGAGAGTCCTTCTGGATTCCCTACCTCGTAACCGATGACATTAGCGGTCTGACCGAGAAGGCCCGGAGCCTCGGCGCCACGGTTCATCGCGAAGTCATGGTGGCCGGACAGTATGGTTGGCTCAGCATCATCAATGATCCAACAGGCGCTACTTTTGGGCTCTGGCAATCGAAGCGGGAGACCCCGCCGCCCAGGAAGAAATCGACGGCCAAACGCGCCAGAACCAAGACGAAACGACGCCGTCGATAAGCGGGGACGCTGGAGAACGCATGCATGCGAAGCCATCGATGACACGAACTGCGATGACAGCTACACCCCAACCGACAACCGGCTCCGTCGCCCTCCTGATCGGCACACGCAAGGGCGCGTTCATCGTCAAGAGCGATCACCCGAGACGGAAGTGGACACTGTCCTCTCCAATTCTGCTCGGCCACATTGTGCACCATCTTGTGCTCGATCCGCGCGACCGACGCACGATGCTCCTGGCTGCCAGCACCGGCCATCTTGGACCGACCATCTTTCGATCAACCGACGGCGGGAAAAGCTGGAAGGAATCGACGGCGCCACCCGCGTTCCGAAAAGTTTCCGATGGCGGGAAGGGCCGTTCGGTCAATCACATCTTCTGGCTCACGCCCTGTCACGCGAACGAACCTGACGCGTGGTACGCCGGCACATCACCGCAGGGACTGTTTCGATCCGACGACGGCGGGGCCACATGGACATCATTCTCCTCCATCAACGAGGACCCGCAGTACATCGAATGGATGGGCACCGTGCAGGACGGCACGCCGGACGGCCCGAAGATGCATTCGATTATCGTGGACCCGCGCAATCCCACGCACCTGTATTTCGCCATGTCGGGCGGCGGTGTGCACGAGTCAGTGGATGGTGGGAAGACTTTTCTGCCCCTGATCAAAGGGCTCGACACGGTCGAAGGGTTTGATGCGGCTACTGTCACGTTCCACGATCCCCATTGTGTCCGGCTCTGTCCCAGCAATCTGGATCGGCTGTATCAGCAGAACCACTGCGGGATCTACAGACTCGATCGACCGTCGGACGAATGGGTACGGATTGGCAAGAACATGCCGAAGAAAGTGGGGGACATCGGTTTCCCAATGGTCGTTCATCCGCGGAACGCCGATTGCGCCTGGGTATTTCCCATGGATGGCGGCACAGTGTGGCCTCGCGTGAGTCCGGAAGGGAAACCAGCCGCCTATGTGACCAGCAACGCCGGCAAGAGCTGGACACGCCGAGACAACGGCTTCCCGCGGGCGAATGCCTGGTGGACTGTAAAGCGCCAGGCCATGACCGCGGACGCCCATGAGCCGTTGGGGCTGTACCTCGGGACAACGCAGGGTGAGATCTGGGCCAGCCGAAATGAGGGATCGACCTGGACCTGCATTGCCAGACATCTGCCGGAAATCTATTCTGTGGAAGCTGTGGCGTTCGGACGATGAGGGTACATATTCCCAGCGCGCTACGATCCTATACCGATCAACACAGCGAGGTGCGGGCGGATGGCAGCACGCTCGCCGAAGTGCTGTCGGCACTCGATCATCAATATGCTGGTATTCGGTTCCGCATCGTCACGGAACAAGAGGCGATCAGACCGCATATCAGAATTTTTGTCAACGACGAGCAGGCACCGCATCTCACCACACCACTGCGGCCGGACGACCGTATTTTCATTGTCTGCGCCTTGAGCGGTGGATAACACTGGGAACGTCATGCCACAACAGACTCCCCAACAAATCATTGAAGGTCAGCGGCAAGATTGGAACCGCGTCGCCGGCGGCTGGGAGAAATGGGACCGCCTTTTCGACGAGCAAATCGCGTTCCTCAATCACCGGCTCGTGGCCGATGCGCGATTACGATCAGGGTTGCGCGTCCTCGATCTTGGATCAGGGACGGGTTACCCGGCACTGCTGGCAGCTCAGACAGTCGGACCAACCGGCTCGGTGATCGGCCTCGATTTGGCTGCCGATATGCTCGCCGTTGCTGAACGCAAAGCCGAGCGACTGGGCCTCTCGAACGTGACATTCCGTGGCGGCGATGTGACAACCCTCCCGTTCGAGGCAGCTTCGTTCGACGCTGTGACCAGCCGATTTTGCCTGATGTTTCTCCCTGAGATTCCCAAAGCCGCCGCCGAGATTGCGCGCGTGTTGAAACCTGGAGGTTGGGTGGCTGCAGCGATCTGGTCTGCGCCAGAAAAGAATCCATCGATCGGGCTTGCTATGATTGTCCTCAAGCAATTCCTCGAACTACCCCCACCGGACTCGAGCGCGCCAGGGATCTTTCGCCTCGCTAAGCCAGGTGATCTCTCCCGGATACTGCAACAGGCCGGCTTAGTCGACATCACAGATGAAGAGTTTCTTGGCGAGTGGTCCTATGCGTCGGCCGAGGAATACTACATAAGCTTGATGGAGATCGCCGCGCCAGTCCAAAATCTTATGGCGAAGCTCTCAGAGGCACAAAAAGAGGAAGTCAAACGCCTTATCATCCGAGCCGCGTCCCAATATCGTCGAGGCGAACGGATCATCTTTCCGTTCGCTGTCCGAATGGTCGCAGCACGCAAACCGTTCTAGTTCCTTCATGCCAAAGTCCGATAGATTCAAAGATTTCGTGCGCCCTAGGCTCCCATCGCGCCGGCCGTCGTCTCCGATTATAATGAAAGCAGCGCCAGACTCGTCACACCTACAGATATAGGATATTGGTGATTCACCTACTCTGTTTGCTCAGCCTTCTGTTCAGCAGTATGAGCCTTGCCGGGCCTCACGTCGCCATGGCTGCCGAACTCTCTGAGCCGATGAATGTTTGGCAAGCCGTTGATCCGTCGCCCGCACCAGACCAGCCAGCAGCTCAACGGAAACCCTGGGTACTGCGTGAACGAGAGATTACGCTCGACCTGCAATTACTTCAGGTGTTGAAAGATGCTGCGGCAAGACCGCACCCACGAGTCGTCGTGGAGTTGTTTGATGGAGCGCGGCACGAATTGGATATTACCTCGACGGTCTCGCGCATCAACGATACCGCCGTTATCCGCGGCACTTTCAAGCCACCGTCCCGAGGAGACTTCACGTTCGTGGCCAGCGGCAACCTATTGGTCGGCAGCATGCAACTCGGTGACCGGGTTTATAAGACCGAACACATCGCCAATGGCAGACTCAAACTTTTGGAAGTGGATCCAGCCAAACTGCCGCCGGACTGACTGATCGATCTCATGCCGTAGCCTTCTCGCGCAGGCTGTGCCAGACTAATGCATGGCGTCCAAAAAGCTTTGGACCATCGGCCATTCGACGAGACCGATCGACGAGTTCATCAAATTGCTGAAGGGGTATACGATTCAGCAACTCGTCGACGTGAGAACGATTCCCCGTTCCCGCTACAATCCGCAATTCAATATGGAATCGTTGGCGAAGAGCCTGAAAAAGGCGAAGGTGATCTATGTCCACATGCCTCAGCTCGGCGGGTTGCGAAAGGCCAAGAAGGATTCCATTAATGCCGGTTGGAACAACGCGAGCTTTCGTGGCTATGCAGACTATATGCAGACAGCAGAGTTTTGGACTGCCTTAGAGAATCTGATGTCGGATGGCAGGGATAGGAAGACCGCGATTATGTGTGCCGAAGCGGTACCTTGGCGTTGCCACCGATCGTTGATCGCGGATGCGCTAATCGTCAAAGGATGGACGGTCCGGCACATCATGTCGGAGACCAAGGCCGACGAACACCGCCTGACGTCGTTCGCGGTGATCAACCGTGACAGCATTACCTACCCAACGCCGATCGATACTGAGGCCGCTCCCCGGCTCTTTTAGGCCATGGGCTATTCCTTTCTCGCCGATCTGCTCGTTGTTCTTCATCTGGCCTTCGTGCTTTTCGTCTTGCTTGGTGGTCTCTTGACCGTGAAGTGGCCGCGGGCGCTGTGGCTGCACCTACCGGCCGTAGCCTGGGGGGCGCTGGTCGAATTCACTGGTTGGTTCTGCCCGCTCTCGTCATATGAATACTCGCTAAGGATGCAGGGAGGAGAATCCGCTGACCAAGGCGACTTTGTCTCGCGCTGGCTTCTTCCGGTTTTGTATCCAGATTTCCTGACTCCTCGCATCCAGATAGCGTTTGGGGGCCTAGTGCTCGTGATGAATGTGACGATCTACGCCTGGATCTGGCGGAGAAGGCTCAGCAACCCACCGAGTTGAGGGATAGCCGAGCTTTCGCCGC
>CAMLHQ010000007.1 GCA_946479785.1 uncultured Nitrospira sp.
CCGTGGCTGAGTCTTCGTCGTCTTTCCCCTGGAAGGCTGTTCAAGCGGTTGGGTGTCCCCAAGGAGATCAGCTTCACCGGTCGAAGCGGTTGGAGCGTGATCGGCTTCCACCTGAGACGCCAATTCAACTTCTCCTTCGACGCCTCCCTCCGTGACGATGATGGAATGGGGCAGACCTTCCGGTCCTGCGCCGGTCTTGCCCAGCGCTTCGTCCGTCTTGTGGCCACCCGTTCGGGAGCTCGCGATCTTCTGTAGCTGCATTTTGATCTTCTCTTTCGGCAGTTTTCCACCTTTGAGCCGATTGCAGGCTTCCACCACCTCTTCGATGTACAGCTCGAAAATATTGCGCCGGCGATATTCGCTCGCCGCCCGTTCGCGCCGTCGCAGGAACAGTCCCAAGCGCCTGCCGCACTCGCGCAAGGCCAGGGTGATCTCCTTTTGGATTTCGTCGTAGTCGGCAATCGCTTCTTTCGATTCGCTGGTGAAGGGCACCCAGACCGAGGCCATGTGGACGAAAATCACCATCGGTCCGCCAGGCAGGGCTCCCCGTGATTGGGTCACGCCGTAATTTTTCCAGGTTGTGCTCAGCACGGCTTTGAACGTGGCGCAGGCCGATTGCTGGTAGAGCAACGGAACCCGGTTGGCATAACGGATCACACGAGCGAGTTCCGCGTCGTCCTCTTCTTCCTCGCCTTCCGCTTTTGGACCCGCCGGTTGCTGCGGCTTGGTCTGGTCACCCGGCCGGTTTCCATAGGCCAAGCCGGCTTCAATGACGAACGGGTTGCCACGATAGACGGCGGGTGGCCGACTCACTGCGGTGTAGAACTCGCCTTTGATTTGTTTGTAGAGGCCGGAGAGAATCGCCTTTTCGCCGATGGGGGAAAGGCAGTTCGTCGGCGGGGCCATGATTTTGGTGGCTTGAATCGTTTTATAGAGTGTTTCTGCCGCCGCGCCCTTGAGATCGCGCGGCTTCAGATTCGGCGAGATCTTTGCCGCCTTGCAGATGTCGTTCGCAAGTTGTGGTGAGACACGGCAGAAGTCGCTCGCAAGAAAACCTGACAGCGAATGACTCTTCGTATCCTGTAACATTTTCAGGAGCATCCCGAACTCGATGCCGTAGGGATGGGGCTTGATCTCGCGTGGAGACGGCGGCAGTTCGTGATAGGTCCTCGGATATTCCTTCGTCTCGCCTTCAGGAGTCCAGTACAGGAGCTTTACGTGCGGATTGGCAATGGACGTTTGTTCCAGCCATTCGTCTACGGAGGCTCGGCCTTTCTGATACTTTCCTTCGACCTCGAGCGCGACCTGCGTTCCTTGCGGCTGATCCCATTCGATCTGTTTATTCTCATGCACGAGCGGCTCATTCTTCTTTGTGTCGATCTGCACCTCGAAAAAATGCGCGGCTGCTCTGGAACCCGTCCGCGAAATGATCCTCACCGGTTTGCCAGTTGTGAGCTGGCCGTACATGCCGGCGGCCGAAATGCCGATGCCTTGTTGGCCGCGGCTCATCCGCAGGCGGTGGAACTTCGAGCCATAGAGCAGCTTGGCGAAGATTCGAGGAATCTGCTGACGAACGATGCCGGGTCCGTTGTCCGTAACCGTGATGCGGAATTTACTGGCCTGACTGGGCGCGACCGGCTCGCCGTTCGAAACCACCTCAAGCTTGACGGTTACGTCCGGCAGAATGCCGGCCTCTTCGCAGGCGTCCAAGGCATTGTCGACGGCTTCCTTCACGCAGGTCAGGAGCGCTTTGCGCGGATTGTCGAAGCCGAGCAAATGCCGGTTCTTCGTGAAAAATTCCGAGACCGAAATTTCCCGTTGGCGCGCGCCCATTTCGACCGCCGTCACCTGCTGCGACGGTTTCGCAGGCGTGTTCTTCGGAGCGGTTGATTGAAGAGCTGATGGAACGGGAGTTTTGAGTGTGGAAACCGGAGAGGACACGTTCTTCTTCGACATTCACCCTCTTATAGAAATAACAGCGTTGGGTCTTGGTACCACAAATGAGGCGTGGATGCCAACCGGCAAGATGCAAGCGACTGCGCCGGCACACGATCGCTGCAGGAATTCAGACGCGGAAGTGACGCCTCGATTCTACGAAGGACCATACCCCACTTTCGTACCATCTCTTTTGTACTGTGCAAAATAGTCGTCCGACAAATTGCGGCGGGCGTTGACGCAGATCTTCCTGTTCGGACGGGTTGGAAAAGCACTGCCACTGCCTTCCATGAGAAATAGCTCCTATTTTCGTCGGCAGCGATTCACTCGCTGCCAGGCGCTCTATTTGCAGAACATTACGTAACAATAAAACTACTCGATGCGGACGTTCTACAGTTAAGAGAGACTCGAACAATCGTGATGAATCTCCATGCAGGTATGACCAGTTCTTCCAAGAAGCTGGCAACAGTGCTCTCCCGGGCGCCCCTAGCTTTCAAGGCGATCCAGACATTACCGACGAATGGTCCGCACCGGTTCGCTGCATTTCTCGTCATCCTCATTACGATCGTGGTCATCTTTTTTATTGGCTGGGGGGCCTGCACGGTCGAACGCCGACTTGTAGCTTCAGCCGGGTATGGACTCGTGCAGGCTGCAAGCGATGCAGCCAGTAAATTAGAATTGATGATTGCTGAGCGGCAAGGCGATGTCGAAGTGCTCGCCGCATCTCCTATCGCTCACGGCAATGACCAGCGAGCTCTCACGTCCTATCTCTATCGACTCCTGAAGAGTTACCGAGCATATCGCTGGCTTGGGGTAACCGATTCACATGGCAGACTGATCGCCGGTACGGATCCGACCACTCTGGCGCAGGATCGCAGTACGAGCCCATGGTTTCAGCAAGCCATGAAGAGCGACGGGGTGACGATCCTCGATGCCGGAATGAGCGAGGAGGCGCACAATAGGCTTGCGATCACGTTGACTGCCCCGATTAGAGCTCGCAACGGCGATTTCCATGGGGTGGTTGCTGCAGTCGTCGAGATACCCTTTCTCGTCGATCTCTTGGACCGAACGACACGTGTTCTGCAAGGCGTGGCCTGGCTCGAGGATTCTCATATTGAGTATCAACTTTTGAATCGGAACGGTGATCTTATCGCCGACTCTCAGTTTCGTGAAGAAGGCAAGGTGAATCTGAGCGCGATGGGACTCCTTTCAGCTCGGCTGGTCGCAATAGCACAACGGGGGTTCGTTGAAGAACGGCATTTGCGTCGCCACGAGCCGGTCATTACCGCCTATTCCCAGGTCAATATTGCACAAGGGAACTCCCCGCTACAGTGGGGAATTCTCATCCGTGTTGACCGTGACAGCATTCTGAAACCGATCCGAACGTTCCTGAAGAATTTTATGATGGTAGGGATGCTGATCGTCGTCCCCATGGCGATCTTACTGCTTTGGCTGGTAAGACAGTTGCATGGGGAGTGGTTCCTCGCAACACAGGAATCCGCGCGCGCCAGCACGGCCGAATCCGCATTGAATGCCCGGCTTCACGCACTGCATGCTCTCGTCAAGGCAGCGAATAATCTCGCCTCTGCACCGAGCATTGAGGCCCAGCTCCAACAGATTTTGGAAGTCGCACGTACGGTCACCAAAGCGCGTTATGCGGCATTGGGAATACTGGATTCGGAAAAGAAGAAGCTTGCTCGATGTCTCACGATCGGGCTCGATGAAAAACACGCAAGTGCCATTGGTGCGCTGCCGGTTGAAGGTGGAATTTTGAGCCGCCTCGTGCAGAGGGAAGGCGCCCTCCGAATTGAGGATCTTGGTTCTTACCTCATTGCCCCGGATGCGCTACCGCCCTATCTCCCCCTGAGTTCGTTCCTCGGAATCTCTCTACGCTGTCACGGAGAGTTATTCGGACAGCTGTATTTGGTGGAGAAAATCACCTCCGAGGGCGCCGTCACGGCATTTACAGATCTCGATGAACAGATCCTGTCAACATTGTCGGCTCAGGCTGCCGTTTCCATCGAAAACCTTCGATTGCTGCAGGACTCGAAAGAACGCGCGATGCGCGACTCTCTCACTGGTCTTTTGAACCATTCTTCTATTCAGGATGCATTGAGTCGTGAACTTGCCCGATCCGAGCGTGAACGAGAGCCTCTGGCCGTCTTGATGGGGGATCTGGATTACTTCAAACGCATTAACGATACCTATGGTCATAGCGTGGGAGATTTCGTCATCTGCGAGGCAGCGCGCCGCATTGGCGAAGCGGCGCGTCGATACGATCTGCTTGCTCGCGTGGGCGGCGAAGAATTCCTGGTTATCCTGCCAGGATGCGATGAAGGCAGAGCGTGCGAAATCGCAGAACGGATCCGGTCGGCCATCGGCGACGTTCCAATCCAGAGTCTGGCCGGCCCTCTGACAGTTACGATGAGTATCGGGGCCGCGGCCTGGCAGCCGGGAAACGCTGCTCACGCTCAACGGCTGTGGGAAACTGCTGATCAAGCCCTCTATCGGGTCAAAGAAAGAGGGCGCAATGGAATCGCGTTTCTCGCCTTGCCTCAGAACCTACTTGAAGGCGTGGCATAAGCAGCTGAGTCTTCTCAAACGATGAATTGACCGTGAGTTAATCCGGATCGCGGCAATGACATGAAGCGAACGGTAACAGAGCTGGCCGGGTTTGGGTGGGAGGAGCACGCACCTAACCGAGGATGATTAGGTACGGTGGAGATCTCGGGAGGACTTTAGGCTTCCCAGTACATGCTGGTCCTGCACACCATCCTCATCGCTCGATCCCCTGATGAACCATATTCCCTCGGGGCGTTAACTCCTCCCACTAAAATACGATAGCCTCCGTTCGTATATCCGTCAAGCTAACTAATCTGTTCAGATCAGTGGCGCCCTCGCCCACTGCAAGCCTATTTTTGTCTCGGCAAATACTACGATGTCGCGCTGTTTGGGAATTCCCGACAATAAGACGGCAATGAAGGCAGCGCACATGAATGAGTCGATCGGCCACATGGAAAATCTTGCTGCAGGAAACTCCAGGCAAGGGCAAGTGACGCCAAAGGAAGCCACTATCGATCGGCATGGCATATTCGACCGCGTGGCATGGAAACTCTCGATCCCCATTTTCTGTGGATAACTCTGTGAACAAGTTCGTTTCTGTGCATGCGACGCGGTGAATTGAAGCGTCTGCACTGCAAACTGCCTAATTTTTAGGCATTGGTGTTTTGACCGGGAGAGCCCAACTAATAGTGGTGGGTGAAAATAGGCAGTCAATTGCTGCACATTCTGAGGAGAGAAATGTTGACTTCTTGAATTGCCGCTACTGAAGCGGCCTTTAGAAGGTCGCATCCGATCAATATCCACAGCCTAAGGAAATTCGCAGGGATAAATGCAACGTTGACAGGACTGATAGGGTACCGACCACTCTCGGGAGAAGGTGGACCCAATAGGCCTGCGTGGTGAAAAATGTTATAGGCTGTACCGCTATGAAAAAACCGAGCGCCAGAGAGAAATAATCCACTCCTTCACCCCGGATAACCAGCCGGAATCCTTTGGCTCAGCGGCCGGATTATGCGAGACCGGGGGCGGCTGGGGTGCTGGGGCTGCTACGGGTTTGGAGGGTTCCAGTGCCGGAGTGGGGGGCGGGAGTTCCTGCGGCGTTGGAATGGTGGCAGGGTCAAATGGCTTCGGTGCCGTTGTTTCCGGTAACGGGGATGTCGTGACGCCGGCGCCAGCGCTGTCACGAACTTTCCTCTGATACACTTCGACGAGTTCCTGCAGGGCAGCCGTATTTTCCGTCGCCACCGCTAATTCATATTGAACCGCTCCGTGCTGTTTGGTTAGTTGTGCAATTCTCTGTTTCAACTTGGCGATCTGCTCTTCAGCGAGCTGCCGTTGTCGCTCAGCCTCATCCTTGGCCTGTTGCACCGCCGCGGTCGTCGCTTCCGCGTCCCGCAATGCCTCTGCATTGGAGCGTTCGATCTGGCTCACTTGACGGGCGAGTAGCTTCTGTTCTTCTCGAGCACGATCGAGTTCCGATTTCGTGGTCTCCCCTTCTTGCACGGCGGCATCATAGGTGCTCTTCATGACACACCCGCCGGCCGTGAGCATCGTGGCACAGCTCAGCCAAAGTACAACCTCTCTTATCATCGTACCTCGTCTTTCTGTTTGTTCAATCGCTTCCACGCGGCAGGAATCGCGAAGTATGTCCAATCCTCTCATGTCGCGGAAGAATACCTGTTCCCTTGAAAGAAATCACCAACTTGATGTGCTTTTTCATTGCCCCTCGAAAGATGGAAGGCGGGGCTGCTCGTCTTTTCGGATTGGTTTTATATCTTCTCAAGATGGACCTCGATCGGTTCCCGGCCCCTCGACAGGGCTTGGAAGTGTTAGTGATGAGACTGTCTAAGTGTTTGATAATTCAATCTGGAGGCGATCCATTCAGCCTGCTGTTCAAAACATCGTAAAGGGGCATTCACTTCGCAGAATCACTTCGCTGAACCTCTACGAGTATGAACTGGTGAAAGTCCCTGGGCCATTGGACTCCCCTACCATTGTTCAGTAGCTTCTCAGTAGGCTGTTCTTGTACCTTTTCGTCACGGATTGCGGGGAGGACTATCAGGTGAGCTTTGGGTCAGTGCTGATATACATGGGGTTGTTGGGATTCGGCGCGGTAGTTTCACCCGGCGTCGGGTTCTTCGGCCGACTTGTTGCGATGCTTCCGCAGCCGGTCACGGAATTGTCGCATGCGCCGGCCTACGGGCTCTTGACCTGGTTACTGACGGGCGCATTTCAAGGACATGGGTGGCGACGGCGCTCCGCGCTGTTCATGGCAATGGCAATTGCGTTGATCTTCGGCATCTGGATGGAAATACTCCAAGGATTCATTCCTGGACGCGTCGTGGATAGCGGCGACGTATTGGTGAATGCGATCGGAATCGGAATGGCGGCGCTCCTGACTCTGTGGCGGGGCATGTCGGCCGACAGTGACGTCCAGTTTGTGCCGGCCTGTTCCTGCACTGACATGGACTGAAGAGGAGCAAGACGATCATGGCGATTCAGACGAACAAGCGGCGCGACATCCGCACTCCTATCTCCTGCGCGGTGTACTATTCCGACGGCGAGTTCCATGCCAGCGGAATGATGCAGAACCTGACCAATCATGGAGGGTGTCTGCGCGGCACACATGTGGTGAAGGTCGGAATGGAACTCGTCGTGCTCTTGATTCCTCCGGCTAAGAATGCACTCATGATCAAGAAAGCGACGGTGCGCTGGGTTGGCGATTCGCATTTCGGCGTCGAATTGAACGAAGCGGATTGCGAAACGATCGGCGAACTCGACGATGAAAACTTCCAACGACGGCAGGGACCGATCTCGGTCATGACACACTAGTCTCGTCGTTGAAGTCTTAGTTCTCATCTCATCCTTCCCAACGCCTCGGTTGCATCGTCCCTCTCCTTCCGCTAAGTTAGCGCGATGCGTCAGTGGCCCCTCCGCCACATCCTGCTTGCTGCCACGACCGGGATTCTCCTTCCCCTGTGTTTTCCGAAGTTCGACCTCGGCCTGCTCGCTTGGATCGCGCTCATTCCGCTCCACATCGCCTTAGACGGCTGTCGCCGGACACAGGCATTTTGGCTTGGTTGGTTGTCCGGAATAATCGGCTTTACGGGTATCATGTCGTGGGTCGTGACGGCCATGCACACGTATGGCCAGGTGCCGCTGATCATCAGCTATGGAATCATGCTGCTCCTTACCGCCTATCTTGGACTGTTTGTGGCAGTGTATAGCGCCGGAGTTGTGTGGTTTCGGATGCTCGTGCCGAGGTACGGACTCTTTGCGGCACCCTGTTTGTGGGTCGCGTTAGAATTACTTCGCACCTACCTGTTGAGCGGGCTCCCTTGGTCGCTTCTCGGTTACTCGCAATATCGCCAACTGGACCTGATTCAAGTTGCCGATCATTTGGGCGTCTACGGCCTCTCATTTCTGATCGTGCTGACCAATGTCGCGCTGGCGGAACTGTATCTCTGGTTGATGCCGCTGTTCCGTGGATTCAGGCCCGCGCGACTTCCCTGGGAACTGGTGACGACATCGGCGATGCTCGTCGGGTTGTCCTGGGCCTATAGTACCTCGTTGATCGTCAATGAAGGGATGGAACGTCCTAAAGCCACGTTGCAGGTTGGTGTGGTGCAGCCGAACATCGATCAGGCGGTCAAATGGGATCAGGGGTATCGCGAGGAAACCCTTCGCCGGTACGACCGTCTCACCGAATCCTTTGGCCATGGAATCGATCTGGTCATTTGGCCAGAAGCGGCGACGCCGTTCGTGTATGAGCGGGAACCGATCTATCAGCTTCAGCTGGTTGCCATGGCGACTCGGGCTTCAGCACCGCTTCTCTTTGGAAGTCCGGCCGTCCGATTCAATGCCGACCGTAAGCCGTACTTATTGAACAGTGCCTATCTGCTGTCTCCTGAAGGACATCTCTTGGGACGCTACGACAAACAGCACCTCGTTCCGTTCGGTGAATACATTCCCCTGAAATCCTCAATCCTGTTCTTTCTCGATAAACTGGTGGAAGGAATCGGAGATTTTCAGGCCGGTCCGGGTCCCACGATTCTCTCCTTTGAGCCCAAAACGGCTCGCGAACACGTGCCCCAGCATCCCGTCAAATTCAGCGTGCTGATCTGTTATGAAGTGATTTTTCCCGATCTCGTCAGGCGGATGGCGGCCGGCGGCGCGGAATTTCTTGTCACGATCACCAACGACGCGTGGTTCGGCGACTCCTCCGCTCCGTCGCAGCATTTTTCCATGGTAGTGTTTCGCTCGGTGGAAAACCACCTGGCTTTTGCCCGGGCGGCGAATACCGGCATCTCCGGATTCATCGATCCTTTCGGACGCATCATCGAGGCCTCCCCGCTGTTCACGCAGAGCGCCTTGCAAGCGACCATTCCCGTTCGGCAGCCGCATACGTTTTACAGTCGATACGGAGATGTCTTTGCCTATGGCTGTATGATAATCTCCCTGCTGCTCTGTCTATACGGCCTTTTCGGTACTAAGGGGGCCGAACCGGACGCTATCGCGGCCACTCCCGTCTAAAGGGAAAGGATCGTTCCATGCTGGATGAGATTCGTCTTCGTGTGCGCACTGTCGGCGAGCAAGTGTCGGAACTCAGGGGGCATCTTTGACCTCGCCAGAATGACCGCAGAACTTCAAGAACTCGAAGCTAAGATGGGGCAGGCGGACTTTTGGACCGACGCACGTGCGGCGGCCGGCGTCAGCCGCAGGAAAGCGAAGTTGGAGCGTGAACTCCAACAGTGGCGCGATATCGAAGCCAAGCTGAGCGACGTGACGACTCTTCTCGAACTGGCGCAGGAAAGCGGCGACGCCGGTCTCGAGAGGGAGCTCGCGGCGGAACTGAATCAATTCGAGCCGCTTCTGGCGGCGCTCCGCGTCGAGCATCTGCTGTCAGGCGAACTCGATCAGAACAATGCCATTCTCGCTATTCATCCCGGTGCGGGCGGGACGGAATCGCAGGACTGGGCGCAAATGCTGCTGCGCATGTACGTCCGCTGGGCTGAGAGTAAGAAGTTCAAGGTCGAAACATTGGATCTGCAGGCCGGCGATGAAGCGGGTATCAAGAGCGTGACCGTGTCGGTTGCCGGACCTTTTGCCTATGGATATCTTAAGGCGGAAGCCGGTGTGCATCGTTTGGTGCGTATTTCCCCGTTCGATTCGAATAAACGACGCCATACGTCGTTTGCCTCGGTATTTGTCTATCCCGAACTCAATGAAGACATTGACGTGGCGATCGAAGATAAGGATTTGAAGATCGACACGTTCCGGGCGGGCGGCGCAGGCGGCCAAAACGTGAACAAGGTGGAAACGGCGATCCGCATCACACACCTGCCCACCGGGATCGTCGTCCAATGCCAGAACGAGCGATCGCAATTGCAAAACCGTAACGGCGCCATGAAAATTTTGAAGGCGCGTCTCTACGAGGTGGAACAGAAGAAGAAAGAGGCGGAGTTCAATGCCATCGTCGGCGAAAAAAAAGACATCGCGTGGGGCAGCCAGATCCGCTCCTATGTCTTCCAGCCCTATCAGATGGTGAAGGATCACCGCACCGGTTACGAAGTGGGACAGGTCGCTGCCGTCATGGATGGTGATGTGGACGGGTTCATCGAAGCCTATTTGAAAAAGAAGCTTGCGGGTGCGTTGCTGGCTCCTTCCAAGGCCACAGCCGGTCAAGAGTAAGGGGATCGATTCGAATAATGGATGAACTGAACGAACAGCGGCAGCAGCGGATCAAGAAACTTGATCAACTGCGCGAGGCGGGCGTTGCACCGTACGGAACGCGTTTCGAAGTAAAAGACCGGGCCGGTCAGCTCATCAAACTTCACGGCGAGAAAACGAAAGAAACCCTCGAACAGGAAAAGATTCCCTGTACCATCGCCGGCCGGGTCGTCGCCCTCCGCCGATTCGGAAAGGCGGCATTTGCCGTGCTGCAGGATGGGGCTGATCGGTTGCAAACCTATTTGAAAAAAGATTTCTTGTCCGAGCAGGCCTACAAAGTGACTGAGCAACTCGACCTGGGCGACTGGATCGGCGTTACAGGCCACCTGTTCCGTACAAAGACCAATGAGTTTACCGTCGAAGTGCATGAATTGACGTTCTTAAGCAAGGCGCTCCGTCCCCTGCCGGAGAAATGGCACGGGTTGACCGATGTCGAAACCCGCTACCGTCAACGCTATGTCGATCTGATTGCGAATCCTGATGTGCACGGGATCTTTGCGATGCGGAGCCGGATTATCGCCGGGATCAGGGCGTTCCTGATTGAGCGCGGTTTTCTCGAGGTCGAGACGCCGATGATGCATCCTATTCCAGGCGGTGCGACGGCAAAACCCTTTGTGACCCACCACAATGCGCTCGGCGTCGATCTCTATCTTCGTATTGCGCCGGAATTGTATTTGAAACGGCTGATTGTCGGTGGATTCCCTCGCGTCTTCGAAATCAACCGGAATTTCAGAAACGAAGGCATCTCGACGATTCACAACCCGGAATTCACGATGCTGGAGTTCTATGTCTCCTATGCGGATTACCACGATCTGATCATTCTGACAGAAGAGCTGATCTTTTCTTTAGCCTTGCAGATCCTGGGTAAGAGCGTGATCGAGTATCAGGGCAAAATCATCAACCTCACGCCTCCCTGGCGACGCTGGTCCTATCACCAGGCGATCTTAGAGGTGAACAAGTTGGACCAGACGGTGCTCACGGATCGTGACAAGGCAATAGCAGCGGCCAAGCAGTTGAATGTGCCGGTTGATCCGAAATGGCCTCTCTTTAACATCATCAACGAGATTTTCGAAGAGACGGTTGAACCCAATTTGCAGCAACCGACCTTCATTACCGATTACCCGATCGAAATCTCTCCTCTCGCAAGGCGAAAGGACACGAATCCATCCCTGACGGATCGATTCGAGCTGTACATTGCCGGACGGGAAATCGCCAATGCCTTCTCGGAGTTGAACGACCCATTGGACCAACGCGAGCGGTTCGAAGGGCAAGCGGCGCAACGCGCCGCCGGCGACGAAGAAGCGCATTGGGTCGATGAAGACTTCCTCCGGGCGTTGGAGTATGGCATGCCGCCGACGGCCGGTGAAGGCATCGGAATCGATCGATTGATCATGCTATTTGCGGATCAAGCTTCCATCCGTGATGTGGTCCTCTTTCCCCAATTGCGCCCGGAGAAGTAACCCCACGTGGCTCTCCCCTACGAAATCTTCGTCGGTCTCCGCTATCTGCGCGCCAAGCGACGCAATCGCACCATCTCGCTGAATACCATCGTTTCCGTGGCCGGCATCACGCTCGGTGTCGCGGCCCTGATCGGCACGGTGGGAATCATGACCGGCTTCAAGGAAGACATCCAAGCCAAGATCCTCGGAACAACAGCCCACATCATCGTTCAGGACCGCATGAAGGAAGCGATGAGTAACTATGATGCGACCGCGAAGCAAGTCGAAACGGTGCCTGATGTGGTGGCAGCCACGCCCTTTATCCTCAAGCAAGTGATGCTGACGACCGAAAGCAGCGCTCAGGGAGTCGTGTTGCGAGGCATCGATCCACAACGGGAAGGCAAGGTGACTGAACTGGGCAAGAATCTGGTGTCAGGGCAGCTTGAGGAACTAGGCAAACCGATTCTTGTGAATCTGCCTCCGGTCGATAATCCGAGCGGCCCGCGACAGCCCTCGGAAAAACCAGGCATTATTCTCGGCAAGGAATTGGCGCTTCGACTCGGAGCCTTTGTGGGTGATACGGTCAGCGTCGTGTCTCCTACCGGGACGATCAGCGCGATGGGCATGGTGCCCAAGATCAGGACCTTCGCCGTGGCGGGAATTTTTCAATCCGGTATGTACGAATACGACTCTTCCTTGGCCTATATCGATTTGACCGAGGCGCAGAAATTTTTCAGCCTCGGTGAAACTGTCACCGGCATTGAATTGAAAGTCACGGACGTGTTTCGTGCCGGCGACATTGCACGCAGGGTCGAACAATCACTCGGCTTTTCCTATGGAGCCAGAGATTGGATGCAGATGAACCGGAATCTGTTTTCCGCCCTGAAACTGGAGAAGACGATGATGTTCCTCCTGCTCGTGCTCATCACTATTGTCGCCTCCTTCAATATCGTGAGCACCTTGACGATGATCGTCACGGAGAAACAAAAAGAAATCGCGATTCTGAAGGCTATGGGCGCAACCAGAAAGAGTATCCGTCGGATTTTCATGCTCAATGGATTGATCATCGGCCTGTCAGGTACGGCGATCGGGATTCCCTTGGGGTATGCGTTTCTGTGGCTGATTGAAACGTTTTGGACGTTCGATCCGACCGTCTATTACATCTCCAAAATTCCTGTGCACGTGTTGGCGGAAGATGTATTGCTGGTCGCAGGTTCGGCCATCCTTATCAGCTTTGCGGCGACAGTGTACCCCTCGCTGCAAGCGGCAAAGCTCGAGCCAGTCGCTGCACTACGGTATGAATAGTCATCTCGTCCTCAGCATGACTGCTTAACATGATTCAGGTTACCGATCTTCACAAATCATTTCCCATGGGCGAGCAGATCGTCACAGTGCTCAAGGGGATCAATCTGTCGATTCAGCGGGGCGAACTTATCGCGGTGGTCGGCGCATCCGGTGCGGGCAAGAGCACGCTTCTGCACATCCTCGGTTTACTCGACCGTCCGACTACAGGAACGGTTCGTTTCGAGGGACAGGATCTGTTTCAATTTTCCGAAGCCGCTCAGGCTGAGTTTCGCAACAAGCGCATCGGGTTTGTATTTCAATTCCATCATCTGCTTCCTGAATTCACGGCATTGGAAAACGCCTGCATGCCGGCGTTGATTCAACGGCGGCAGCCGAGCGAAGTGGAGGCGGAAGCCGCGGCGATCTTGAAGGAGGTGGGGCTTGGATCGCGCCTGCATCACAAGCCGGGTGAGTTATCCGGTGGGGAGCAACAGCGCGTGGCCGTGGCGCGCGCGCTCCTTCAGAAGCCTGATCTGGTGCTGGCCGACGAACCGACCGGCAACCTGGATACCCACACCGGTGAAGCCCTGTTCAACCTTATGCGCGAACTGAACAAGGCTCGGGGCACCACCTTTGTCATTGTTACCCACAATGACAAGCTCTCCGCCCAGGCTGATCGGATCGTGCACATGCAGGACGGTCAAATCATCTAACGAAGTGAAACAGCCTGCCCGGTTCCCTCGCACTATTTTCGCTTGACTGCTGGGAAAACCTTGACGGGGGCCGATTCATCCAATAAACTCCTGCAAATCCTCCAATCCACAAGGAGTAATTGGTTCATGCGAGTGCTTATGGGTTTCCGTGTCGCGACCGTCCTCATGCTCGTCATGATCGAGTGTCCTGCGCTGGCTGTGGAGTTCGTGACCGTCGGCCCCCGTGCGATGGGCATGGGCGGCGCTGGCGTCGCCGTGACGACGGACGCCTTGGCGACCTATTGGAATCCTGCAGGGTTGGCCATGACCCAGACCGTCGATATTCGGATCGTCGGGGGGACGCAAGCGATTGATCGGCTTGGCATTGCCAATGCGATCCATGACTTGGAAGACTTCAATAAAAACGACGCGTCCGCAGCCAATCAAGCGAAAGCACAAGACATTGCCGATCGGATCAACCGCCCCGGTGCCAACACATCACTAAATGGTGCCGCTGGCCTCTACGTGAAAGGACACTTCGGCGAGCATGCCTTTGGATTCAATATCTCCGACGTGGCGACCGGCGGAGGCTTCGTCAGCACTCCTGTTTCAGCAACCGTGAACGGTTCAGCAGTCAGTTTGAGCGGTGTCATGGCCGTTCGCGGCATGGAAGCCCGGCAGGCGGCGTTCTCCTACGCCTACGCTTTCGCAGACAAGATGTTTTCGGTTGGCGTCACAGGAAAAATCATCCAGGGTGCGGCCTATAACGGCAGTCTCACTCTGCAAGGCGGCAATGACGTGAAATTATCCGACGGGTTCGGAAAAGCCAAAATCTCGACCGCATATGGCATCGACGTGGGCGCAATCTATCGGCCTTCCTCCTGGCTCCGCTTCGGCCTGGTCGCCAAGGACATCAACCAACCGGAATTCGATGCGCCGGACGGTACGAAATTGAAGCTGGGCCCCCAAGTGCGTGGCGGTGTGGCAGTCAACCCATACTCCTCATTGACGTTAACAGCTGATGTGGACGCGACATCGAATAAAACGTTCGTTCCAGGAGTGAAAAGTCAGGTCTTAAGCTTGGGAGCCGAACAAACGATTCTGTCAGAATTTCTCTCTTTCCGGCTCGGTGCCTTCAAAAATATGAAGGATGCTGCAACACCCTTTACTCCAACGGCTGGATTCGGCCTTCGGATTTTTGCCTTTCGCCTCGATGTCGGTGGTGGGTATGATTTCCGCGAGAAAGGGGCGTTGGCATCCGGTTCTGTCTCCTTAACCTTCTAGGCACCCTATCATCATTCACTAATGGTATACTGACTTCATGTATGGACGTTCACATCGTTGTTTTCGAGTGGCGGTCTGCCTCATCCCCTTGCTGATCGCAGGCTGTGGTGGCTTGCAGGAGGTCTGGGAAGGTCCAGGCGCCAAGCAGTTTCGGCCTCAGGCGATCGCCGTGTTGCCTCCGATGGCGAGCCAGTACGATAGTGCGCGGGAAGACATCCAGGACGTGTTGTCAGGGGCCCTGACCAAGACAGCGAATGTCGAGCGCGTCGTGACCCCTGAAAGCGTCACCGATATTTTTCAGGCATCGAAAGAGGCCTTCGATTCGCTCGTGTTCTATTTTTCTCGCCTCGAGATGACGGGGCAATCCGACAAGGATTCCGCGATTAAACTGGGAAAGGCGTTGAACGTCGATTCGTTCTTGGTCGTGCGGGTGAATTCTTGGGAATATATCCGCAAGGAAGGCGACAATGTCGGCCGGGTCGGACTGAGTTTGCGATTGGTGGATGCGACGACCGGAACGACAGTCTGGAAGGCCCGCCACGAGAAGTCCAGCAGCTATATGTTCTTCCGGCCAAATCTTAAGGATGTGGCCAACGAACTAGCCCGCGAGATGATTGCCTATATGCCCCCGCAAGGAAAACGCATGTGAATAGATCGTCCGGTTCTACTGCGCTGAGGCCTGCCCTGGAACCATGGCAGCTTTCAGTGAGTGGACGAAGTTAGCCACGTTGGTGACCATTCCTCGCTCTTGCTGACCAGCGGCGATCCGCTTTACGATGGCGCTCCCTACGATGACACCGTCTGCCATGGCTGAGACCTGTGCGGCATCCTCCGGCGTCGCGACGCCGAATCCCACCGCGACGGGAGTCTTCGAAACTTTGCGGATTTTTTCCACATTCTTTCCGACTTCGGCCAGGTTGCTGAGTTTCGCCCCCGTGATTCCGGTCAGCGAGACGTAGTACACAAACCCATTCGATTGCCGCGCCACGAACGCTCGTCGCTCGGCCGTGCTGGTCGGGGCAAGCAGGAAAATGAGCTGTAGTCCGGAGGCTGCCGCTGGGCCCTTCAGCGGACCGGCTTCATCAGCCGGCATATCGGGCACGATCAAGCCGTCGACCCCGGCTGCGACCGCTTCCCTGCAAAAACGTTCCGTTCCGAAGGCATGGATACTGTTGTAGTAGGCCATGAGTACGAGCGGGATCTGCGATTTGGTTCGGAGCTGTTTGACCATCGGAAGAATTTTACGTAACGAGGTTCCGCTTCTGAGTGCCCGTTCCGCCGCCTGTTGAATGACGGGACCGTCGGCGATTGGATCAGAAAACGGCACGCCCAGTTCGATAATGTCGGCTCCGGCATTTTCTAACTCAAGAACGAGTTGTTCGGTCTCCGTCAAGCTCGGATCGCCTGCCATGACATAGGCGATGAGCGCGGCCTCATGGCGTTGGCGTAATCGTATGAACGTCTGATCGATGCGCGAGGTCATAGCGTGATCCCTCTCATACGCGCTACCTGCTGCACATCTTTATCGCCTCGTCCGGAAAGATTCACAAGGAGGATCTGATTCTTTTTCATAGCCGGCGCGATCTTGACAATATGGGCGATGGCATGGGCGCTTTCGAGCGCCGGAACGATGCCTTCCTCCCTCGCGAGCAAATCGAAGGCCGCCATGGCCTCATCGTCGGTCGCAGACGTGTACGTGGCCTTGCCGATCTCACGCAAATAGCTGTGTTCCGGACCGACCGCGGCGTAATCCAATCCTGCTGAGACCGAATGGGTCAGGTTTATTTGCCCATCGTCATCCTGGAGCAAATATGTCATCGTTCCTTGCAGGACGCCTGGTTTCCCCCCTGAGAATCTGGCCGCATGTTTCCCGCTGTTGATGCCAAGCCCTCCGGCTTCTACACCCACCATCTTCACCTTCGTATCGTTCATGAATGCATAGAACAAACCCATGGCATTGCTGCCGCCTCCCACGCAGGCAACGAGACAGTCCGGCAAACGTCCTTCCGCTGCGAGCATTTGCTTGCGGGCTTCTTTGCCGATGACCGATTGGAAGTCGCGGATCATCATGGGATAGGGATGCGCGCCCAGCACCGACCCGAGAATGTAGTGGGTGGTATGGACGTTGGTCGTCCAGTCGCGCATCGCTTCGCTGATCGCATCTTTTAGTGTGCGGCTGCCGGCATCGACAGCGGTGACGGTCGCTCCGAGCAGACGCATGCGAAAGACATTCAGCGCCTGACGCTGCATGTCTTCCGTGCCCATATAGATTTCACATTGCAACCCGAACATGGCCGCCACGGTGGCCGTGGCGACGCCGTGCTGGCCCGCACCGGTCTCGGCGATGATGCGCGGTTTATTCATCCGCCTTGCGAGAAGCCCCTGCCCGATCGCGTTGTTAATCTTGTGGGCGCCCGTGTGGCAGAGATCCTCTCGCTTCAAATAAATCTTGGCTCCCCCCAATCGTTTTGTCAGCCGCTCGGCAAAGTAGAGAGGGGTCGGCCGGCCGACATACTCCTTGAGGTAATAGGCGAGTTCCGATTGGAATCGACGATCTTTCTTGGCCTTGGCGTATTCACGCTCCAATTCCAGCAAGGCGGGCATCAACGTCTCGGGGACATACCGGCCACCATACGTACCGAATCGACCGCGTTTGTCGGGAATGTTCGCCTTGTATCGTGTTCTGTTCATCATGATGTCGGCAGTATAAACAGCCTCAGACCGAGGAGACAACCCTCACCGCATCGAGAAAATCACGAACTTTTCTGTGATCTTTCTTTCCCGGAACCGACTCAATCCCGCTACTAACATCGACGCCGTAGGGCCGCACGGCGCGGATCGCCTCAGCGACATTCGCCGGTGTAAGTCCTCCGGCCAACAGGATGGGGGCAGCTTTAGCGGCTTCGGCGGCCAAGACCCAGTCGGTAACTTGGCCGGTTCCCCCATAGGTCGTTTCGGAAAATGTATCGACGATAAAGCCTCGCACACCTGCCCGTCCCTCAAATTCCGCCAGGGCGAGGAAGCTTCCCCGGTCCTTCAAGCGGAGCGCTTTTATTACCGGCCTGGAGAGTTCCTGACAATAGTTCGGTGGTTCGTCCCCATGCAACTGAGCCAGGCCAAGCCCGCACGTATCCATTATTGAGCGAACGGTTGTCAATTCTTCGTTGACGAAGACGCCCACTGAAGTGATGAAAGGAGGCAGACTTGCCACGATCTGCCTGGCGACGGCCGGTTCTATATAGCGTGGACTCTTCCGATAAAAGTTGAAGCCTAAGGCATCGGCGCCGGCCGCGACGGCGACGGCAGCATCTTCTGCGTTGGTAATACCACAAATTTTGACCTTGGTTAGCCCTGTCATGGGTTAGATTTGCATTGGAGTGGAAACGCCACGCAGTTCCTTGATCTTATCTATTGCACTGTCGGCCTTGAGGAGGGATTCTCCTATCAGCATGGCATGAACTCCCATTTCGAGGAGTTGTTCTACGTGGCCACGATCGTGAATGCCGCTCTCGCTCACGATCAGCTTGCCCGAGGGAATGCGAGGCGCCAAGCGCTTGGTGATCGTCAGATCGGTTGTGAAGTTCTTAAGGTCACGATTGTTGATTCCGATCATTCTGACGTCGGGAATCCATTCCAATACCGTATCGAGCTCCCGCTCATGATGCGTCTCAATCAACACGTCTAAACACAATTCTTTCGCCAGTGCATAAAAATCGATGATCTGCCGGCGTTCAAGCGCCGCGACGATCAAAAGCACTGCATCAGCTCCGTACGCGCGCGCCTCATAAAACTGAATCTCATCAACCATGAATTCTTTGTTGAGGGCCGGCAACGGAACGGATTGTTTGATGTCACGCAGATAGTCGAGACTGCCCTGAAAGAAATCCTTGTCCGTCAACACGGATAGAGCCGAGGCACCGGCTTCCTGATAGCTCTTGGCGATGGCGACGTGATCGAATCTGTCGTGAAATTCTGGCCGCAGCAGTCCCAAACTTGGCGATGCCTTCTTGACTTCGGCGATCAGCGCAGGACTCGTCGCTGACCGGGTCGCCTCAAGCGCGACGGCGAATCCCAGGGGACCAGGCGCGTCCTGGATCTTCGTTTTCAGCTCGGAGAGATATCCACGGCTGTGCTTGTGCCGCAACTCAGCTTTCTTATGTTCCAGAATTCTGGCCAGGATCATGGAACTACCCTTTGGTTGTAAAGGCCACCAATCGCGACAATTTCTCCGCAGCGGCTCCGGAGTCGATGGTCTTAGCGGCTAAGAGGAATCCTTCTTGCAGGGTCTTGGCCTTGCGACCAGCGACCAAGGCTGGCGCGGCATTCAGACAGACCATGTCTCTCTTTGGGCCTTTTCTTCCCTGAAGGATTTCCTTGGTGATCATGGCGTTGTCGTGCGGCGATCCGCCTGCCAGCTCTTTTGAGGAGACACGAGTCACATGGAACTCTTCCGGCGTCACCACATAATTTGAGAGCACGCCGCCTTTCGCTTCGGAAACGATCGTGCGATCCGTGAGCGTGATCTCGTCGAGCCCATCCATCCCGTGCACGACGAAGCAATGCTGCGATCCGAGATGCATCAGAACCTTGCCGAGCAGCTCCGTGAGACGCGGTTCATACACGCCGAGGATTTGAACGGTCGCTCCGGCCGGATTGGTCAATGGGCCCAAAAGGTTGAGCATGGTGCGGATGCCTATCTCCTGTCGCGGGGCCGAGCAATGTTTCATGGCTCCGTGATAGAGGGGCGCAAAGAGAAATCCGATTCCTACTTCATTGATGCAGTCGGCCACGCGATCGGGTCCGAGATGGATGTTCACTCCCAACTCGGACAGCACATCGGCGCTGCCGGATCTGGACGATACCGACCGATTACCGTGTTTGGCAACCGTCAACCCTGCTCCTGCCACCACAAACGCCGCCGTTGTGGAAATATTGAACGTATGGCGCCCGTCGCCGCCGGTCCCGCAGGTATCAACGACGAGAGGGTCGCCGATGGCGATTCGAACGGCACGATCCCGCATCGCCCGCACCGATCCGGCTATCTCATCGACGGTTTCTCCTTTTAGGCGAAGTCCCATGAGATAGGCGGCGATCTGTGCCGGCGTGGCAGCCCCGTCCATAATTTCGTTCATGACCCCCTCTGCTTCTTTTTCAGTCAGGGAGAGACGGTCGGCCAGTTTTGCAATGGCGTCTTTAATCATGGGAGGCCATGTGAATGCTTACAGCTTGAGGAAATTACGGAGAAGGTCCTTCCCCACTGTCGTGAGGATCGATTCTGGATGAAACTGCACGCCTTCGACGCCGAGGGACTTATGGCGCATGCCCATGATTTCCCCCTCATCCGTTTCCGCTGATACCTCAAAGCAGGACGGAAGAGTCGACCGTTTGACGATCAACGAATGATAGCGAGTGGCCTCGAATGGATTCGGCAATTGGCGAAAGATCGTGCGACCGTCGTGTTTGATCATGGAGGTTTTCCCGTGCATCAAGCGTTCGGCTCTGACTACGTCTCCTCCGAAGGCGACCGCGAGTGCTTGATGGCCAAGACATACGCCGAGTAGGGGCAGGCGTCCCGCGAAGTGCTTGATCGTGTCAACGGATATGCCGGCCTCGTTCGGTGTGCAGGGCCCTGGAGAGATGACGATTCGGCTCGGTTTCAGCACTTCAATCTGATCGACGGAGATCTTATTGTTGCGGTAGACACGGACGTCTTCCCCCAGCTCTCCAAAATACTGAACCAGGTTGTAGGTAAAGGAATCGTAGTTGTCGATCATTAACAACATGACGTCTCTCTGAAGCTGATTATTCCAGCCCTTGTTCCGCCAGCTCGATAGCCTTCATCATCGCGCGAGCCTTATTGCAGGTTTCTTCGTATTCATGTTCCGGATTAGAATCCGCCACAATTCCGGCGCCGGCCTGGACAAACGCCTGATGCTTCTTGATCACCACGGTGCGGATGTTGATACACATGTCCATGTTTCCGGAAAAGCTGAAATAGCCGACAGCGCCAGCGTAAGGACCGCGCCTGGTCGGCTCCAGTTCGTCGATGATTTCCATCGCTCTGATCTTGGGGGCGCCGGACACCGTTCCTGCGGGGAAGCACGCGCGCAAGACATCGTAGGATGTTTTCGATGGATCGAGCCGTCCGGTGACGTTCGAGACGATATGCATAACGTGTGAATACCGTTCGACGTGCATCAGCGAATCCACTATCACTGACCCGGGACGTGCGACTCGCCCGACGTCGTTACGACCCAGATCCACCAGCATGACATGCTCGGCCCGCTCTTTTTCATCGGCCAGCAAGCGGCGCTCTAACTGCTGGTCCTCCTCCGGGCTGTTGCCACGGCGACGCGTGCCGGCGATAGGCCGCACAGAAATGACTCCATCTTCGCAACGAACGAGGGTTTCCGGGGAGGAGCCGACGAGTTCCACGCCTCCGACACGCAGGTAGTACATGTAGGGAGAGGGATTCACGACTCGCAGCGCCCGATAGAGTTCCAGGGGCGGCGCCTGCACATTCGTTTCCCATCGCTGCGAGAGTACAGTTTGAACGATATCTCCCGCCCGGATGTATTCTTTCGTCCGTACCACCATCTTTTCAAAATCCGCCTTGCTCATATTCGACAGAAATGTAATCGGTCTACGCCGGTGATGGGGTCTGGTTCTCCGAAGGGGACGCTTGAGGCGCGCGATCATCCGTTCGATCCGATCGGTCGCCGCTCGGTAGGCTCGTTTGATATCCCTGTCGAGCGTCGACGTGACATGGGCATTGGCCACGACCTTGATCTTCTGCGATACGTTGTCGAAGATCACCAACGTATCGGTCAGAAGAAACGCGAAATCCGGCAGGTTGATGTGTTCTTTCTGGCGACCCGGCAGTTCTTCAAAGGTCCTGACGATGTCATAGCTCAGGTACCCGACGGCTCCCCCCACGAATCGAGGGAGATTGGGAACCGTGACCGGTCGATAGGTCGCCATGAGCTCGCGCAGGCGTTCGAGCGGGTTGCCTCGACTGGGGATGCGTTTCTTCCGCTTACCTCGCAGATGGATCAGATCGCCACGGTCCTCATAAATCACCACAGGCGAGCCGCTCCCTAAAAAGGAGTAGCGCGCCCACTTCTCTCCGCCTTCGATGCTTTCCAGGAGATATGCGGTCGGTCCATGGTCGATCTTGGCGAAGGCCGACACCGGTGTCTCGTAATCCGCCAGAATCTCCCTATAGAGAGGAATGAGGTTCCCCTCCCGGGCGTAATGGCGAAACTGCTCGAGGCTTAGTGAATATGACGGTATCGCCACGCCGGTTATCCTACTCTTGGCCGACGATCAGCTTTTGCCCCACTTCGATGATATCGTCTGGCAATTTATTCCACTTGCGCAATATGTCGACCTTGACTCCGTAACGTCGGCTGATGCGATAAAGGGTTTCACCCGGTTTCACGACATGGATATTGGGAGATCCTTTCGTATCCATCTGCAGATCCCCTGAGGCCGAACCGGTTGACGCGTCCGTTTGGGAAGTGGACGGCGTTCCCAATAGCTCGGAGATGCTCGGCGTGGTTTCCGGCACTGGGGCATTGACCACCGGTGGTGCCTTACGCCTCATGTCCGCCTTGGCTTTGCGTTCGAGCAATGCGGCTTCTTTGATGGCTTCGCTCTCTTCTTGTACACGACCCATTTGCTCACGTACGGCTTGGACCTGGGCCGTCAGTTCCCGGTTTCTCGTTTCGTATTCGGTCAACTCTCGCTTCGTCCGCTTCACTTCGTTGTCGAGTTCGCCTGTGCGCTTTTCTTCCTGGGCGAGCAGCCGCTGGAAATTGAGGCTTCGAGCCTTTTCCGCTTCATATTTCTCAGTGAGCACACAGCCGCTGAAGATCATCCCTCCACAGATCAGGGCGACGATCTGAGCGGCTGGCCATAGAACAGATGTTTTCACGTTGGTTTTCTCCTTCATGTCTACCTCCTGATGACGACTGCAGGCTCTTCCATCTCTGCTGGGCGAACGCATACGAGCGCTGAAGAACGCCTCGACAGGATTGGATAGAATAGTGGCTAACGCGGCGGAAGTCAAAGGGAATAAGGCCGGTCGGTGGTTTGACCGCTTCCCTTTCCCTGTGCTACGGTCACATCGTTTTGAGGAGGTCATCGCTCCCGATAGGCGGATCGTTTCTACCTCCACTCTTCCTGTTCAACACACTTCATGGCCACGACTGACATTCAGGCTCGAATCACCGCTCTGCGGGATGAGATTCGCCGGCATGATCATCTCTATTACGTGAAGGCCAGGCCGGTAATCTCAGACGCCGCATACGATCGCCTGTTTCAAGAACTGACGGAACTCGAACGGGCTCATCCTGAGTTGGTGACGCTCGATTCTCCGACCCAACGGGTGGGAGCCCCTCCTCTCGAATCACTTAAAAAGGTCCGACATGAACAGACCATGCTGAGTTTGGATTCGATTCTCGACCAATCAGAGGTATTGGCATTCGACCAGCGCATGAAACGCGAACTTCATAGTGATTCGGTCGGCTATACAGCTGAGCCCAAGTTCGATGGGCTCTCCGTGGAGTTGCTGTATGACCGTGGCTCGTTTGCGAGAGGGGCGACCAGGGGCGATGGAACGATTGGCGAAGATGTGACAGTCAATCTGAGAACAATTCGGTCCTTGCCTCTCCAATTGATTCCTCAGACAGGCTATCCGGATCACCTGGTGGCGCGCGGCGAAGTCTACATGAGACTGGATGATTTTCAGACTCTCAACCGCCGGATCACGGAACGCGGCGAGGAAGCATTTGCCAATCCGAGAAATGCCGCGTCAGGAGCGCTACGACAGCTGGATTCCTCTATCACGGCGGCTCGTCCGCTTGTTGTGACTTGCTACGAAGTCATGGCGTTATCCGGGAAAGGACTCCCGACGCATTGGGAAGAGTTGGATGCCTTGTCCAAATGGGGTTTTCCTGTGCCGTTGCACCGACGCCGCTGCCCATCCATCCATGAGGTGATTGCCTATCATCACGATACTGAATCGATGCGCGACAGCCTGCCGTATGAAATCGATGGCATCGTGGTCAAGGTCGATCGCCGAGACTGGCAGGAACAGCTCGGCTTCAAATCCAGAAGTCCCCGTTGGGCCATTGCCTACAAGTTTACGCCCCGTAAGGAAGTCACGGTGGTACAGGACATTGTCGTGTCTGTCGGCCGGACCGGAACGTTGACGCCGCTTGCATTGCTCACTCCGGTGGAGGTTGGAGGCGTGACCATCAGCCGTGCCACTCTCCATAACGCCGATGAGGTGGCAAGAAAAGACATCCGCATTGGCGATACCGTCAAGGTTGAACGAGCCGGTGACGTGATCCCTGCCATCACCGAACGAGTGCCTATGCCGGGGGAACGCCGTGGAAAGCCTTTTCGCATGCCGGACCGTTGTCCAGTATGCCAGTCAAGCGTCGCCCGGGAGGGGGCCTACTACTACTGCACCGGACAATCAGTGTGCATGGCGCAACTCAAGGGTGCTATCGAGCACTTCGCATCGAAGAGCGCGCTCGATATTGAAGGGCTTGGGAAGAAAACCGTGGCTCAATTGGTGGATACGGGGCTTGTCCGGTCGCTGGCTGATCTGTACAAACTGAGCAAGCCGCGGTTGCTTGAACTGGAAGGATTCGCCGAGCGGTCGGCCAGCCTGTTGCTGGACGCGATCGAACGGAGCAAAACCGTTTCGCTCGACCGGTTTTTAATGGGGCTTGGCATTAGACAGGTCGGGCAGCACATCGCCAAGGTCCTCGCGAAGGAATTCGGTTCATTGGCCCGCATCATCGACGCCGATGAAACGAGGTTCCAACAGATCTCAGCGATCGGCCCTGAGATTTCTGCGAGCCTGGTCTCGTACTTTTCGGAGGCTCACAACCGGCAGGTGATTCAAGATCTGCTCGATAGCGGCTTCAATATTCCTACTGTTCCGAGTGCCGCTTCCGCGAATGATACGTTGGCCGGAAAGATTTTCGTGTTTACCGGTGGACTTACCGGCTTAACCAGAGAGCAGGCTCAACAACTGGTGGAAGAACGAGGAGGATGCGTTTCCTCCAATGTGAGCAAGAAGACATCCTATGTCGTTGCGGGAGAGGATGCCGGCTCTAAACTTGCTCTAGCAGGTAAATTGGGAATCCCGGTGCTGACAGAGCAGGAGTTTCGACGGCTGCTCGAAGGGGATAGTGAAGAGTGAGCCAGTTATTGGCCATGCCGGAGTAATGTTGGGTTTAGCTGACGAGATTGAGATTGGACGCTTCCACCTGAACTGGAGTTTTTTCTTCCCTGAAAATCTGCACGCTTCGGATTGATCGTGGCTCGGCTTCATGGACGAGAATACGACAGTTTCCGATGCGGAGCTCTTCGCCGACCTTCGGAATGCGGCCCAACTCCTGTTGAATCAACCCGCCGATCGTGACGGCTTCATCGCCGAGGTCGACTTTCAGGAAGTCGTTGATCTTCCGGACCTCGGTCCGACCGTGCACGAGAATATGATTCTTTCCTAAGCGCTTGATCAGCTCTTCGGTGATGTCCGTTTCGTCCATGATTTCCCCGACAACTTCTTCCAGCAGGTCTTCCAGGGTGACGATGCCCATAACGCCGCCGAATTCGTTGACGACGACGGCCATATGCCGTTTCTCTTGTTGGAACTGCTTCATCAAATCGTCTGCGGTCTTGCCGGCCGGCACGAAAATCGGCGGATAGGCGATCTCTTTCAGCTTGGCGTCGGTTTGCCCCTTGGCCAGTTCGGTCAGGGCCCTGCTCTTGTAGAGCACACCTGTAATGTTGTCGAGGGTGCCATCATAAACCGGAATCCGTGAATACTTGGAGTTGTAGAGCAGCTCCTGAGCTTCCTTCAGGCGGAGGTTGCCGTCCAGCGAAAATACGTAGAGACGCGGCGTCATGGCATCTTCCGCCGTAATGTCTTTCAGCTGGAAGACGTTCTTGATCATCTTGACTTTCTCGACCTCGATCGCGCCGGCTTTTCCCCCCTCATCCAACATGATCTTAAGCTCTTCTTCGGTGACAAGTGGAAGGGTCAGTCCCCTGCCACCGGTAAGTCTATAGATTAATGGGACCATTAAGAATAGGAGTGGCTTCAAGAGCACCTGCACGCCATAAATCGGATATGCCATGTTCAAGGTGACCGGGACGGCGAACTTCGCCGCTAACGTCTTGGGGATGACGTCCACGGACACAAGCAATACAAACGTGAGCAATCCAACCACTGCGACAATCGTATCGCTAAAAAATGTCCGTTCAGCCCCGAACTGGTTTAATGTGAAGAAGGTGGCATAAACCGGTATTGCAGTTCCCACCAAGCGGTCTCCTACGAGGATCGTGGCCAGCAGTTTTTGTGGGTCGCTGCGCAGCTGGAGGGCCATCTTGGCCCGGCTGTTGTGATTTTGAGCCAGAGCCCGCAGCTTGGTCTCATTAACCGCAAAAAACCCGATTTCCGCCGTCGAAATTACGGCAGAAAGAACAATAAGGCCCAATAAAATGGCAATGTCCATGGAGGTTCCAGGTTTAGGGACGGCTTGTGCGCACGGCTGACTGATAATGGAGATTCACGTTACATCCTGATCCACGGCAGGAGAGCGCGGCAGAGGAGAAGCCTATAACGATCTGATAGGAGCCAGCGGGAGCTATAGTTTTCATGAGAAGTACATGTATCATAGGCAAGAATGTGGGGCAAGCACAACGCACAAACCAGCCGTAAAATCATAGACTTGTATTAGAACATCTCGAAATAATTGGGATCTTAGCCGTCGTCCCGAAAAACAAAGGACTGGACCGATAAAGCGGATTCGAGCCTATCGGCTGCGGATTCAGCTTGGCTTTCTGTCTTAAATTCCCCTACTTGAACGCGATAACGGCGGCCATCCGGAAGGTGCACCGTTTGGATCCGCCCGCCTGGATAGACCCGTTGTGCCTGCTGCAAGAGCTTCTGAGCATTCTGCTGCTCGGCAAAGGAGCCGATTTGAACCCTCAGGAATCCCATCTCAGCGGTTCTACCTTCAAACCCCACTACCCGCAGCTCGATCTGGTCTGTCCCATTCCCGACCATCCCTAATGCCCTCGCACCCGCCAGCGAAAGGTCCAGTACGCGTCCCTTGGCGAAGGGACCGCGGTCATTAATTCGAACCGTGATCTGTCGGCCGGTTTGTGTTGATCGAATCACAGCCACGGACCCGAGCGGCAGAGTCCGATGGGCCGCCGTTAGTTTGTGCATGTCGTAGCGCTCTCCGTTGGCAGTTTTGTTTCCGTGAAAGCCCGGCCCATACCAAGAAGCCATTCCTCGTTCCACATAACCGATCGGGTAGCCGGGGAAATAGGTCGGCCTAGGAGCTGGACTGCCGCAGGAAAGCAGTAGCCCGAAGGACAGAACAATCCAGAGATGAGTGAGGAGGCGACGCCAGAAGACCGGAGGGCCGCATGGCATTGTCAGAACTCGTCGAGGGATTGGTCTCTCAGAATGGACAAGGCCTTTTCAGTGTTCGCTACGGTGAGGACGACGATCGCACGTTTCCCTTCTCGCGAAGGGGTGCAATAGCCGCACTTGATGTTGATACGGGCTTGCGTCAAGAGATCTGCCACTTCGTTGAGCGCGCCGGGCTTATTTTCTAGGCTGAGAATGAGTGCGGTCTCTTCCGTAAATTTGATCTTAGCCGCTTTCAACGCGGTGCGGGCGCCTTCAAGATCGGCCACTAGAAGCCTGAGCTTGCCCGTGCCCGTCACTTCAGGAGCCGAAAATGCCTTGATGTTGACGCCTGCGGCTCCTAATACGGAAGCCACTTGAGCCATGACCCCAGGCCGGCTCTGCCCGCTGATCACCAATTGTGTGGTTGTAGGCATGTGCAAGACCCCGTACCAGATTGGCTGGTACGACTCCTATCATTTCTCCATGGTGAACCGCAACTTCTTCCGACAGGATCCGACTGAAATAGGCTCGACCGAGACGAGTACTTGGATGGATGATTGATGGGCAAAGAGCGTACAGCTTCTTCCCGTGTCCCGATCCGCACCGTTAAGAAGTACCAACATCGGATTTTCATAGCAGACACTGTCGACTGACACGGCTTTACCGGATGGCAGAAACGCGATGACTCCCAGTTGCTCATCTTCGGCAAGCGTTCGTTCCATCGCCTGTAGACGTAGGCGAAGGCGCTCGACAAACTGTTCGGCAGAGATAGGCTCGTGACCGCTGTGCGGCTCAGCGGCCGCGGCACTGTTGTGCGAAACGAGTCCCAAAATACTCATGGCAACGTCTAGAGAATGTGACAAACTTCGTTGATAAATGTGAACTCATATATGCAACTGCAGGCGATCGAGGCGTCTTGAGTCAACTTCAGCGCGGCTTCCTTCCATCCGCGTGGGACGAGCAAGTAAAAAGGGATGCCCCTGCTCATGGCTTTTTTCCATTTGTCGACGACCTGGACATTCATCAGGGAATCTTCAGTTTCGACTTCAGCCATCCATTCCATCGTATTGCCGCCGGAGCTGACGTACCATCCGACGATGTCGCAGGGTTGGTTGAGATCGGCCCAAGGGTTCTCCTCTAGACTCGTTTTGATCGTCACTTTGCAGACAAAGGCTTTGGCCCAGCGCTGGGCGACCAGGCTGACGACCTGACCGTGAACCCTCTCAATACCCTGTTCCCGAAACGCGGTGCTCATCGGATGTCCTTATGCTATGAACAGCCGCTCGTTGCGCCACAAGTTTCGCACTTCAGGCACGTGCCGTTCCGCACCATAGTGAACTGCTTGCACTCCGTACAGGGATCACCTTCATAGCCCTTTTGACGGGCAATTTGCACGGCGGTCATCGTCAGAGTTTCCCGCTTGAGTTCCACCTTGTGTGTCACACTCCCGTTGCCATTTCCATGGCCATGGCCGACGTGCCTCGGTTGAATGCCGCGACGGGATGGAAAGAGTTCCGTACTGATGGACGCCGAAGCCAGCGTTTCCGGATCGGCTTCCTCATCGGAACATTCCGGGTCTTGCTCGTCTTTCTTCACGGAATCCATGCGCAGATCTTCTTCTTTGACCTGCGCCAAGTCATATCGATCAAGATAGGTCACGGCGAGCTCGCGGAAGATATAATCGATGATCGATGTCGACATCTTGATGCGGTCGTTCAACTTGACAGGGCCGTTCGGCTCGAAACGTGTAAAAACGAAGGCCTCGACAAACTCTTCGAGCGGAACCCCGTGTTGGAGCCCTAGTGAAATGGCGATCGCAAAGCAGTTCATCAAACTACGGAATGCAGCACCTTCTTTGTGCATGTCCAAGAAAATTTCGCCGACCGTCCCGTCTTCATATTCACCGGTTCGAAGGTACAACTTGTGTCCGCCGATGACGGCTTTCTGTGTGTATCCATTGCGTCTGGCTGGAAGCGGCCGGCGTTTGGCCAGGTAGCGAACGAGTACCCGTTCGGTGATCTTTTCGGCGATGCTCAATATTTCCGTCTGAGCTTCGGCGGTCTTTCCGCTATCTGTAGATGCGGACAACGGCTGGCTCAACTTGGAGCCGTCGCGGTAGAGCGCCACGGCTTTGACCATGCTCTTCCAGGCGAAGAGATAGGCGGACTTCACATCGTCCAACGTCGCATCTGCCGGCATGTTGATCGTCTTGCTGATCGCCCCGCTGATGAAAGGCTGTGCGGCGGCCATCATGCGAATATGCGCATCGACAGCGATGTAGCGCTGACCGATCCGCCCGCAGCGGTTGGCACAGTCAAATACCGGCAGATGCTCCGGTTTGAGGTGCGGTGCTCCTTCCACCGTCATGGTGCCACAGCAGTAATCATTGGCGGCGGCGATCTCTTCTTGAGTGAATCCCAAAGCCTTCAGCATATTGAAGTTGGCTTCGGTGAGTTGAACGTCCGTCAATCCGAGTTTTTCCCGACAGAACGCCTCCCCCAGCACATACTTATTGAAAGAGAATTGAATCTCGAATGCCTGCGCCAATCCGCTTTCCATACGGGCCAGTGCGGCATCATCAAAGCCTTTCTGTTTCAATGTCTCATGATTGATGAATGGAGCGCCTTGCAAGGTCTGTCGGCCCACACAATAGTTGACGATCTCTTGGATCTGCGATTCCGTATAGCCCAAGGTTGCGAGCGCAGGCGGCAGACTTTGATTGATAATCTTGAAGTACCCTCCGCCGGCCAGTTTTTTGAATTTCACCAGGGCAAAGTCCGGCTCGATCCCCGTCGTATCGCAGTCCATGACGAGACCGATTGTCCCGGTCGGCGCAATCACGGTCACCTGGGCGTTTCGATACCCGTAAGCTGTTCCCAACTCAAGTGCACGATCCCATGCCCGCCGGGCGGCAATGAGCAAATCAGGCGAACAGTGTTCCGCCTGAATGCCGACCGGTTTGATCGAGAGTCCTTCATATTCGTCGTGCGGCGCGTTGTAGGCAGCACGGCGATGGTTGCGAATCACTCGCAACATGGCCTCGCGGTTCTTGGCATACCCGGGAAACGGCCAGAGTTCAGCTGCCATTTCGGCCGAGGCGCTGTACGATTCACCGGTCATGATGGAAGTCAGTGCGCCGCAGATGGCGAGGGCCTTGGGGGAATCATAAGGAATGCCTTGCCGCATGAGCACGGTGCCGAGATTGGCGTAACCAAGACCGAGCGTGCGGAACTGATAGCTTTTTTCCGCAATCGAACGGCTGGGGAATGACGCCATCAACACGCTGATCTCGAGGACGACGGTCCAAATTCGGACCGCATGGCGGAAGTGCTCCAGTTGGAATTCGCCTTCTGGAGTAAAAAATTGTGCCAGATTCAACGAGGCCAGGTTGCAGGCCGTGTCGTCCAGAAACATGTATTCTGAGCAGGGATTCGACGCATTGATGCGACCATCCTCCGGACAAGTATGCCACTCGTTAATCGTCGTGTCGTATTGCGTGCCCGGATCGGCGCAAATCCATGCGGCCCAGGCGATACGGTCCCAGAGATCCCGTGCCTTAACGGTTTTGGAAACTTTGCCGTCGATTCGGCGCTTGAGTTGCCAATCGCCGTCCGCTTCAAGCGCAGAAAAAAATTCGTTGGGAACCCGGACGCTATTGTTCGAGTTTTGGCCGGAAACCGTTTGATAGGCCTTTCCATCCCAATTGGTGTCGTATTCGTGAAAGACGAAATGGGTGAAACCTTGCTGCGCGTAGGAGAACATCCGTTGAATGTAGGCGTCGGGAACGTTGTCCCGGCGAGCTGCCGTCAGGGCTTCCTTTAGGATCGGGTTGTGCTTCGCGTCGATGGAAATCTTCGGATTCCCGACGCCATCAACGATGTGACAAGCTTTGAGTACGGCATTCAGTCGTTGGGCACAGATCTTCGAACCGGTCACCATCGCTGCGACTTTCTGTTCCTCAATTACCTTCCAGTCGATGAATTCTTCGACATCGGGATGGTCCAAGTCCAAGCAGACCATTTTTGCTGCACGCCTGGTCGTACCGCCCGACTTGATCGCACCGGCTGCACGGTCGCCGATCCGAAGAAACGACATGAGTCCGGACGAACGCCCGCCGCCCGAGAGCGATTCCCCGTCACCGCGAAGTTTCGAGAAATTCGTTCCGGTACCGGAACCGTATTTGAAAAGTCTCGCTTCCCGCACCCAAAGATCCATAATGCCGTTCTCGTTGACGAGATCGTCTTCAATCGACTGGATAAAACAGGCGTGCGGTTGCGGATGCTCGAACGCATTAGTCGCCTTCACGACCTCGCGGGTCTTCGGATCAACGTAGTAATGACCTTGGGCTGGTCCGGACAATCCATAGGCGTAATGCAAGCCCGTATTGAACCATTGGGGAGAATTCGGCGCGGCCATCTGATGCGCCAGCATGTAACAGAGCTCGTCATGAAACGCCGCACTGTCCTCGATGGTCTTGAAGTAGCCGTAGGCCTTTCCCCAGTGCGTCCAGCACCCCGCCAACCGTCCGAATACCTGGCGGGCGTCGCGCTCCCCACCAAGAACCGGTTTGCCATCCTGCCCCGTGAGCGGATTAGCAGCTTCATCCCGTTGCGGCACTCCGGCCTTTCTGAAATACTTCTGCGCGAGAATGTCGATGGCGAGCTGCGACCAGGACTCCGGAATATCGATTTGGTCCAATTTGAAGACGGTCGATCCATCGGGATTGCGGATCTCCGATGAGCGTTGCACGAACTTCAAGCCTTCGTAGGGACTTTGTCCGGAACGTGTAAACCGCCGTTCTATTCTCACGATGTCTCCTCCCTGGACTGCGGTGGAATTCCAACTGCGACTTGGGCTATCTCCTACGGAAGTAGTAGGCCTATCGACCTATAAGCCTGATGGCGACCTAGCTTTCCGTGCCTCTCTCCATGGAAATTTGAACCTCAGAGTAACCCCACTGAGTTGTTAGGGGGACTACATATAGATGTTCGAAGGAATTGTCAATACTAAATATGGTGCTTTCCTGTGGAAATGGAGGAAACCCTGTGGATAACTGCCAATGATTTCCTATAGCCGGTTTGGGTGAAATCAGGCCAAGTTATCCACAGGACAGATGCGCTAAAACGGGTGGGCACGCACTCTTTCTCACAGCAAAAACAAAAAAACTAGAAGGCCAAACGACCCAGACGGAGGATCATCTCGTCGATTCCTCTAAGTGGAATGAAGCGCCCTGCGACACCAAGAACGAGGATGTGAGAATCGAGCACCGTCGTTTCATACACACTTGCGAGTCCCCAATTCCTTCGTACCGTATGAGGACGAACCATACTGCCGACGATTTCATGGCTGTGCGAACGGAAGATCGATCGAAGCATGACACGTTCTTGACCGAGCTGAGTCTGGTCGCTCCGGTCCAGCGCTTTTCCGAGTTCGGCTTCGACAAACGCGAGATATTCTTCCATCGTCGGATTGAACAGCGCCAATCCGACGCAGAGACTCAATATGATGCTCAGCACGCCGAGACGAAGCAGGCTCACATCGACTGCCCTTTGACAAACTTCGACATCATGATTAGCCTACGGTTATAGACGTTTTTGAATCGAACCAGTTTACCATTGCGACTGGCCGCAGAGGAGGGACAATATGTTCGTGTGGAGCAAAAAACTCGTAGCCGTGCTGTTGGGATTGTTTATCGTGATGTTGGGGATCTTCTTGATTCACGGCACGCCGGATAGTGCCAGTGGCTTGAAAATTCACACGACCAGATGGATGGCGCTCAATTATATAGGCCTGATCATCTGGGTTTTTGTTTGGATGATCGATCAGGCACGCATGCGGGCTAAGAACGTCTGGATTTGGCTGATTCCTTTTGCCCTGGCACCGCTGCCGAGCTTGCTCTTATTTGTGCTTTTTCTTCAACGTCGTCTCAGGCTGGCTTCATAGACTTTCCAATGCGCTCCTTTCTTCCGCCTCTTGAGGTAGTTGCCGCCGGTACAACCAAACCAGCCAGACGCCGGGCAACGCCAACAGAAACGAGATAAAAAAGAACCATCCCCAACCGACAAGTGCAACCGTTTCAGCCGAAGGTCGTCCTGAAAACACCCGTCCGAAAGCTTCCAAGGAGGACAACAATGCAAATTGCGTCGCTGTATAGCGATGGTCGCAAAGCGACATTACCAGCGCGACAAATGCCGCAGTTCCCATCCCACCCGTCACATTCTCTACGATCACCGACGCGGCCAGGGCCCCGTAACTCCTCCCGATCCAAGCTAGAAACATGAAGGAGAGGTTGGAGAGAGCCTGGAGAAGTCCGAACAGCAATAGAGAGCGTACCAAGCCGATCTTAGCCATGGCCAGGCCGCCAGCCAGCGCGCCGATCAGTGTGGCCGCAATGCCGATCCCCTTGACATATCCAACTTCACTGGCTGAAAAACCCAGGCCTCCGATAAAGAATGCCGTCTGCAAAGATCCGGCGATGGCATCCCCAATCTTGTACAGCACGACGAGACTCAACAAACCATAGATTGCGGGTCTGGCAAATAATTCACGTAATGGCAGGCCGATAGCTTCCGCCAGAGTCGTTGGTGCTGTGCCACCCGCCGGTGGGTCAGGACTGAGAAGAATCGTGATGACACCAGTCCCCATCAACGCTGCAAGAATGAGATACGTTGCGTTCCATCCGATGTGATCGGCCAGAACCAATGCCCCCGAGCTTGCCGCCAGTAAGGCCAATCGATAACCATTGACCCACACGGCAGCGCCGAACCCGCGCTCTGGCGGATGGAGCAAGTCGGTACGATAGGCATCGAATACGATGTCGAGCGATGCGGACATGAAGGCCACGCTGACAGCGATGAGCCCAAGCCACTCTGGACGATCGCCCGGCCCAACTAACCCCATCAATGCGAGTCCGATGGCCACGGCGACCTGCATGATGAGCATCCAACCGCGGCGCCGGCCTAACCAGGGGGGCACGATCCGATCCATTAACGGCGCCCAAAGAAATTTCACGGTATACGGCAGGCCGACCAGTGTGAAGATGCCGATCGTCTTCAGATCGACCCCGATCACCGCCAGCCAGGCTTGGAGGGTTCCTGCCGTCAGCGCCAAGGGCAAGCCGGAAGCAAAACCCAACGGCAGCATGATGCCGATGCGCTTGTTAGCGAGAATCTGTTGAAGAGAAACCGGAGCCATCCGGTGTGAGGTGCCCGTCATGTGCGGCTAGCATAGCATTGGTCCGCATACCGCCTCAGGAGATTCGAGAATTCTGTCGAAGCAGGAAGAAAAAGATTCTGCGCCGGTGAGAGCGATTCAGGGCTCAACAAGGCTGGCCATTGAAGGCGCAGGGTTTGTAGCGGGAGATATCGAATTCGACGTTTTCTTGGTACACGCGTTCATTGCCGTTGACGCCATCTTGTTCGGGGTCATTCCACATGATGTGGTTCCACCAGTAGAAAAGCGGATAGACTTCAGTCTGATATACCGGATTGCCGAAGTTGCTTCGTGCATATTCTTGCACCATCCGTCCAGTGATGTAATCTATTTTGCCATCGCCATTGAGGGAATACAGCATCAGAAACAACCGAGCTTCATGGTCGTACAACTCGTCGATGCGGGTGCTGACATCTGGCTCGATCGGCAAGACATCTTTAGACCAGACGTCTGCTCGCGACAGGAAGAGATTCAAGGAGAGAAAAAACAAGATGCTGCATTGCCCCATCGTCACGGTGGCATCCTCGTGTGTGGCCGCTACGATGAAATGCATGCTACCACGCTGGGTGGAGTCCTTCAACCGTCATGCAGAGGCAGATCTGCGACTTGCCCGGTAAGTGAACAGCTCTCTATAATGCGCAACCAATAATGAAGCGAGCTTCACTCCATACCCTGGGCTGCCGGTTGAACCAGGCCGAAACGACTATTCTCGAATCTCGGCTGCGGCGCGAAGGCTACGAGGTCGTCGAATTTGGACAACCCACGGATCTTCTTGTCGTCAACACCTGTTCGGTCACGGATGAAGCAGAGCGCACCTGCCGTTATGTCATTCGCAAGACATTGAAGCATTCTCCTGATGCTTTTGTGGCGGTAACCGGCTGTTACGCGCAAACAGGCGCGCATGAACTGCGGACAATACCCGGCATCGATCTCATCGTCGGCAACCAATTCAAGTGGGACCTGCCGACGTTCCTGCCGCCGCCTCAATTCTTGCAGAAGCATCCTCTGCCGGAAGTGTTTCACAGCAAGACGATCGATCGCGAAGACTTCATGCTCCCCGACATCGGAGCGCCCGACTCCACCAGAGCTCTGCTCAAGATTCAGGATGGATGCAACGTCATGTGCAGCTTTTGCATTATTCCGTTTGCACGCGGCCATGAGCGCAGTCGCGTACTGGGCGACATTCTCCATGAAGCAGAGATCCTGGCAGCAGGAGGATATCAAGAGTTGGTGTTGACCGGCGTCAACATCGGACAATTCAACCACAATGGGGTGGATCTCGTCGGATTGATCGATCGCCTGGAAGCGATCGATGGTATCCGACGAATCAGGATTTCTTCGATCGAACCGACGACAGTCACCGACGCCCTCTTGGAGCGCATGGCTTCCTCTACGAAGCTCTGCCCGTATCTGCACATCCCGCTCCAAAGCGGAGACGATGGCATTCTCTCGGCGATGAACCGCCCCTATGACGTGAAGGCATTCGTGACACTGATTGAGCGTGCGGCTTCTATGGTTCCCTGTCTTGGATTGGGTACTGACCTCATGGTGGGATTTCCTGGAGAATCTGAAGCAGATTTTCTCCACACTGTGGAGTTGGCTCAACGGCTGCCATTCTCGTACTTCCACGTCTTCACTTACTCCAAGCGGCCGGGCACCGCCTCCGTAAAGTTGCCTGGCGGGGTTCCGGTTGAGATCGCTCGACGACGGGCGAAGACATTGGCCGACCTCTCGCGCCAGAAGCGCCTGGCTTTTGCGGAACGATGGATCGGCGCCACGATGCCTGTCCTGTTCGAATCAGGGGAAACGGAAAACCTTCGAGTGGGAACGACCAGGCATTTCTTGAAGGTGGCCGCCCTCTCGCCCATTGATTTGACCAATCAGATCCGTCAGGTCAGGATTACCGGCGCCTCCGACCATTGGGCGGTTGGATATGTGCTGAATGACGCAGAACCGGAAAACAAGAGGGTGCTGCTATGAATGCGAAACCTGCTGTTCCCCGTCAGGTTCACCTCGAAACCTTCGGGTGTCAGATGAATGAATACGATTCGGAGCTGGTCCGCACGCTGCTGCAACGAGAGGGCTATGTGTTCACGGAAGATCGGGAATGCGCCGACATCATCCTCATGAATACCTGCGCCATTCGCGAGAACGCCCATACCAAGGTTTACACGCATCTGTCCGATCTTAAGGCACTCAAAAAGACCAGACCCTTGGTCGTCGGTGTGCTGGGTTGCATGGCTCAAAATCTTAAGGAAGAACTGACAAAGAAGGAGCCGTTGGTCGACGTCTTAGCAGGTCCCGATTCTTACCGGCAGCTGCCGATCCTCATCGGCAATGCGATGCGGGCGCAGGAAGCGGGAGAGAACTTAAAGGGCCTGGCTGTCGACTTGTCCGAATATGAGACCTACGAGGACATCGTTCCCGAGCGTATCCCCGGCGTGAATGCCTGGATTGCCGTCATGCGGGGATGCGACAACTTCTGCAGTTTCTGCGTGGTTCCCTATACCCGCGGCAGGGAACGGTCAAGAGATCCCGAAGGTATTATCAAAGAAGCGAGACAGATTGCCGATCAAGGGTTTAAACAAATCACATTGCTTGGACAGAATGTCAACTCCTATCGATCAGGCGAGTGGGACTTTGCACAATTGATAACCGCCGTGGCGGACATCCCCGGAATCGAGCGGGTCCGTTTCACGTCACCCCATCCGAAGGATTTTCCTCCCTCCTTGCTCGAGGCCGTCGCCTTCCACCCGAAGATCTGCAAGCACATTCATCTGCCATTGCAATCAGGCAATGATCGTATCTTGGACATAATGAACCGCACCTATACCAGAGGCGAATATGTGGCGCTCGTCGATCGAATCCGTTCGATGAATCGCAACATCGTACTCACGACTGACATTATTGCAGGGTTCTCTTCGGAAACCGATGCCGAATTCGCCGATACCTATCGCCTGCTTGAAGAAGTCCGCTATCACTCCGCCTTTATCTTCCTCTACTCCGAACGAACCAATACTATTGCAGCACGAAAATTCCCCGATAACGTGCCTGAGAAGGTCAAGTCTCAGCGAGTGACGGCACTTGTCGAGCTGCAACGCCGTATCTCGACTGAACGCAACCGTGAATATCTCGGAGCCACACTCCCTGTTCTGGTGGAAGGTGATGCGAAGAAATCGCCTCTGCAGGCTATGGGGAAAACGGACGGTAATATCACGGTGATCTGGAACAAAGCCGACCAACCGTCTCAGCCCGGCCAACTGGTCATACGATCCATCTACGACGCGTCCGCGTCGACTCTTTACGCCTAGTCTTCTGCCAAAAAACGAACAATCCTGCACCAGAATAGATCCTTCCGTTGCCTAATTCATTCGATACTTATCTGCTCGGTGGGTAGGAACCGTCCGACGCTATCCAAAATAGACGTGCAAGTATCTGTAGGCTTTGAAAGCTGACTCCAGTTGAAAGGCATGTAACAGCCTGCAAAATCACCAAGTTAAGAAAGACTACCGAATGATTTATATAAGCTCGATCCGAACAACGAGGTGATGGGATCAGTCATTGTGTCCGCTTCGCGTCATAGTCTCTAGGCTAAGTACTGGGGGCATAATCTTTGCTTGGAAAAAGAAAGACTTCCAGGCCATCAACCCACGTCTACGGAGCAACGACATGAATTCCACTTCGAATCAGACTCAGAATTCCAATGGCAGTTCCAATTCGACGTTCAGTCTTGAAGCGATCATTGCGATGGGTCTGTTCGGCTGGCTGGCGCTCAGCATGACACTCATGGGCCTGGGGATTTGGTAGGCGTTCCACCGCATCGAACGTGAAGCCGATCCACTCTCAACCATCTCACTCCTCTTTCGGCATAAGGAGAACAGCTATGACGACCTCTTCATTTTCATTATTGACCAAGACACTCAACCCCATGATGTACGGCTGCCTCGGCTTGATGGTGATTGTGACTGGCTGTTCGACCACGTCGAAAATCGCACACAGCGCGAAAGGCAGCGTGTACCTGGAAGAGGTCACGGATTGGTCGTTTGAAGCCAGCCATCCCGCCGTCATCGACCAAACCACGATTATGAAAGTTGTGAAAGGCGTCTACAGTGAAGACAGTCAGAATGGGTCATCGAGAATGTCCGCTGGTGGCGGCAAGCCGATGAGAGTATTCAGCGATGAGGATGCGGAGTTTCTTGCTCCCCTGCTCGCACAAGGCTTATTGAAAGCGAAACCCGAACAGCTCGTTGGGTTCCGCGTATCCTCATCGGCAGGGTCAGGCTCTGAACCCACCGCGGGCACCATTTACGTCCAGCAGGGCTCGATTTATTTCACGATTGCCAGGGGTGGCCGTTTGACATTTCTGCCGGAGTCAGTTGCCCGCTCCCAGCATGCGCCGCCCTATGCAGCCGGCGGCATGGCAGATGTGACGTCCCATGTGATCGATTATCATGCGTTGGTTAAAGCTCCAATGCCGGCCGCCATGCCAATTGCGAAGTCGGCAAACATGCTGCAGGGATCTCCTGCAACCGCACTTGCCGCCTCGTCGAAAACGCCTCCTGCTCCGGTTTTTGCGGAAAGCGAAGGTGATGGCCAGGTGGAGACGCAGGTGCTGCTCAGCAGAGCCAAAGAGACGATCGCCAAGAAAGATACCGAGATCACCGTGCTTCGGAAGGAATCAGAGTGGATGAAACGCGAACTACGGGAGCGCGACGAGGAAATAAAGGCACTTAAGGCATCAGTCAAAACTGCGCCGAAGAAAAAGAAGGCCGAGGCGTATTCTACGCGCTGAAATCGATCACCTGACGTCGAGTAATTCGGGTTGAAGCAGGACTACCTCACTAGACAGGGGCTGTCGAAAGTTCATCCGGCAATAACAGGCGTACGTCACGTACGTATCTTGTAAGCAGTAGCGAGCCAACTCAAGTCCCTGTCCCCGTCCCCACATCGCCGCTACCTGTTCCCCGCTGCCGGATTTGGTTTCTACGTTCAACGCACGAGCCAGCACATCCAGCTTGACCCAGCCTCGCATATCCCAGTTACTCCAAATCGCCATCGTGTCATAGATCGGCTCGGTCCTGAACTTTGCCAGATTGATATCTAAACTCGGCTTGACCTGTTGGATGATCGATCGCTTCTTGATAAATGGAAGATCGAATCCCAGACCGTTGTGCGTAATGAACAATGACGGTCTGTCTTGGGCTAGGCGATTCCAGAACTGGCGAAGCAGCTCCCGTTCATTTCCGCCGTACCAGGCCACCGCGCCGCGCGGTTCCAGCTGATCGGAAAACTCGAGGAGGCCGATGCAGACAATCGAGCTGAACGTGCCGTCGAATGCCGATTTGGCATATAACTCGTCCTCCGCTAGCCGTTGTGCTTCGGCTTCGCCGGCTGCAAACAGATCGAATTCTTCTGGCGCAGGCTCCGAGGCGTGATCCGGATGGCATTTTCCGACCAGGCGTGCCCACTCCTCGCGCGGAGCTTGGATCGTTTCGATATCGAGCACGACTTTCATAGTCCTGGACCTACGGCATCTTGTCGCAAGGCTTCGATGATCGGTCGATCGGCGGGGGGGAATTGATAGCCTTCCATTTCATGAGGGTAGACCCAGCGGATCTCGGCGCAATCGAGAGGCATTGCCTGCCCTCTCTCAATGGCGCAACGGAAGAAATGCAACTCGACGATTTTTTCAGGATACTGATGCCGGATGATCCGATAAGGAACCGGCACATCGATCGTGACACTCAATTCTTCAAACAATTCCCGCTGCAAACATTCTTCCAATGTTTCACCTTGTTCGCGTTTGCCGCCCGGGAATTCCCAAAAGCCGGCCAGATGAACACCCGCTCGACGTTTGGCAATCAAGTAGCGGCCTTCATGAAGGATCAACCCCGCGGCGACTTCAACAATCTTCGCCGTCACCCCTTTCCCTCCGTTTTGAGCGGATAGGTTTTGCAGATCGGCCTCATCGGGCATTTCTGGCAGGAGGGTGTTCTCGCAGTGCAACAAATCGCTCCAAAATCCATGATCGCCTGATTAAAGTCATACCCCTTTCCACGCGGGATCAAGGCCTCCGATAATTCCCACAACTTCGCTTTCTGCGCCTTCGGATCTCCCTTCGCGACGAAGACCCGATGCAATACCCGTATCACATTGGTATCGAGAATCGGAGCATCTTCATTGAACGCAAACGACCGAATCGCGCCGGCCGTGTAGCGCCCGATTCCCTTGAAAGACAACAGTTCGTCTTGATCGCTAGGGAGCTTTCCGCCGTACCGTTCGACCGTCTCGCAGGCGATACTATGGAGCCGTTCCGGCCTGATGTTGTACCCCAAGGGATACCAGGTTTGTTTGACGTCCTTGACCGGCGCTTCGGCCAGATCCTTGAAGGTCGGATAGCGATTCAGAAATTCGTGATACTTGGGGACCACACGATCGACTTGCGTCTGTTGCAGCATTACTTCGGACACAAGGATGTGATAGGGGTTGGACGTCTTGCGCCAGGGCAGCTCGCGGCCATAGATCGCATACCACTTCAAGAGTCGTTGTTGAAACCGGCGTTTCAGCGGCTCGTCCGGCCAAGACGATCGGCGTTTCTTCTTCTGCGTTGGGCTTGTTTTGGTGGAAGAGTGGCGGCGGACAGTCATAGTCTACCTAATTCTTGCGGCGGCATTGTAAGAGTCCCTCTGTACAAAATCAAACGGCGGAAGAAGCCGGCGCTTATACGTGGCGGCCTGCAGGGGTGAGATCTAGTCAAAGAGAAAGTCACATGGTAACGTGTAGGGAGTCCAACAAGGAGGGGATTCCATGAGCCGTCACAAAATGACGCTGGCTGCCTCTCGCCTCTCTGTTTGGAATCGACTGTTCATCTTCAGTGTCACGGTCATCGGTGTGGGCCTACTCGCCCTACCCATCCACGCCGCAAGCCAACAAGTTCCTTGGGAATGCTCGAGCTACAGCGACGAGGCGCAGACGCGCTGTCTCAACGCCTTTATCGAACACCAGCGAGAGCAGATCGGAAAACTCGAAGGTCAGCTGCAAGCGCAGCAGGACGTAGTTGGACAACTAAGAGGGCAAGTTGATCGGCAAGCTGCCACGACAGCAGAACTGCAGCAACAGCTCGCGCGGCCACCCGTCACGACAACCGTGGTCCCGGCTCCTTCTCTCTATCCGTATGGCTATGCATACCCATATGCCTACCCTCCGGTCGGTATCGGCCTGTACTTTGGTCGTCCTTGGGTCTACGGATACTATGGCCCTCCTTTTTGGGGACCACGATTCTTCTACGGACATCGGGGCCGACGCTGGTAACTCAGAGCTCCGCGCCGCAGGCTACCAATCAGCACCTAATCGGTCCACAATAATCTGGTGAACGATGGCAAACTTCCCCAACGTGGCGAGATAGACCGCTGTTTCCGCAATATCAAATGGACTGATCTTCTCGCTTCTGAGGATTTCCTCCTCTGTGGCATCGACCAATTCATCCGCCACTCCACCAGGACAGATAGCTGATACCCGGATATTGAATGGTTTGCCTTCGTCGGCGAGCGATCTCGTCAGGGCCATCACACCGTGTTTCGAGGCACTATAGGCCCCGGTGCCGGCCCAGGCTTGTACCCCTGCGACGCTGGACATATTGATAATGGTGCCTCCTCCCTGTTTCTTCATCTGTTTGAACGCGGCCCGGCAGCACAAGAACGTTCCTCGCAGATTGATGCTCATCACTTCGTCAAAAACCTTGCTTGTCGTTTCGGCGATTCTCCTTCCGCCGAAGATGCCGGCATTGTTGACCGCAATGTCGACGCGGCCATACTGCTGCACGGTTTTTTCGAACAACAGGTCTACCTGGTTTTCGTGGCTCACATCCGTTTGAACCACGAAGGCATCCCCGCCCCTTTGACATATTTGTTTGGCTGTCTGCTCACAGAGCGACTTCCTTCGAGCTGCGACGACAACCTTGGCCCCTTCTTCACCGAAGCGAAGGGCAATGGCCTTGCCGATCCCACTACTGCTGCCGGTCACAATCGCAACCTTATTGAGCAATCGATTCATATTGTGCCACTAGAGGAAATGGTTCCATTCTTGTGCGAAACATCCGGTTTTCTTTGACAAAATCCGTCTATACCCGTAGCCTCATTCTCGGATAGAACAGCGATTGTAAGAAGGGCCGCTGTTCTCGTCCGTTCCAGGATCTCTGCCATGAACCAGCGGGAGCATGAACGGTACTTGGTCGAATTCCCCGCTCGGTTCGCCGGAGATTGCGAGGGGGTAGGAATCGTATACAACCTCGGAATGGGAGGTTGCAAGATCGTCACGGACTGCCAACTTCTTGTGGGGGCAATGCTGGCACTGTATCTCAGCGTACCCAATCAAACATTCGCCATTACCGTACGGATGGCGACCGTGCGTTGGACGCTCCAATATGAATTCGGAATGGAATTTTTGGGAATGGAAGAATTAGAGCGGGAACGGCTGGCGCAATTTCTCCAGGCACTCGACGCCGCAGCCGCTTAGGCGCAAGGAAGGCCAACTCATGGTCACTCGCAAACATCGCCGGTTTGCCGTCAGCATGCCAAGCACGTTGGTTCAGCGGGATCAATTCCGGCACAAGGGATCGATTCGGGACCTGTCGGCGAAAGGCTGCCGTGTGGAGAGCCTGATCAGCCCATTCACCGGTATGCAGGTCACGCTGCTTCTGCACCTTCCTGGAGAAGCAAATCCCGTCAAGATCGAGAATGCGGCAGTGCGATGGTGCGGGCCTCAGGGAATTGGCATTGAATTTTTGCTCATTGCAGAACCCGAACAGAATCGGCTCGGCTACTTCATCAAGCAATTGGAAAAGACGGTCACCACCAACTAGCTCTATCCTCTCATTTGCATTTCTTGAACGGGCTTCGTATCCTTTCCTTCCCATGGATCTTTCCTCTCTGACGCCGGAACAATTCAATGAATTGGTACGAGGTCTTGTCGACGATCGCTTGCGGGAGTTGATCGGCGATCCCGACTTGGGACTCCAGCTCGGTGACGCACTCCGCGCCAGGCTCAAAGCATCTCTGGTCAAAGGTGAGCGCCTGTCCGGCGACGAGCTTGCAGAAAAACTGGGGCTACGTTGGTAGCGCGTGATGGCCTGGTATCGTCTGATGTTTCAAGCCGGTGTCGTCGAGGATCTTTCCGCCGCCGGCTCGCCGATGGCGCAACGTCTATTCGAAAAGACCAAGTGGATCGCCTCAAACGTCGATAATCTTCGCCACGAAAATCTCGCCCCTGAGTTGCCTCGATTGCACAAATACGCTGTGGGCGATTGGCGAATTTTCTATGCTATCGATCGCACAGAACAGCTCGTCGACATTCATGCCATCGTGCACAAGGACGCACTGTATAAGTGATTGACGGCGTAAACGTGATTGGTTACTCGTCAGATGAAGGGATCGGGCATGTCGGCGACGTGTAAACGAAATTCGCCGCCTGCCACATCGTCGACATAGCGGCGTAGCGCATCCTTCACCACCGGGAAAGCGATCTCGTTCCAGGGAATGTCTGTCCGATCAAACAACCGTACATCGAGACTTTCCTGGCCCGCCTTGAATTCTTTTGCCAGCAACCGCCCGACAAAAGTCAGGTAGACCTGGCCGATATGGGGAAGGCTTAGAACCGAGTGTAGTCTTGTGATTGCAACCTGTGCATGGGCTTCTTCCAATGTCTCTCGCCGGGCGGCCTCCTCGGTTCCTTCGCCAATCTCCATGAAGCCGGCGGGATATGTCCAGAGACCCGCCTTTGGTTCAATCGCGCGGCGGCACAAGAGAATCTGCCCTTTCCACTCCGGGATGCAACCAGCGACAATCTTTGGATTATGGTAGTGAATAGCCTGGCAGAAGTCGCAGACAAATCGGGGAAGATTGTCTCCCTGAGGTATCTTCTTCGAGACCGACTTTCCGCATTCGCCGCAATAGTTCATAGGCGTTCGCCGATAACAGGCGCTTCGAATGGATAACATAAAACATCGATTTTTTGCACCATGCCCGCGAGGTCTCGAAGGCATCCTAGAACAGGAACTCCATGAACTCGGCGTTCCCATGACGAACAAAACCGCTGGAGGCGTCGGCTTTCAGGCCCCCTGGGCCAGCATGTATTGGGTGAATCTCAAAAGCCACATCGCCAGCAGAGTGCTCTGGGAAGTCGGCCACAACAACTATCGCTCTGAAGAGGACGTCTATCGGGCCGCCTATGCCTTGGCCTGGCCCGACTGGTTCATGCCGTTCCACACCATCAAAGTGAAGGTAAGCGCACATCGATGCCCACTTCCCAGTTTGGATTTCCTGACACTCCGTATCAAAGATGCCGTCTGCGACAAATTCATGGCGGTGCGCCACAAGCGGCCGAGCGTGGATACGCAGCAACCGAATATCCGCCTAGACGCCTTTCTCGACTCGAACAGCGTCACGTTCTACTTCGACACCTCCGGCGAGCCCCTGTTTAAACGAGGTCACCGAATCACCTCGGTCGAAGCCCCTTTGCGTGAAAACCTCGCTGCAGGTCTGCTCAGACTGGCCGGGTGGACAGCCGATGAGGTCCTCCTTGATCCCATGTGCGGAAGCGGGACTATCCCGCTAGAGGCGGCACTGATGGCGCGTCGAATTGCACCGGGACTCGCTCGTTCCTTCGCGTTCGAACGTTTGCAGACCCATGACCCCAAACGATGGGGGCAGCTCCGTGAAGCAGCGAGAATGAAACAACGGGCCGAAGTTCCGGCCGCAATTTATGCCTCAGATCATGACGCGGATGCCATCAAGGTTGCGCAACGCACATTTCAAGGTGCGGGAGTCGCACTCGATATTCGCCTCCGGCACATCGACGTGCTGTCGATCGAGCCCCCCGCCGACAATGGCGTGATACTCATCAACCCTCCATACGGCGTGCGGCTCAGCCGCTCGGTTGAGCTCGAGTCCTTTTATCCCAAGCTGGGTGATTGGCTCAAGCAGAGGTTCTCTGGATGGCGGGCCTATGTGTTTACGGGTGACTCACATCTTCAGAAATTGATCGGTCTCTCTCCTTCCCGTCGTATCCCGTTGTTCAATGGCTCACTGGAATGCCGCCTATACGAATTTAGAATTGTGCGGGGCAGCGGAAGGCAAAGACGCCTCCGTTCCTCCATCTAATTGGAAAATCCCTGTTCTCATCCCTTTAGCTGGACGCCGCATGAACCATGTCCATCCTGCAGAGAGCCTGCTCCTCAAGTTGATCTCCCATGTGTAACCCTTCCAATGGTAAGCGTGATAAGGTACAAATCCTCAATGTTGTCCCTCTCCCAGGATTTCGCGTGACGTGATTCGGCTTATACTGAAGTTGCTCAACCTGCTGCTCCTTCTCGTTCTGCCCGGATGCGGTATGGTTCAAAGTTTCTTTGCGTGGCTAGGACCTCCCGACACAGGCACCACAAACCGGCCTATGCTGGAATCCGCTCTGGAGCGTGTAATACCACCAGTTCGCCGAGAACTTGATCGTTTGACGCCCAAGGTGACGCCAGCCATGGCAAAGAAAGTCCGGGCGCCCAATGTTCAAGCGGCGCTTGTCGCAGCCCATTCGACGGTCGAAACAGTTCCTGCTCGATACAAACGCCGTCTCGTGATCGCTGCCCTCAAACAGGCTTGGGAGGGCCTGGCAAACCTTGAGCGACAGGGACTGTTACTCGCCGAGTTAGCGGAAGGAAAAGCCATCAATCTGCCGGTTCTACTGGACGTACTCGAAGCAGGGATGGACCGGACCTCCGCCTTTCATAAGCCCGTTCCTTTTCCGATAAACGGCGAAGCCCAAGAGCTTGTGACGTTCATGCTGGAGAGTCTTGAAGAAGCCTCGCGGCATCGAGAGAAAGCGGTAGAGAATCTCTCGGAGGATGAACGGCACTTTCTCTACGGCCATCCGAAAACCCTGGTGGAGAAGTTCAGCTCACAGATCTCGATCTTTTCAGATCAAACCAGCGCTTTGATCAAAGCCGATCAGCGGTTTGGCGAACTCCTTGAAGAGCACGTCGATTACGCCAATCTCATTGCTGCGGCACAGGTATTGGCTCGACTGGCAAACGAACCATGGCTGCGCCAACTTCCCGCAGCCTTTCATCAGCCTCTGCCGCCGGCAAAGATGCCTCCAGGCCTCACGGGCGATATCTTATATGCTGAGGACACCCCCTACGGTCTGATTATTGTCGGCGGGACCGGTCCGAACACCTATGAACTGGATCAGCGCTTCGGGCTCGTGATCGATCTGGGAGGCGACGACCTGTATCGAGGCATGATTGCCGCGTCGACCGATGCGGATCACGCCAATGCCGTGGTCATCGACCTGAGCGGAAACGACACGTATGACGGTGCGGCATTCGGCCTCGCCACCGGACGGCTCGGCGTTGGCCTCCTCATCGATCAGTCAGGTGACGATGTCTATCAACTGGAGATGGGCTCTGGGGGAACAGGATTCGCCGGCCTTGGCATTCTGTTCGATGCTAAGGGCAACGATACGTACATGGGTAGCCGTATGACACAAGGCGCAGCCATCGCTGGTTTAGGCCTGTTGTTCGATGCAGCAGGCAATGATCGATATACCAGTCACGGATTCTCTATAGGATTCGGTGGTCCGCAAGGAGTGGGCGCAGTCATTGATCTGCAAGGGGACGATCACTACCAATGCGGCAACAAATATCCCAGCGCCTATAATGCTGAAGACGCTCCGAAGGGAAAACCGGGCGATGCCCTTTTTCAATACGATTGTTTCGGATTGGGCACCGGTTCAGGCAAGCGTATGCTGACGAAGCGGGCGGAGTGGCAGGCCTACAACCTGGCAGGAGGCTCGGGCCTCTTGCTCGATGTCGAAGGGAACGATCACTACCAGAGTGCCAACTTCGCTCAGGGCCATGGTTACTTCTTCGGTGCCGGTGTCTTTCTCGATTTAGGCGGCAACGACGAACATGTCGCCGCCCGCTACGGACACGGCTCGTCTGCCCATTATGGCGTCGGGTTGTTCGAAGACCTTCATGGGGATGATCATTACGGTTCATCCGGTCCCTTCTATAACGCAGGGGTGGCATGGGACCATTCGGTGAGTGTGATGATCGACGCGGGAAACGGGAACGATCGTTATGCGTTTGCGCTCTCGACCGGTCTAGGGGGAGCGGACCATTTCGGTTGGGGCCTGTTCATTGATGAAGGCGGCGACGACCAATACCAGCTCAAAGGCGGCTTCGGGCACGCTTCAGAGCAGAGCCTTGCAGGCTTTTTCGACCTCCGGGGCAAAGACAGCTACAGTTTACCGCAAGATCCGGTTGTGCCAACGGACCAACGGCCGGCCGATGGAAAGGTGATGCTCTATCCGAGAGGCGGGCTGTTCGTCGATCGTTAGAGAGCGCTAATCTCTGCGCCTCCTTCACTCTCCTTGACTTCCTCTTCGACCGAACCTATCTGCTTGCTTACGGATAACAACAGCTCGACATATTGAGCGGAGGATAGCCCCCATGAATAGCACGATTCTTTCCGTAACGTTACCGGTACTTCCGATCAAACGCACCGTCCTGTTTCCCGGTATTCTCATACCGGTGACGGTGGGGCGCGAGCGATCGATGGCCGCCGTAAATGCAGCATTGAAAACAGAAGAGAAAGTGATTCTGGTCGTCGCGCAACGCGATCCTGGAACGGAAAATCCGGGCCTCGAAGACCTCTACACGATTGGCACCAAAGCCATTGTAAAGCAGGTCGGACGTTCCGAAGACGGTATCATTCAAGCGCTGATCCAGGGTATCGAAAGAGTCGCATTGCTCAAGGCGGAACAGACTGATCCATTTCTCTTGGTCCAGGCGCGCCGGCTAGAACTACCGGCGGATCATGACCGAGAGGTTCAGGCGCTCCAACGGGCCATTCAGGAACTGATCACCGATCTTCCACGACTGATACAGGCTCCCGGCATCGACGAGGCGACCGCGGCCTTCCGCAACGAAGAGAATCCCGCCACCTTGGCCTATCGCGTGGCGTCGCTTTTGAATCTGACCGTCAAGGAAGAGCAGACGTTGCTCGAAAGTTCTTCCACCATCGAATTGCTGCGGTCGCTCTATGCGTTCCTTTCCAAGGAAATACAGATTCTCCAGCTGCGTGACAAAATTGCCAGTGATGCCCAAGCCAAGATCGGAAAGAACCAGCGCGAGTATATTTTGCGCGAGCAATTGAAGGCGATCCAGCAGGAACTTGGCGAGGGGGATGGTGAAGAGAGCGAGGTGGCTCATCTCAAGAAGCGGATCGAGGACGCGGACCTCCCCGAGCATGTACGAAAAGAGGTTGAGCGTGAGATCGCCAGGCTGGCCAAAGTGCCGCCCTCTTCCCCGGACCATCAAGTACTGAGGACCTATCTGGAACTGGTGCTCGAATTGCCTTGGACCAAGGCGTCCGAAGAGCACCTGGATCTGAGCAAGGTGCGCCAGGTGTTGGAAGAAGATCACTACGGCATCAAAGAGGTGAAGGAACGGATTGTCGAACACTTGGCCGTGTTGAAATTGAATCCGACGGCCAAAGCGCCCATCCTCTGCCTGGTCGGGCCGCCGGGCGTGGGCAAGACGAGCCTTGGACAATCGATTGCCAGAGCCATGGGACGAAGATTCGAGCGGTTCAGCCTAGGTGGCGTGCATGATGAGGCAGAGCTTCGCGGGCATCGACGGACCTACGTCGGCGCCTTGCCGGGGCGCATCATTCAGGCCATGCGTCGCGCCGGCGTGAACAATCCTGTCTTGATGTTGGACGAGGTCGATAAGTTGGGGCGTGACTTTCGCGGTGACCCGGCAGCAGCGCTGTTGGAAATATTGGATCCCGCGCAGAATCATACCTTCCGGGATCATTATCTCGATCTCCCCTTCGACCTGTCGAAGGTGTTCTTTATCACGACGGCGAACACGCTGGACACGATCAGCCAGCCGCTGCTCGATCGAATGGAAATTATCCGGGTTCAGGGGTACAGCGAACGGGAAAAGGCCGAGATCGCACGACGGTATCTTTGGCCGCGAAGGCTCAAAGAAGCGGGTCTCGCAGCCGAACATGTGCAATTGCCCGCTACAGTGCTGGACCATATCATCAGCCGCTACACCCGAGAAGCCGGCGTTCGTCAGTTGGAGCAGATGCTCGGCCGGTTGACGCGCAAGGTCGCGCTGGCATTCGCCGAGCTGCCGGAAGGCCGGGAACGTCAAACGGTGACGGTCGAAGCGACCAATCTTCCCGATTGGCTGGGATCAGAACGGTTCATGCCCGAGGAGGCCAGGAAGAATATCCCGGTTGGAGTGGCGACCGGTCTAGCCTGGACACCGACCGGCGGGGATGTCCTGTACATCGAAACCACATTGTTGCCCGGCAGCCACGAGGTAAGCCTTACCGGTCAGTTGGGAGATGTGATGCAGGAGTCGGCGCGTGCTGCGCGGAGCTATTTGTGGTCGCACGCCGAGAGCATGGGACTCGATATCTCGCGCTTCAAGCGCAATGGTCTGCACATCCACGTGCCATCCGGAGCGATTCCGAAAGACGGACCTTCCGCGGGGATCACGATGGCCACGGCACTCGCGTCATCCTACGTCGGAAAACCGGTGCGCAGCGACACGGCGATGACCGGAGAAATCAGCTTGAGCGGCTTGGTCCTTCCGGTCGGCGGGATCAAGGAAAAGGTGTTGGCGGCTCATCGCGCCGGCATCAAACGAGTGATCTTGCCGAAGGCCAATGAGAAGGACCTGAAAGACGTGCCGCAGGAAGTGCGGGATGACCTGACGTTCATTCTGGTCGAGCGGATCGAAGAAGTGCTTCCCGCTGCCTTCGATCATGACATTACGGCTCACAGAGCCTCAGCCCCTGAGCCGCACTTGTCAACTTCTGCATAAGAGGGCATCGAGAATTAAGCTGGAGGACAGTCCAGCCGTCTTGCTCCACAAGAGTTCCCTATGCAAGGATGACCGTAACTTCTCGACTCAGGTCATCCTGCCGAAAGGAGGAGAGGCATGCCGCAGAAGATCGACATCGGCCAGATTGTCAAGGTCGTGAAGACCGATGAAGAATGGAAGAAATTGCTGGCGCCGGAGGCCTACCAGGTCCTCAGGCATGAAGCGACCGAGCGTCCATTCACCAACAACCTGCACGACAACAAGCAAGCCGGCATCTACTATTGTGCCGGCTGCGATCTCCCGGCCTACTCCTCAGAGCATAAATTTGATAGCGGCACCGGCTGGCCCAGCTTCTGGCAGCCGATCGATCCGAAAGTGGTCGAGACCAACACGGACTACAAGTTGATTTTCCCCCGCACCGAAGTCCATTGCGCCCGCTGTGCAGGCCACCAGGGTCACGTCTTCAAGGACGGTCCTAAACCGACCGGCCTGCGTTACTGCATCAATGGCGCGGCATTGAAATTTGTGCCTGCTTCTTAAGATGGCCCGACGTCTGCTCTCACAATACCCGCACTCATGCTCCTACAGAATAACCGATGACGACTAGCACTATAGGATTTGTCGGCGTTGGGCGTATGGGAGTGAATATGGCCAGACGCCTCAAGGATAAGGGCTACCGCATTGCGGCGGTTCAGGATCGCAACCGCCACACAGCAGAAACGCTTGCACGTGAAGTAGGCTGTGAACCGGCAGCCACTCCGGCACGAGTGGCCGAGTTATCCAATGCGGTCATCACGGTCGTGTCGGACGACGCGGCGATGCGAGAGATCTATGCCGAAGGAGATTCCACCAGCCTCTTAGCCCATGCAAAGGGCCGTCTTTTTATCAACTGCGCGACGATTACCCCGACAGTCCATATCGAAGTCGAACGAGCCGCGGAACAACATGGCGGCAACAGCCTCGAAGCCTGCATGGCCAGCAGCATCACACAAGCACGTCAGGGAACGCTGTACTTAATGTGTGGCGGCAGACCTGCCACGTTCGAACGAGCTATGCCGTTCCTGGAGGCGCTTGGTTCAACGATCCGTTACATCGGCGAGGCGGGAGAGGCTGCCAAGGTCAAGGCTCTCGTGAATATGGTCATGAATTGCAACACGGCAGCACTCGCAGAAGGGCTAGGATTGGGAGAAGCGCTTGGATTGGATCTCACGACGCTCCGCGAAGTGTTCAGCCAAACCGGAGCCGCTTCACGGGTACTCGAAACAGACGGCGAGGACATGCACCTGCGAGCCCATGATTGCTATTTCTCCGCTGCCCATGCTGCCAAGGATTCCGGTATCGCCCTCGCATTGGCCAAGTCCACTGGATTGACGTTGCCTTTGGCCCAAGCGACATGCGATCAATACGAACGGCTTGTCGCAGCCGGCAAAGGCGGGTTGGATAAATCCGGGATTGCCGAGCTGACCTTCAAGAGCAGGATGAAATAGTCAGAAGCCTCAAGCTGATCCCCGCCTATCAAATGCCTTTCCGGTGAAAAAATTCTGCAATATCTTCCGCTGGGACGCATCCAACAAGGAGTCCACCATCCGGAGCGACGATCAGTGGAACCCCGGCCTGTCCCGTTGCGTGCCAGGCCGCTTCCCATCCTTGTGCGATGCGCCGAATGTGACCGGTGGCTCCCTCCTCGACAGACTCTTCAGACAGATCTCTCAGCACTTGCGGGTCTGAAATATCTCGTCCCTCGCACCAGAAGGCACGATAGGCCTGCCGCACAAACTCCATTCCTCGCGTTCGATCCTGAATCAAGAGTCCGGTTGCTCGTTCGATGGCCAGCCTCGTATTCGGTTTTCCAGGTGGCAGCGCGATCGGCAACCCCGCCGCCAGCCGTTGCACGACCGCGACTTCATGCCGCAATTCAGCTCCCAGCAATCCCTCCCAGGGTTTCATCGGGCGTGGTAAATGCGACGCGTGTTGTACGCCTCGCCATTCACAGCGCTGGATCAAATTCAGATCATGCAGCCGCTCATGCAGGGCATAGCAGAATGGACAATTAAAGTCGCTGAAGAGTTCGAAAGCAGGATCCGCATTCATCATTTGTTCTTCATGGAAGAATGCCGATAATCCTCACAGGTCCTCCTGTTCCTCCTTTGATCTTGATCGGCAAGGCCACCAAGATGGCTCCCTTTGACGGAAGCTTGTCCAGGTTGGCGATGTTCTCTAGACCGTACAGGTTGGCTCCATTGATAATCTGGTGCACGATAAAATCCTGTGACGGCCCGTAGTCGATACTCGGCGTGTCGAGGCCGATCCCATCCACGCGCCGCTCCTTCACGAGGAATTCGGCCGCCTCTTTCGAAAACCCGGGAAAGTGCAGCGTCTTCGGGTCCGACGGTGTTTGGCTTCCCAGATAGCGAAATTTATCCGGCCAACCTCGCCCCCATCCCGTGAGCATTAACACGACTGCACCCTGGGGGATTATCCCATTTCGAGCTTCCCACATTTCGATATCTCGAGGGGCTAATCGATAATCGTGATTTTCTTCAACCAACGTACGGACATCGATTACGATTGCTGGGGCGATCAGCTTCTGCAAGGGAATCTCGTCGACCGCCAGCCGGCCCTCCGCAAAGTGAATCGGCGCGTCAATGTGCGTGCCACCATGTTCGGACATCGAGAAATCCCCTGAGGCATACCAATAGCCGTTGGAGGTCCTTCCCCAGGCGGCTTTTTCCCATGTGAACGGCCTATTGGTCGGCCAGAAGACCGTCTGCTCGTCGAGGGAATAGGTGAGATCCACGAGTTTGCTTTCATCGATGCCGGCGAAAGCCGGCGCAATGATGAACAAGACCATCAGCGTGATCAACCACATTTTGTGAGCCATGGATACCCCCTACGCCCGACCAATCAGGCTTCAACTGGCATTCATTCCCGCCACTGTGTTATCTGAGCCCATGGGTTGGCCCAATGTATTACTGCTGATTCCCCCGCTGACGCAACTGAACACCCCCTACCCGTCGACGGCCTATTTGATGGGCTTCCTGCAGTCGCGAGGGATGCCCTGTGAACAAGCAGACCTCGGCATCGAAATGGTGTTGCGGCTCTTCAGCCGGGAGGGTCTCACCGCTGTCTTTGATCAGATCAAAGGACAACAGGCTTCACTTCCAACCGAAGCGCGACGCATGCTGGCGGCGGAACGTGAGTACTTGGATCTCATCGAACCGGTCGTGGCCTTCCTCCAAGGGAAGAATCCAGAAGTTGGAACGACCTTCGTCCGGCCAGGAAGTTTGCCGAGGGGACCACGATTTCGGATGCAGCAAGCGCTGCGCCGCACCGCCACGAAAGACGATAGGGCTAAACATACGGCGACTTTATTTCTGGAAGACCTTGCCGATCTCGTTCAGGCGCTGATCACACCCCACTTTGCCCTCAGCCGTTATGCTGAACACATTGCGCGATCGGCCTCCTCATTCGACAGCCTGCTGTTAGCTCTCGCGGAGGCACCGAATCTAACGGATGGGTTCATGCTGGAGGCGCTCTGGACACATGTTGAACGTGTGAAGCCTGCCCTCGTTGGCCTGTCCGTTCCCTTTCCGGGGAATCTATACGGCGCCTTCCGCATCGCCCAGGCGATCAAACAGAAACGCCCAGACATCGCGATTGTCCTCGGCGGAGGTTATGCAAATACGGAATTGCGGCGGATCAGCGATCCCCGTGTGTTCGACTATGTGGATTTTGTCACTCTGGACGATGGCGAACGTCCTCTGCTCTCTTTGATCGAATATGTTTCGGGCCAGCGGCCCAGTCAGGCGCTCTGCCGTACGTTCTATCGTGAAAAGGATCGAGTCCTGTTTGCGAGCGATCCTGGAAACACGAACGTTTCCATGAACGACGTCGGCTGTCCCACCTATCGGGGTTTGAGATTGGATCGCTATCTCTCGATTCTCGACAGCACCAACCCGATGCATCGACTATGGTCGGAAGGGCACTGGAACAAATTGACCGTTGCACATGGCTGTTATTGGAAACAATGTACGTTCTGTGACGTCGGCCTCGACTATATCAGCCGCTATGAAATGACGCCGACGGAGCGCCTCATCCAACAGATCGAGCACCTAATCGGCGAGACAAACCGCCGCGAGTTTCATTTCGTCGATGAAGCCGCGCCGCCTGCGGCTCTGAAGGCACTGGCGCTTGCCTTGCTGGAGCGTGATATTCAGATCTCCTGGTGGGGGAACATTCGTTTCGAAGAAGCGTTCACGCCTGATCTCTGCCGTCTCCTGGCTGCATCCGGATGCACCGCCGTCACGGCAGGCCTCGAGGCTGCGTCAGATCGTTTGCTGGTCAAGATGAAAAAAGGCATCACCGTGGACCAGACGGCGCGCGTCGCCGCGGCATTCAGAGAGGCCGGCATCCTGGTCCATGCCTATCTGATGTATGGCTTCCCGTCCGAAACTGTCCAGGAAACCGTCGATTCCCTGGAGCGCGTGAGGCAACTGTTCGCGGCCGATCTCATGCAGTCGGCATTCTGGCATCGTTTTACGACGACGGCCCACAGTCCGATCGGGCTGAATCCGAAAGCCAACGGGTTGCGCATTCTGGGACCCGAGTTTCAAGGCTTTGCCGAAAACGATCTTGTCCATCAGGACCGGATCGGCCACACACCCGAATGGATCGGCGAAGGCTTGCGCCGATCCATGCTGAATTTTCTTGAAGGCAGAGGGTTGAGGATGGATGTGCGGGAATGGTTCGATCACGAGACCCCTCGCCCGCGCGTCTCATCGAAATGGGTGAGCCGTGCCCTGAAATCCCGACGTATCACCGACGATCCGAAAGCAGAACGTCGATGTGTCTGGATCGGCGGACAGCCGTTCTCTGAACGACGGGGAAATCGCACCAGGCTTAGGATTCCCGACCAGACCGAAGACACTGTCGTCATGCTCCCCCATCGGCAGGCGATATGGGTTTACGATTTACTCCGGGAGGCTCTCCTGCAGCAGAATCGAACCTCTTCTTATCCGTTACTGCGCGACGCGATGCGAGCGTTTCCAGGCAAGCCGGCCGACTTTCAATCGTTCATGAGAGATGCATCCTGGAAAAAGATCCGGGCAGCCGGCCTTTTGCTCGTCTAGTCCTGGATGCGACGCCCCTGACACCCATGCAAGCCTTCACCAGCCTGCCAGGACGAGCTTCCCAATCATCGTGCCCGACTCCAGCTTGGCGTGGGCTTTCTTGAGATTCTCGGCATTGATCGGTCGCAGCGTCTCTCGAAGGATGCTCTTGATCGTGCCGTGATCGATCCAGTCCGCAATGCGATTGAGCAGCTTGTGCTGTTCGATCATATCGACCGTCTGATATTTGGATCGAGTGAACATGAGTTCCCAGACGTGAGTGACACTCTTCAGCTTGAGGACCTGTTGATCCAACGGGCTTTTGTTATCCACGATTGTGCAGATCTTTCCTTGTGGCACGATCAAATCGGCCATAGAGTCCCAATAACCATCTGTATCGGCACAATCAAAGATGTAGTCGACGAAACGATAGCCGGCTGTTTCAATCTGGGGACGTAGCGGCTGCCGATGATCGATAATGTGGTCTGCGCCTAGCTGCTTCACCCACGCAACCGAATCCGGACGCGATGCCGTGGCGAACACCGTCAGGCCGGCGATCTTGGCGAGCTGAATCGCCATTGAGCCGACGCCACCGGCTCCGGCAATGATGAGGAGCGTGCAGTCTTTGCCTCTGCCTTCAGTATCGATGCCAAGTCGATCGAACAGCGCTTCATACGCCGTGATGGCGACCAATGGAAAGGCCGCCGCTTCCTCAACAGTCAATGAAGCGGGTCTGCGTCCCACGATCCGCTCGTCCACCAACTGATACTGGCTGTTGCTCCCTGGTCTGGTGATGTCGCCCGCATAATAGACCTTGCTGCCTGGCGTGAAGAGTGTGACCTCCGGGCCGACCGACTCAATCACTCCCGCTGCATCCCAGCCGAGCACATGCGGCGTGGTCCTTTCTGCTTTGCCGGGAGCCCGGACTTTCGTATCGACCGGATTGACTGACACTGCCTCTACGCGAACAAGCAGGTCGCGTCCAGTGGCCTCGGGTTTCGGTAGATTGAGTTCGACCAGGCTATCAGGCTCCCCGATAGGCAGAAATTTATAGAGTCCTACGGCCTTCATCACGCACTCCCCCCGAAGAAACACAAAGGGCGGGAGGGGCAGCATCGCCTCTTCCCGCCCTTCATTGCACACACAATCCGTTACTTGTTCGGCTGCGGCGTATAGCGGAGATAGGGCTTCACCGTCTTGAATCCCTTCGGGAACAGCGTCTTGGCTTCGTCGTTGTTGACCGCCGGAGTGATGATACAATCTTCTCCGTCTTTCCAATTCGCCGGAGTCGCCACCTTGAATTTTGACGTTAGCTGGAGCGAGTCGATTACGCGCAACAATTCATCGAAATTCCGGCCACATGACGCAGGATAGGTCAACGTGAGCTTGACCTTTTTGTCCGGCCCGATCACGAACACTGAGCGGACCGTCATGTTATCCAATGCGTTCGGGTGAATCATGTCGTAGAGTGTGGCCACCTTCTTATCCGGGTCCGCGATGATGGGGTAATTCATCGTCGTATGCTGGGTCTCATTGATGTCGTTGATCCAGCCCTTGTGAGAATCCAGCGGATCGACGCTAATCGCAATGACTTTGACACCCCGTTTCTTGAATTCAGAGGTGATCTTCGCCACCGTCCCCAACTCAGTCGTACAGACAGGGGTGTAGTCTTTCGGGTGCGAAAAGAGAATTCCCCAACCGCTGCCAAGCCACTCGTGAAAGTTGATCGTCCCCTCTGTCGTTTCCGCAGAAAAGTTCGGCGCTTCATCTCCCAATCGTAGTGCCATGACCGACCTCCTTGTTAGCGAATTAATTTATCGATGAGTACATGAAGAGTACCTACGATACTGTCCCTTCCGGACCAAGTGCAAGTGGGAACTGCCCCTAGGATCCGGCTGTGATGTTCAAGCGGCTCCGTACTTTTTCATGACCCGTGGCGGCCACATCGACCTCCGTCAAAAACACCCGCTCCTCAACCAGTTTGCCTTCACCCACCAACTGTGCATGCACCTGTTCAGCTCTGGTACGAGCCAGGGTCCGGAGCAGACCATCCTCCACTGTAATGGATGCCACGAGCTGACGCCTCATCTCCTCCACGGTAGGCGTTTGGGGAGGAGTATCCAGCTTCTGTGGCTGCGCGGGTTGTTGGCTGCGCAGTTGGTCAAAGAGTTCCTTGATGAGCCGTTCCTCCTCCGCAAGCGGCAAGTCACCCTCTTTCGCTCCTCCTCTTTCCTGCCGCCACTTACTGCGTAGCTGTTCCTGAAGCTGCTGCTGCGCAAGGGCCTGACGGTCACGCATGGGATCAGCCGTACCGGTAATTTCCAATCGCAACCCCGGCCGCTCTTCTAGCCCTTTCATGAGGGCATCAATTTTCTGAAGCTCTGCCGGGGTTACTGCGGCCAATCCCGGCTCGAATGCCACATATTGTAAGTCTTCGGCATTCCCTCCACCCGGGATCAACTTGCCCATGAGGGTAAAGGGGGAAGCGACCAATTTGGTCAGCAGATTCAGCAGAGTCGAAATCACCACCTTGCCGTATTTGAAATCAGGATCGTTGAGATCACCGCGAATCGGTAGGTCAATGTCGATGCGGCCGTTGCGATCCTTCAATAACGCCACCGCCAGCGGGACGGGCAACGACGTGGCATCCGGACTGTCGGTCTTCTCCCCAAACGTCAACTGATCGACAGCCACCTTGTTTTCGGCCTCCAACTGCTTCTGGGACACTTTATAAATCAAATCCAAAAACAGTTTGCCTTTCCGTATCGGATAACCGGCATACTTGCCGCTATAAGGCGTAGCGGCGGTCAGGTCCACATTATCGAATTTGATCGTCAAGTCGGTGAACGCATCCTCGGTCAGCGGGTTAATCGTTCCCGCGATCTTCATCGGAGCCACCTTATCGATTTTCCCGGAGAGGTTCACGTCGGCCTTAGCGACTTGCTTCGACGAGAGACCTTTCACGGTTCCCGTCAGATCGTACAGCCCGGTCTGGACCGGTGGGCTGATCGAATCGTCTTGAAACGTCGCCGTGCCTTTGAGCAGCTTGACTGTTTTGATGATGATAGAAGGAGGGGGACCCTTTTTCGGCTGAGCCTCCGGTCGTTCTGTCGCAGGCGGAGAACCAGTTTCAGCGGCATCGGGAAGAAGTTTTTTGAGATTCACCTGGCCATCAGGATAAATCACCAAGTGCACCGTCGGCTGGTCCAAGCCCACTTCCTCGATCGTGACGCTGGTGGGATCGACGGCAAGCGCGATCTGGTGCAGCTGGAACTGTTTCCAGGATGCCACTGGAGCACCTTGGTCGCGATCCGCAATTGCCAGCGATTTCACTCCCAGGTTACCGCGGAAGGTCATTAACGGTGCCTTGGGATGCTCAACGGCTAGATGGAGCTTACCGTCAAGATCGATTGCGCCATTATCCACAGCGATGCGGGCAAAACGTTCGAAGTACGGCTGAAAGGGCTGGATCGCAACGTTTCTCAATGCCAGTGCCATATCGAGCTGAACCGGTTTCGCAACGATCTGTCCGTCCACCGAAACCGTTCCCGTTTCGTTGAGGGTAAGTTCAATCGTCAACGGAATTGGCCCTTTGAACGGAAAGGCAACATTGTGGGTCTTCGCCGAGAGATGAGTCACTTCCGTTCGCATCGGCAGGGCCAACGTGCGATCTTCAAAATGAATAGTCTGGTTTGTAACCTGCAGCTCTTTGATTGAAACCTTCCAAGGTTGCTCACTGGCGGATGGAACGGAATTCTTCGTCGCGGTAGCCAGCTCAGCACCGCTGGATTGTGCCGCCACCGGCGTAAAGAGAGCCTGTAAATTCAGAGATCCATCGGGGTTTCGCCATATACGATCCGTTCCATTGCTCATAGAAATCGTCGCAATCGATACCATTTGCTGACGGAGGTCGACGTGGATCCCCTCGAGGCTGAGCGTGGGCACGCTGATCACGGGGACTGAATCGCCTTTTTCGACCAGGCCGATGTCGGCGAGGTGGACCGAAGCATCCGCGACAGTCAATTCGATCGGAGACATCCCCGCATCGAATCGGTATTTCCCGGTCGCCTGGATCGTGCCGGCAGGAATGTCGAAGTTGAATCGCTCCTGGACATATTGAAAGAACGTGGCGATTTTCACCCCGCTGAGCGAGAGCGTGCCTTCCGAACGAATCGGCTCAAGCGAGACAGTACCCTTCCAGTCTAAGACTTCATTTTTCTCAAGCTCTGCGCTGAACGCATAGGTATTGTCACCGCCCGGCTTTGTGTGGAAGTCGTTGAGGACCAGATTGATCGGCACGATATCGATCAAAAAGGGCTTCTCCTTGGATTCATCTCGAAATTCGAGGATCCCTTGCACGATCTCAAACCGTTCGATCTCAATCGCGGGTATCCCAGACCCCTTCGCCGGTTTGGGAGGCGCGGCTGGATCGGCGGGCGGCGCAAGGTCGATCAGATTGACATGCCCGTCTTTCGTTACCTTCACCGAAACAAAGGGAACAACAAAGCGAATCTGGTCGAAGACGTAGGCCTGACGAAAGATCGACACGGTTTGAAAGTTGATGAAAAACTCTTCGAAGCCTAACAGGGGCGTGCCGTCCTGGTCTTGGATCTCAAAGTCCGCCAGCCTGAGTGAAAGCGTGAAGGGATTGAACTCGACCTCTTCTGCCATCACAGGCCGCCGTAACTGGTCAGAAACCTTGGGGAGAACGTAAGCCTTGATGATGTAGGGAACAAGGAAGAAGCCAACCAGAGTGTAGACGACCAGCAGAGCGAGTGCGGCGACGGCAAGTGGGATCGGGCGAAAAAACCTACGCATGAAGCACGGGACCGTATGTGGGCCCGGCTGGAATCGAACCAGCGACCCTTAACTTAAAGGTCGCCTCCAGCCGAACGCACATCGGAAGTTCGGAGCCTTCGGTGTGCGACAAAGTGGATCCTCTCCACCCCGCTCCACCACAGAGCACTATCTTTTCACATTCCACGACTCGTATGCCACCTTAACTGGGATCGGCCGGCAGTGCCATCTAAGCCAATGTGCCGTCCGCCGATCGCGTACCTTTACGACCAACCGATGGGTATCTTCCTCCATACGGCCGCGCCGGGACCAGATAAGGTATTGATTTGTGGCTCCAGCATGGATCTACACACGGGCTTCCTTCTTGCTCCCACCTACCCATCCACCAGAATTTGCTCTATCCGGCAGCCCAGATGTAAAAAATTGGAGGATTCCAGCATGGCACAAGGAATGTCAGCCGTGGAGCATTATGAACGAGGACTTCTTCTCAAAAAAGTGCAAATATTCGACTCGGCACTCGAGGAGTTTCAACATGCGGCAACGGACCCCCAACACGCTGGGAAAGCCCTGGTGCAGGTGGCCCTGTGCTTGAAATCTATAGGACGTGACGAAGAAGCCGTCACGGCATTTCGCCGAGGCTTGGAATCGGGTTCTTTCTCATCCAAAGAACAAATTCACATTCGGTATTTGTTGGGCCAGACCTTAGAAGCGCTAGGCCGAGAGGTAGAGGCCCTTGTGGTCTATCGCCGGATCAGAAAAGAGGACCCCGCTTTCCAGGACGTCGACTCTCGGATTGCATACCTGAGTTCCGGCGGAGACGATCCAGTTTCCTCTCGTGAACCGGCCTTTCATGCCCGGGTTAGAGACGTACTCACGTTGTGGGAACAACTTAGGCCCCAGCTGGCGTCGCTGCTGGGAAAGACATGGGAATCGCTCGTTCGGTATGCGGACAACCTGGAGGCCAATGGCTGGGT
>CAMLHQ010000008.1 GCA_946479785.1 uncultured Nitrospira sp.
GTGGCGCCGAGCTGGGAGCCCGTCCGCCCGCCGCGGGGTCCCTACACCGGGCAGGGTGCGAGGACGGACGGGCTGGTCGGCGACAAGACCCGCAGCGCCTAGGGCCACCAGGCCGCTCTACCCTTTTCCCATCTTCGCCAGTTCTGCAAAATAATGCGCGAAGGCTTTCATCCCGCCGGAGGCTTGGCCCCAATCGAAATATTCATTCGGGGCGTGGTAGCCATGCTCGGGCAGACTCAGGCCGAGAAATAGAATCGGCACCTTCCAGGCCTTCTGCATCGTGACGACCGCCCCGATCGACCCGCCTTCGCGGATAAAGGCCGGTTCCTTGCCGAATCCCGCCTTCGCCGCGCGCTTCACACAGTCGACGTAGGGTCCATCGAAACTGCCCTTGAAAGGATGAAGCATGCCTTCTCGTTCCACCTTCACGGTTGGATTCAATTTGGCCACGTACTGTTTGAGAAGCGCGAAGGCCTTCTCCGGCGTCTGGTTCGGCACGAGCCGCATGCTGACCTTCAATTCGCCGTGGCTCGGCACCACCGTTTTCACGCCGGGGCCGTGATACCCGCCAGTCAGTCCATGGATCTCAAAGGTCGGAGCGGCCCAGATACGGCGCGTCACTTCGGCCGGATCGTCCGTACGCAACGAGTAAAATCCATAGGCCTCTTTGAAACGTTTGACTTGAAAGCCTGATTTGAGAAAGCTCTTGAGCTCTTCCCTCGTCGGCTTCTCCACGTCTGTATAGAAGCCCGGAATTTTCACTTCGCCGGTTTTGGCGTTGACGCAGGCCTGCGCGACCTCCATCAATTCGGCTAACGGATTCCTCGCCGCACCACCGGTTACACCGGAATGGGCGTCCTTGCTGCCGGTTCGCAGCGTCAGCCTGGCGCCGATCAAGCCCCGCAATCCATAGGGCATGGCAGGACGCCCCTTCGCAATCCAGATCGTATCGGAGACGACGACCGAATCGGGCCGAGGGATCTCCGCTCGATGCTTGAGGCCGGCTGCAAAGTGGGGACTCCCGATTTCTTCTTCGAGCTCCCAAAGAAACCGAATATTGATCGGCAAACCTTGATCGATCGCAAAACGTGCGCCGAATAACGCCGACAGCGCCGGACCCTTGTCGTCCGTCGCGCCACGGCCACGATAGATCCCGCCCTCGTTCTTGAACGCAAACGGATCCTGTTGCCATTCCGGCTCTTGCGCCGGCTGGACATCCATATGGTTGTAGATGGTCACCGTGGGATGGTGCGCGCCGGTTGTCCAGCCACCCGACACAATGGGATAGCCACCGGTCTCGACGATCTGTGCTTCGGCGCCCGCATCGCTCAACACCTGCGTGGCGAGGATCGCCATGCGCCGCATGTCATTCGCTTTCGCCGGGTCCATGCTGATCGATGGAATCTCCACCATCTGCCCGAGCAGATCTTCGAATCGTGCGCGAGTATTTTCGACGTAGGCTTCGAGCTGCTGATTCACGGTCATCTGGTCCTCCTGACATTGGCGTGGCGGATTATAGCGGCTGTCTCCGCTCGGCGAAAGGGACGGATTCGGTGATATGAAGGCTTCACAAAAATGATAGAATGACGCCCCGATGTCAGCACGAGCCATTCGTTTGGTACAGCAGAATCTGCTCTCGATCGGTCTCGCGCTCACCCTTCTCTCCGGTGCCGAAGCAGCCGACCCCATCGCCATTCGCGATATTCTGGACGAACCGCGGATTTACCATTTGAAACAGGTCGTGCTACAGGGAACGGTGCGGAATGTTCAGCCGCTCGATCCCTACAAGCTGCCGGCCGGCACGACCTGTTATGGCGCCTATCTGTTCTATCTGGAGGACGAGACGGCGTCGATCAATGTGGCAGTGTTCGGACTCTGCGGTGTGCCGACCGTGAAGGACCCCGATGTCGAGGACGGAGCACGTATTGAACTGCACGCGACCATTCAGGCTCCGAGCCACGGTGGTTACTACTTGAGCTTTCAGGGACTCAAGCTCGCGGGAGAACGAGAAGGCGTCATCCAAGCTGTAGCCGATCGCATTACACCCCTGACGGAATAGGCGATGGTTGCTTGGTATCACAAGGCCATCCGAGCTAGATTCTTGCTCGTCTGGTTCATCGGTTTGCTTTCTGGCTGCGCAAGCAGTCAGGGACTTCACCCCGATCGGCTACAGGCCATCCTCCAACAGGAAGAATCGCGTTTTGTCGGCGCGCCGTCATCTGCCGGAAATCCCACTCGGCCGAACGCGCCGGCGCTTGGCCTGTATCTGAAACCGACGGGGTTCTTGCATCGGGAGTTCGAATGGACTCGTCGCGATCGGGAAACCGTTCTTGCTTGGTCCAAGGGGCTTCAGCTCGGTTCCGGAGGCAGAAGCGCGGGCCTTGTGCCGTTATCGTCGTTGAAGGGCGATACCTTGACCGAACTGAGAACCTCGGCGGCGCGCCACGGCGTCGATTGGGTTCTGATATTCGATGGGGCCGCAGCCGTCGATCGTTACAACAATTACAAAGCCGCCTTGTTGTACTGGACGATACTCGGCGCGTATTTAGCCGACGGGACCCATAGCGATGCCTTATGCATCATGAACGCGACATTGTGGGACGTCAAAACCGGTGTCCGGCTGTTCGAACAACAGGCTGAAGGCAGGACAAAGAAAGTCGGCCCCGCCGCCTTGGTGGATGACGGGGAGGAGATAGAACGGGCCAGGGCAGTGGCAATGGAAACCTTGCTCCAGCGGCTGACCGATCAGTTCTCAGTGTTTGCAGGGACGCGCCGATGAGTCAACCGCGCATCTTGATGTCCGTCGCTCTCTGGAGTTGGTCTCTCTTGCTTCCGCTGGTCATCACGGCTCCCATTGCCGCACAAACGCCGACCTCTGAAGGCGCCGCTGCCGCGCCGTCACAGAACGAGTGGGCGAATTGGCACTACAGCGCCTATTTGGACGTCGCCTACCTGCTCGACTTTAATTTTCCCGAGAATCACCGCTGGCGCAGCCGGACCACCAGCAGTCGATTTAACGAATTCGCCCCCAACATGGGATTCCTCAACCTCCGAAAAGATGCCACGACCGATTCACGGTGGGGAATGGAATTGGGCGCTCAGGGCGGGAACGACTCGAAGGATTTTGCCTTCTTGCCGAACGAACCGAAAGTCGATGGCTCCGACACCCTCCGTCACGTGCAACGGGCCAATGTGTCGTATCTGGCTCCGGTGGGGAATGGCCTGACGATTCAAGCCGGACTCTTCAACAGTTTGATCGGCTATGAATCGCTGTATGCGAAGGACAACGCCAACTACACCCGGTCATGGGTTGCGGACAACACGCCCTATATGATGTTCGGCGTCAATGTCAGATATCCTGTGAACGATCAGCTGACGGTCACCGGGTTTATTATCAACAGTTACTACCACCTTGCCCACCCGAATGACCAGCCGAGCTACGGAGCGCAAGTTGCCTACAAACCGACCGGACAGCTGACCGTGACGGAAACGCTCTACGCCGGTCCTGACCAGAGCAAGACGTCGTTCGACTTCTGGCGATTCTATTTGAACAGCATTGTGGAATGGAAAAGCGATGATCTTGTGCTGGCGCTCAGTTACGACATCGGCACCGAAGCCATTGCAAACCAGCCAGGTGAACCGCGGACCTTTGTGATGGGAGGCAATCTCGTCGGCCGCTGGCACGTCGGAGGTCCTTGGGCTGTCGCCTTGCGACCGGAGTTCTATTGGGATCGCAATGGACGGTGGACGGGCAACGAACAGTTCGTGAAGGCCATGACCACGACGCTCGAATATGCGGTGCCCTTTGGCTGGACCAACACCAGGATGAGATTGGAACACCGGTGGGACGAATCGACCGGCGCTGGGGGCGGTTTTTTCAAAGGGGGCGATGTGACACCGGGGGTGCCGGGATTGACGGCCTCTCAGCACCTATTGATCTTGGCCTTCCTATGGTCCTTTGACTCTCCGTGACGAGCAAGCGCCAGCCGAGCGGGCGTTATTTCCCCAGCACGCACCACATGCGGCGCGTGCCGGACTTTTGATCGGTCACCGGCTCGCCGCTGAAGAAGCTGACCTGCCAGGCCACGATGTCATCGGTCGGATGAGGTGTAGCCGTCCAATAGATTTCGGATTTGATGTTGGAGAAGGGATGTCCGGCCGGCAAAGCCGGATCACGCTGCGACAGATCGATCAAGGTCTTCAACTCGTCGACCGACGGCCCACGCCAGCCCTTTTGCCCGCCGACTTCCTTGGTCGTGCAGCGTTCGTTGGAGCGGCTCCAAACGTCATGCTCCCGATCCGGCTCCTGCTCCCAAATCAATCCGGTCTGATTATCCTTCACGGCGGCGCCGTTCATCACGAGCGTGAATCTCGACGAGCCAGAGGAATCCGCGGCCAAAACCAGAACCGGGATCGTCAGCAGCATGGCAAGGGTCACGACGCCAGCCGCTATAGTTCTCCGCATTGGGGTCCTCCCGATCTGTTTAATGAAAGGAAAACGGGACCGGAGCAAAGGTCAACACAAAGACGGCCAGGGCGATCCACCCGACGAGAACTCTCCCCCTCCCCAAAGGCACGCGCGGATCTACGACCGGCGGATGGCCTAGTCCCCAGATGCCGGCCATGAAGGCCCACACAAACCACCCGGGCCAACCGACAAACCCCAATACAATCAGCAGAGGGAGTATCGCAAAGGCCAGCGTGCGCTGACGAGGTCCCCACAATGCATAGGCCACATGCCCACCATCCAGTTGGCCGATGGGTATCAGATTCAAGGACGTCACGAAGAGACCGAACCATGCCGCAAACGCGACCGGATGAAGCAACACATCGGCCTGAGGCGGCAAGGGACCGATGATCAGCCACGACATGAATTTCAACAGGAGCGGCTCACCAAGCTGCAACCCATACGTCGCGGCACGATCGACAACGGTCGACAAGGAAAGCCCGACAACGAGCGCCACGATGGCCACGATGAATCCGGCCAGGGGGCCGGCCACACCAATGTCGAACAACGCCCGACGATTCATGATCGGTCCGCGCATGCGGATGATCGCGCCGAACGTACCGATAAAATGAGGAGGCCCTGGAATAAACAAGGGTAGCGAAGCCGGCACACGATGAATCTTCGAGAGAACGAAGTGTCCGCATTCGTGCGTCACGAGGATGAACAAGAGCGTGCCCGCAAAGGGAATCCCGTTCCACAACATGTCCGGATGTTCCCACAGGAAATTGACCGGCCCACGGATGGTTCCGCCATAGGCCTGATAGGCCCCGGCCCACAATGTCGTGAAAATGGTCAGAAGGAACAGTGCGAGCGGTAACGTCCATCGAGAAAACGATGATTCAACCTCATCTTCTTCGATCGCTGAATCGAGCTGCGGCCGGTCTCTGTCATCGCGAACGGATTGCTCGTCGCGGATGATATTGTCCATGACGCCCCCATTATTGCGTCGCGTAAAACGGGTTGTGATCAAACTCTTCACGCACCGTGGTGCCCGGACCGTGTCCCGGCAGGAGCAGGCAATCTTCCGGCAGAGTCAAGACGTGTCGTCGGACCGATTCAAGATGAGTATGATAGAGCTGAGCGGGATTGGATCGTCCGATCGAGCCGGCAAAGAGCGTATCGCCCACGAACGCGACAGGACCCCACGGCATCTCGATACGGTAGCAAATTCCGCCAGGCGTATGACCAGGCGTGGCAAGACAACGGATCGTCAATCGGCCGACAGAAATGGTCCGTCCATGCTCCGGAGCGGCGAGCTGCTTCTCCGAAGGCTTCCAATGGAGCAGCGTGAGATCGTCCGCTCCGAGATAGACCGGCACAGGCCATCGAGTCACCAGTTTTTGAATCCCTTCCGCGTGGTCCGCATGGCCATGGGTGAGACAGATCCCGACTAAACGGAGCCTGCGGGCCTCCAGTATTTCGATCATCATCTCGGCATTGTACGCCGTATCGATGAGGACCGCTTCGCCACCATCGTGAACGATATATCCCTTCACGGCATAGCCGCTGATTTCCCCCTGTACGGTTTCGATGCCCGGCATCATCGGCAGGGGTTGAGGAAGCCACTTCTCCACCACGATGTCTTCCAAGGCTGTGAGCCGCAGTCCGAGGGCGTTGGCTATTGCTCGTAGCTCCGCGCGATCACGCAGTTGATCGCCTCGTTCAAGCGCCGTGATGTCCGCTCCGGGCAACCCGGTCAGTCGAGCCACGTCGCCGACGGACAGCTTCAGTCCCGTGCGGGCCTTCTTGATGATGTCGCAGAGATCGTCTTCCAACGGCATTGAATGGGCCTTCAGGAGTCAGTGGATCCGCCCCTCATTCCACTCCCTCACACAAGCTCCAGAGTATCCTCCGGTAAGCGGGTGGCGTCGACCTGGGAGCCCGACCGTCCGCAGCGGGGTCCCTACACCGGGCGGGGTGCGAGGACGGGCGGGCTGGTCGGCGACGGGACCCGCCCGCTCCTTCACCCCTCTGGAGCCAATTTAATTTCTTTCACGTCTCCGAAACCGGACAAGAGTTTGGGGAGAGCCTCACCTGATCCGACCGCCAGGATCGTGAGGCGATCCGCATGAAAGTGCTTTCTTGCCGCCGCCAAAATGTCTTCTTTCGACAACGCGATGACGCGGGCACGTAGCTGCTGCAGGAAGTCCTTGGGAAGGCCGTCATATTCCAACTCCACGAAGCGACTCACGATCGCGGAGGGACTCGCGAAGGAGAACACGAACGAGTTCACGTAGGCCTCTTTGGCCTCCGCCAGTTCTTCGTCCGTCACGAGCTCGGTCCGCATCCGCTCCATGTTGACGACAAACCGGTTGATGACTTCCTGTGTGGATGGCAGCTTCGTTTCCGCCCGCATCAACCACACTCCCTGATCGTGCACGCCGGTGCTCAACCGGCTGCCGACGGAATAGGCCAAGCCCCGTTTGGTGCGCACGTCATTGAACAAACGGCTTCGGAACGAACTGCCGCCGAGAATGTCGTTGGCGATTGCTAACGGGACATAATCCGGATCCTGTTCCTTGATGCTCAGATGACCCACGCGCAGATGCGTCTGCGACGTGTCTTTGCTGACAAAGCGGACGATTGAACGCCCCGCCGTCTCGGGCACATCGGCAATCTTCAGTTCCGGCACCTCGCCCTTCTTCCAGTCTCCGAACGTCGCCTGCAACAACGCCAGCATCTCGTCTTTCTTGAAATCCCCCGTCACGCCGAGAATGATACCGTTGGGGTGAACCGTCCGCTGATGGAAGGCAACCAAATCATCGCGGGTAATCCGCTTGACCGATTCGATCGTGCTTTCGCGGGCGGAAGGATGGTCGGGTCCGTAGAGTTGCTTCACAAATTCACGGCCGACAATGGACCCTGGACTGTCCTGGCGGCGCCGGATTCCCTCGATCGCCTGTAGCTTGGCCAGTTCGACACGCGCTGCTTCGAACGCCGGCTGCCGCAGCAGCCCGGCGAAGATCCGCATCCCGCGGGCGAGATCTTTGCTTAGCACGTCCAGCGAGGCGGAACCGGACTGCCGCCCCATTGACATGTTGATGTCGATGGCGAACTGTTCCAGCTCCTCGTCGATCTGTTCGGCCGTCAATCCGCCGCCTCCGCCGGTTCGCATGACCGACCCGGTCAGTCCTGCCAGCCCGATTTTGTCCTGCGGTTCGAGCCAGCCTCCCGTGCGCATCGTCGCCGACAGGCTGACCAGCGGCAGTTCATGGTCTTCGAGTAGATAGACCACCATCCCGTTCTCGAGGACGCTGCGCGTCGGCTCTGGCGGTGAAAATTCCACCGGGTTAAATTTCATCGTTCTTGGATCGCCCAGCGCCACATCGCCGGCACACGCGACCGTAGCGAACAGGAGCAATATGGCGATGGCGAGTACACCTCTTCCTCGCGTCATTGGGCCACCTCACGTGGAGCCGCCGTCGCAAGCTGTTTGCTCGAAGCTTTCTTGACCAATGTCGCAACGGTACGATTCGATTTCGTGAAGTACTGCGCTGCCACACGCTGGATGTCAGCCGGCGTGACTGCGGCAATCTTGTCGCGCGATTTCAGAACATAGCGCCAATCTCCCGCCACGGTCTGGTAGAGCGCCAGCTGCGAGGCCAGCCCGCTGTTGGACCGCAATGCGCGGACCATGTCGGCGTCCAGATTGTTCAGAATCCGTTCAAGTTCCTTGGGCGACACCGGTTCAGTCTTGAGTCGTTCGAGCTCTGCAAGGATCGCCGCCTCGACCTCTGCGGTCGTGTGTGGGGCCAGCGGCGTCGCGCTGAGCACGAACAAATTGGCGGAACGAACGCCGGGATAATTCGCGTCGGAATTCACCGACGCGGCGAGCCGGCCGTCCCGCACGAGCTTACTGTACAACCGCGAGGTCGGTCCGTCAGTCAGCAATTCATCGATCACGTCAAACACATAATCGTCGGGATGGCCCAGGCCCGGCTTATGAAAACCGATCGCCAGTGACGGTTCGGCGTCGAACTCGACTTCGACGCGCCGTTCGCCCCGTTGAGGCGGTTCCACGGTGACGATTTGCGGCGGCGGCGGCGCGGCAGCGATTTTCCCGAACGTGTTTTCGATCAGCGCGATGACCTCTTTGGGATTGATATCGCCAACGATGCCGATAGTCGCCCTCCCTGGTCCATAATAGGTTTTAAAAAAAGCTTCCGTCGCCGCCGGGGTCAGGGACAGGATATCCGACTCCCAGCCGATCGTCGGAATGCCGTATTGATGGGCGCGGAATGCCGCAGAGGTGAACGTTTCGAAGAGCAGTCCATTGGGGCTGTCATCGTTCCGCAAGCGGCGTTCTTCCATCACGACGCCCCGTTCCTTGTAGAACTCCCGAAGCACCGGATTGGCCATACGATCGGATTCGATCGCGGCCCAGAGCGGCAGGCGATTGGACGGAAGGTTGATCACATAGCGCGTGAGGTCCTTTCCCGTCGACGCATTCAGGCCGACGCCTCCGTGGCGTTGGTAGAGCAACGCCATTTCATTACCTGCCACGTACTGAACAGCCTGGTCTTGGAGTTCCTTGAATCGCTTTTGTAGCCCCTCGATCGCAGTTTTCTCGTTCGCATCGATCGGCAGGTCCGCACTGCGTTGGGCAAAGGCGCGCTGACGTTGTTCAAGCTCGGTTCCGACACGATGCAGTTCGTCCAGAATCGGTTTTTCTTTCTCATAATCTTTCGTACCGACCATTCTCGTGCCTTTGAACGCCATGTGTTCATACAAATGGGCAAGGCCGGTTTGTCCGACCTGCTCGTTCACGCCCCCGACGCCGAACGTCATGTTGATTGAGACAACCGGCGCCTGGTGCCGCTCGACCATCAGCACCGTCATGCCGTTCGCCAACTTATGTTCAATGACACGATCGGCCAAGCCGGGGGAAGCGGCAAAAACCAGACCGAGGTCGAGGCTGAGGCTAAGGGCGAAGATTACAGCCGTGATGCGAATTGGCACTTCCTCGGCGAACGTCGATGTTGTCTTCATTCAAAAATCTCCATCAACTCTTCCGGTTGTTCGATGAACCATTCCGGCTGACACAGAGCCATCTTCTCGCGATTGCCCATGCCGTAGCCCACTGCGCAGACGCGAATGCCGGCATTGTGCCCGCCGTTGATGTCGTTCGTACTGTCTCCGACCAACACAGTCCGTTCCTTCGACACATTTAAACGTTCCATGACATGCAACAGCATGCCGGGCTCGGGTTTCAATCCGAATCCATTGTCCCCGCCGACGATGCACTGGAAGTGCTGAGAGCCTAATCCCTTGAGAATGACATGGGTATATTCAATCGACTTGTTGGTCGCCACAGCCTTCCGTTTCTCCGTAAAATGCACCAGGGCCTTCTCCACACCCGGATAAAACTTGGTCCGATCCAGACAATGGGAAAGATAATGCCTCCGGAACACGCGCAGGGCGTCCTCGAAGCTGACATGGCTCTCTTCTCCCACCGACAGGCGAAGCAGCTTCTTGACGCCATCGCCCACGAACCCAAAAATCTCTTCGAGGGCGCGTTGCGGCAGCCCCAGCTCGGCCAGGGTTAAGTTGACCGAGTCGGCGATGTCCCACTTCGATTCGATGAGGGTGCCATCCAAATCGAAGATCAACAGATCAACCGGCGTTTTTCCCATGGAACTCCTCTACTTGGCCTTCCGTAGCTCGTCTTGCAGCGCGGCCAGACTTTCTCGTTTAGCAGGCTCGGCTTCCTTCACCAACGCTTCTCGTACAAAGTTCATCATCCGCTTCTGGCCGACATGCGGAGGCAGCATCGGCTCGATAATTCTCCATCGATTCCGTACAGATTTGACGCGCACGCGGATTTCTTCGACCGACGATTCGGGAACGAATCCGGCCGTCTCCAGATACACGGAGCCGATCACCTCAAATGTCACCGGGATGACGACTTCCATCCGATCGACGACTTCCCATTGCCGGTAGTGCTCTGCGACGGAAAAACTTCGGATCACCACGATTCGCCCCCAGGCCGGTTCCTCCTCCCAATCCCTGTAGGGGGCCAACGCCTCGAAGGACAGTGAATCGAGCTTAGCCCCTTTTTGATCGAGCTCAAAATACTTCTTCACTATTTCAGTCGGAGAATGGTCCAGCCCGCCCGTCTGGGCGAATACCACGGCGACACTCGTGCCCAAGAGACTGAGCGTGAGAGAGCCGACTCGGAGGAGCGCAAGGGAACCGATGGCCGCCAACCTATATGAAAGCAAAACCGTCACCTGTTGTCTTGAGATGGGATTCGTCGGCGGAAGGTGTCTCGGCGCAGGCTTGGACAACATCCCCAACAACTCAATCGGACCGCTAGGCATTCTATCAAAGCCGATGGTCGTTTTCATGCATGGCGGCACGATCAGCGGCTCAACATTGACCTGCTTCGAAACCACATGCTAGGGTTTTCCTCGCCGTTGCGATACATCGTTGACGCTCCTCATGAACGTGGACCAACATGCCGCGTTGCTTGACGATCGGACTCCTTGTTCTCTGTTCCTTGTGGACGGCGTTTCCGTTCGGACCTCCATGCGAGGGATTGCGGGCGCAGGTCATTGACCTGGCTCCTGCGGAGAGCCAGGTTCCTTCATCGTCGATCACTGAACAGGCTGCCTCCGGATCGCAGGAATCGGTCAAGGGAGCGGCTCCGCAAAAAGCCTATGATCTACTGGCCAAGCTTCAGCGGCGGGGCGGAGAACCACTTCCAGGTTATGTCGGAGGACGGGATTTTCAGAATCGAGAACGACGGTTGCCGCACGGTCGCTACCGCGAGTATGACGTCAATCGGAAGATCCCAGGCCGGTCTCGCGATGCTGAACGCCTCATCATCGAGCGGAAAACCGGAAAGGCCTATTACACAAGTGATCATTACCGCAGTTTCATCCCATTGAATTGATACGCGATTGATATTCCATGGCCGCTCGCTCACCACAACTTTCACTCGCGACCCACCTCCAGTCCACCAAAGCGCCGTGGACATCCTTGTTGGTGTTGAAGGCCGGTCAACGTGCCGAGTCGTTGGTCGAGATTCCCGGCGGGTTCGTCCTTAAAGTATTGCGTGGCGGAAAGTGTCGGACCACTGCAGGTCTCTTTACCGAATTCGCGCAGGCATTGAATTTTCCCGACTACTTCGGCCGGAACTGGGACGCACTAGAAGAATGTTTGGCCGATCTCGAATGGTTGCCGGCCAAGGGATACGCGCTTCTTCTCACCAGTGCGGAACTGATTCTTCCTGACGATGAAGAAGATTATGCCACGTTCCTCGAGGTCATGAGCGATGCCGGAGAGGCCTGGGGATCTGGACAGGCCGGGATGGGAACGAAGCGGGCGAAGCCGTTTCACGTTGTGTTGGCCGTCGCAGAAAAAGACAAGTCCAAGCGCGCCCATTGGGGCGTTCAGCAAATCTCGGTACATTCGTCTCGGTAGCCCGAATGCCGGCGCAGTCTCAGGGGAGTTAGCCCGTAGGTGTGCAATGCTGAGGCATGCGCCGGATTACGGGCGCATTTTCTTGGTGAGATTCAACAACCCGCTCCACCGAAAAAGCGCTGAAGCCGATTCGGCCATCATCCCCATCCCAGTCGCTACCTCTATGGAAGCCCGCCAATGAGCGTGAACCTGATTGCGATGATGGACGCAAATGCCATGTGTCTCCCTTGCATCATCTAAGGGAGCTTTTTCGCCGACAAACTCGGCTTTTCCTTCTTTCCGGCACCAGGAACAGACAATTTTCATTCTTCACCGAACTGTGGGTAAGTATTCCTTATGCTAATTCTTACGCAAGTGTCACGCCGCCTGACAAAAGAACTAGAAGTGGACAATTTCCTGAGGATTCTTAGGCGATATTTCGGCTGGCTTCATGAAACTGTATCCCAATTTTCTGGATGGCCTATCTATTATGACACTTTTTGACCTCATATGAGGCAATTCTCGGCAGAATTTTTTCTCTATTCGCTTTCTTGACCGCTTCACTTTCACATGGTAGGGTGCGCCCCCGTTATGAAAATCTCACGATCTATCAAGCGCTTTGCTGAAGCTCAACAACTCATTCCGGGCGGGGTCAACAGCCCTGTTCGCGCCTTCCGATCCGTCGGAGGGCAGCCTCGGTTTATCAAACGAGCCAAAGGCGCCCGTCTCTATGACCTGGATGGAAATACGTATATCGACTACGTGCTCTCTTGGGGTCCGATGATCTTGGGTCATGCTCCAGCACCCGTCATCAATGCCATCAAGAAAGCCGCTGACCGGGGGACCAGTTACGGGGCACCGACTGAGTTGGAAGTCGAACTAGCCCGCCAGATCAGAGACGCAGTCCCCTCCATGGAAAAGATCCGGCTCGTCAGCTCGGGAACCGAAGCGGTGATGAGCGCAATTCGGGTAGCGCGGGGCTTCACCAGACGAGATGATATATTGAAGTTTGAAGGTTGCTACCACGGCCACAGCGACTATCTGCTCGCGAAAGCCGGTTCAGGGCTGGCCACACTCGGCATTCCCGACTCTCTCGGTGTGCCGTCAGACTTTGCAAAACATACCCTGACAGCTCCCTACAACGATATTCACACCGTTCAGGAGATCGTCAAAGAACGAGGCAACCAACTGGCTTGCATCATCTTGGAGCCGATCGCCGGCAATATGGGGGTGGTCCCTCCTTCGCCAGACTTCTTGCAGGCGCTCCGCCAGCTGACGATCGAACACAATATACTGCTGATCTTCGACGAAGTGATTTCGGGTTTCCGGGTGAGCTACGGTGGTGCGCAGGCCCTCTACGGCATCAAACCCGACCTCACCGTATTAGGCAAGATCATCGGGGGAGGACTGCCCGTCGGCGCCTATGGCGGCCGGAAAGAGATTATGGATCTCATCGCGCCTTCAGGTCCTGTGTATCAGGCAGGAACGCTGTCGGGAAATCCTCTGGCCGTGACGGCAGGACTCGCGACGCTCAAACAGTTGCGAGCCAAAGGGATTTATAAGAAACTTGAGGAGCGCTCAGCAGCGCTGGCGAAAGGCATCGGAGAGGCAGCGAAAAAAGCAGGCATCCCGCTGACCCAAACGAGAGTAGGATCGATGCTCACGTCTTTCTTTACAACAGGGCCGGTTATGGACTGGAATAGCGCGAAGCGTTCCGACACCAAACGGTACGGCCAGTTCTTCCACAAAATGCTTGAGCAGGGCGTCTATTTTGCTCCCTCTCAATTCGAAGCAGCCTTTCTCTCGACGGCTCACACCTCCGCGGATATCGAGAAAACCATCCGCGCGGCCCACGCAGCCTTCAAGAGCTTATAGCTCCGGAGAGGGCCTCCAAGGATTTATTAGCTGTATTAGGTCAGATACGGGGTGGGCAGATTTGATACCATTCAGGCCGATCAAAACAGTTGTCCAGCAAGGTCGCAGCTAGCGAAGAGGCGAGGCGTACATTTTCTGGTACGTTGAGCCTCTGAGCGAAGCGAGAACGAAGCCTGGGCCGAGGCGCGTCTTGGCGCGCCGGGGTTGGGCGGGTGAGATACTTGCTGTTTTCATCGACCTATCTACTCGTCGTCCTCGTCGTCCGCTTCTAACGCCTCCTGCCTCTTCTGTTCCTCCATCGCATTGTGCAGGAGCATGCGAATAAACATCGAATACAGCGAGCCTTTTTCCAACGTGCCTCCCGGCGGAATCGCGATTTTCCCTTCCTTGATCATTTTGTCCATCCACACTTTCTGATCAGGGGCGATGAGAATCGGGATCTCGACTAAGCCGACCCGGCCAAACATTTCCATGGTCACACCCTCCGTAAATTTCGATTGCATTGCTATTCCAGCATGCGGTTTTCTCGGATGTCAACTTAGCATCGAACGCGTTGGCACGAAGCATGCGTCGTGTATCGGCTATGATGCGACGTTTTTTTGCGAGCGCTGTCTTCTCCATCGTTTGCACAACCACCAGCTTGACGATACCGGCTCACGCACAACCATCGACTGCACCGCCCTCCTCGTTGTCTACGACGCCGCTGTCGCCAAACACGAGCGCTCAAAATGGAATCGCCTCTTGCGAACTCTGTCGAAACCTTGAAGGCCGACCGGGCAGCGATCTTAAGCCTCACCGCCGCCATATCGACAAGGACTTGCATGCCCACAAGAAAGCGAAGGGCATCTCCAAATCGTCGAAGCGGAGCCTCAGGAACCAATTGCCGCATCGTAAGCTGGAAGAAGGGGACAACCAACGAGAGGAGTGAACCCGCGCGAGACAAGGCGAGTTATTGTTTCTTGCTCTTATCCTTCGGGCCTTCAGCGAACAACAGCCAGCCAAGCACGATAAATCCGATGGCCACACCGGTGATGGCGAGCCACGTTCCAAGTTTATCCATAAATTGCTGCTCCTCTTAACAGGATGCTCAAAAAGGCTACTTTTTCAACATCCTGCCGGGTCGGACTGTAGCGCGGCGACAGTCGCTTTGTCGAGGCGCTTCACCTTGCCCTGTCCGTCTGTCACGGCCAGCCTTGCCGATCCCTCAACCACCACACGGCGACTTTCGCGTTCACGCACCACATGGGAAAACGTGATTGATGCCGGACTCATCTCGGGAATGATGGTTTCGATTTCCAAGGTTTCGCCGTAGTGAGCCGGCGCACGATACTCCAACTCGGCATGCACCACGACGAACACCCTTCCCTGCTGCATCAATTCAACGACGGAGAGGCCACGCGCTTCAAGATACTGCGTCCTGGCCCGCTCGAAGTATTTGAGGTAATTGGCGTAATAGACCACTCCGCCGCAGTCGGTGTCTTCGTAATAGATTTTGATTTGCATCAGAAAGCGAGCGTTGAAAATTTCGGCAACGAGGAATCGCTGACGCCCGATAGCTTCACGACCACGTCGAACAGCTGCTGCACGCGCTCGATCTTCACGGTTTCGAACCCGTGGCCCAGCACGGCATGATTGGCGGCATCGAGCAACGGTTTCATCGCCGGCCATTGCCGGAGAAACGTTTGGCCCATCGGATCGCCCAAGCCGGCCAACACACGGAACTGCGCCTGCAACGGCAGTTTGTATTTTCCGTCGATGTCTTCCAAATAACAGCTCAGACAGACTTCTTGGAGCGCTTGCGGCAGTTGTTCCGGTTGTGCGTCCCAGCTCTTGATTCCGTATTGCTTGAAGAGCCGGCACTGTGCGAAGGCTTCGAGCGCCCGGACTAACGACTGCATGGCTGCTTCCGCATCATTGGCCACATGGAGTCTTCGGCTTGTATGAGCCAACAGGTCGAGCGCGAGAAACTCTTTCGCTTCCGCCGGATCGAGGACGAGTTTTTCCAAAAACCCGGCGTTGGCCTTGATCGACGGCAAGGCCGCCTTTAGTCCCGGCGGCCCGCCGAACAGCGTCGCCATCTCCATGGCTTTCACGGCCGTTTTCAATTTCTCCCAGGCCTGGCGATAGTAATACCGTTCCCAGAGATCGTAACCATCCGCGAGATCTCCGAAGGCGCGATAGAGCGGTTTCTGTCCGCCGCTCACGCGCGCTTCGATTTGACGAAAGACCGATCGGGCAGTGACATAGGCGCCCCGGTTAAACAAATCGTACCCCTCCCGACGCGCGGCCTCGGCTGCTTCATCCCAGGGATTGATCGAGACCCAGAGACGCTCACCGCTTGCGAGGGCAACCACGTCGCCTTCCCGTCCCTCCCCGGACGCGACCAGCGAGACGATTCGAGACGTAAAGGGCAGCGCGACCAGCGTGAGCGCGCTCGCCATGGCGGGGGTCGCGCCGGTCACATCGACGACCAACGATCCTGATTCAATCTCCCAATTGCGAAGGATTGCGGGAAGGGACCGGGCCACAGTCTGATAGCAGGATGGAAAATGGCCGATGTCGGGCAGCAGAACCCAATCCCATCGGCGCGGCATCTGCTCGATCTTGGGTTGAACAGATGACTCCACCAGAGCCTTCGCGGATTCTGACAGGACGAAACACAGCGCTTCGGGGCGTAGCCGATTGACTGAAAACACCGCAGCCATCGGATCATCCGTCAGCGCGATCACCAACGCTTGCACAGACTGTTCGGAGGCCATTGCGCCCGGACTATAACATGAGAATGACGCAAAAACCCGCCAGTTGCGTTCTCGCATTGCTCAAGGCCTCACCGTACAAACCCAGTACGCATCGGCCTTTCGCTCGCTGCGGCCTTGCCTGCGGAGCGGCGCGTCTCGGCGCGCCGGGGTGGGCGGGTGAGACGGCGGGCTTTATCGTCATCCTCTGCGACATCGGCCTTCAGGTCGATCAATTCACCGTTCGCTAAGCGCCCTTCTGCTTGACGGTGTTCGGGAAGGCGCTTAGACTTCCGTGGGCATCGTCGTGTCCTAGCTTCAGCCTCGAATCCAAGAGGTTCTCTCAATGATCTGGTGGTATTGGATGGTGCTGGGCTTAGCCCTGCTTGGCGCAGAAATGACTACGCCCGGGGGGTTCTACATTCTCTTCTTCGGCCTTGCCGCCTTGATCGTTGGCACGCTGGCCGGACTAGACCTGGTGCAGACTGATTGGCTGCAGTGGCTCTTGTTTTCCTTCATTGCAATTGTCTCCCTGCTGCTGTTCAGAGGGCCGCTCCTGGCGAGGATCAGCGATGAACGAAAGGGACAGCCGGATATTGATTCAATGGTCGGTGAAACTGCGATCCCGGTCGAAGCCCTCGCAGTCGGCGCCACAGGAAAGGTGGAACTACGCGGCACGACCTGGACGGCGAAAAATGTCGGCACCAGTCGTCTTCATAAAGGCCAACGAGGAAAAGTCACCGGAGTGGAGGGGTTGACCCTCATGATCACAAGCGAATAATCGTTCCCTCTCTCAGGACGATCGATGATGGAGGAGGTTGGCATGTCTGCAGGAACCCTCGTCGTGCTCATTCTGGCCCTGCTGGTCTTGTACGTCATCGCCAAGACTGCAGTCGTTGTGCCACAACAGAGCGCTTATGTCGTCGAGCGGCTGGGCAAATACTCGGCGACCTTGGATGCCGGCTTCCACATCCTGCTTCCGTTCATCGATACCATCCGGTACCGGCATTCGCTCAAGGAAACGGCCATCGATATCCCTGAACAAGTTTGTATCACGCGCGACAACGTGCAGGTGTCGGTGGACGGCCTTCTCTATCTCAAGGTGTTGAATCCCCAGCGGGCATCCTATGGCATCAGCGATTACCATTTTGCCCTGATTCAGCTGGCGCAGACGACGTTGCGCAGCGAGATCGGGAAGATCGAGCTCGACCGGACCTTCGAGGAACGGACCAATATCAACGTCCAGGTGGTCAATGAACTCGACAAGGCCTCAGACCCCTGGGGCGTCAAGGTCTTACGCTATGAGATCAAGAACATCACCCCGCCGAAGGGCGTACTGGACGCGATGGAAAAGCAAATGCGTGCGGAGCGGGAGAAGCGCGCGGTCATTCTCACCTCCGAAGGCGGGCGCGATGCGGCCATCAATCAGGCCGAAGGTGAGAAGCAGCAGGTGATCAAGGCCTCCGAAGCCAAGAAACAGCAACAGATCAATGAAGCCGAGGGCGCCGCCGCCGCGATCCTCGCCATTGCCCAGGCCACAGCCGAAGGATTGCGCAAGGTCGCGGAGACCATTCAAGTCCCAGGAGGCCAGGAGGCGGTTCAACTGCGTGTGGCCGAACAGTACATCACGAAATTCGGCGAGCTGGCCAGGACCAACAACACACTCATTCTGCCCGCCAGTGTCTCCGACGTCGGATCGATGATCGCCGTGGCCATGAACGCCATCAGACAGACGACTCCACCGGCTCCCGCCAAATCGTAAACGCTGACGAATGTTTGACAGGATGTGACCCCTCGCCTAGAATTGAATTCCATGCGGGACTTTGTCCTTCAAGCTTTCAACGAGAGCGCGACAGTCAAGCAGCAATTCGTCCGCGAACATGCCGACCGAATTGTGGAAGTCGCGAAGCTGATTGCCACGGCCTTCCGCGAGGGCCACAAGGTGTTGCTGTTCGGAAACGGAGGCAGTGCAACCGATGCAGCCCATATCGCGGCTGAATTCGTCGGCCGCTACAAACGCGAGCGCGCGCCGTTGCCTGCCATCGCCCTCGCCACCGACATTGCCGCCATCACTTGCATCGCCAACGATTACGGGTACGACGAGCTCTTCGCCCGCCAAGTGCGTGCGCACGGCCAGAAGGGAGACCTGGCCATCGCGATCAGCACGAGCGGCAATTCGCCGAACGTCCTCAAGGGCGTGGAAGCGGCGAAAGCTTGTGGACTGACGACGGTGGCTTGGACCGGCGGCACAGGCGGCAAGCTTGCCCCGATGGTGGATTTCCCCTTCGTCGTGCCATCGAAGGTGACGGCGCGGATTCAAGAAACCCACATCACGTTAGGGCACGTCCTGTGTGAATTGACTGAGGAACAGCTCCTTGGCAAAGCTTCCTGACCGGACACGACCTCCCATTCCAACCCGCAGCCTGATCCCTCCGATCAACGTTTCGGATTTGAAGACCTATCCGCTCAAGAAACGCCATAGCAAAGTGCGCCTGTCGAACTTCGCCAGGCCGTGGCGCCGCGGTGGCAGCTTCAGCCAGTTCTATCGCGCTCTGCCTGACATTCTGGCAGTGAAAACGCTTCGCGCCGTGGCACACACCATCGCCCAGGCCCATCGCAGACGGCGTCCCGTGATCGTCGGGATTGGCGCCCATGTCATCAAGGTCGGACTCTCCCCCATCCTCGTCAACCTGATGGAGCAAGGCATTGTGACGGCTGTGGCGATGAACGGCGCCGGCATCATTCATGATTTCGAATTGGCACTCATGGGGCATACCTCCGAAGAAGTCGACGCCGAGATCGATGAAGGTCGCTTCGGGATGGCAGAAGAAACCGGCCGCATCCTCAATCAGGCCATCATCCAAGGCCACCGGAATCGACAAGGATTGGGCGAAGCCGTCGGCCATTACATCAATCGCTCCAAAGGACAGTTTCCCAACCGCGGGACGAGCATTCTGGCCACCGGCGCCAGACTCTCTATTCCGGTGACCGTTCACGTGGCGGTGGGAACCGATATCATTCACATGCATCCGGCAGCGGACGGGGCGGCGATCGGCGCGACATCGTTGTTGGATTTCCGACGCTTGGCGGCTGTCGTATCCGGGATGGAAGGGGGGGTCTACTTGAATATCGGCTCCGCGGTAGTGCTGCCCGAAGTGTTTTTGAAGACCGTTTCGCTTGGACGGAACCTCGGTCACAAGCTTTCTGACATCACGACCGTCAACATGGATTTTCTCTCCCACTATCGCCCGCTCACCAACGTCGTCCGTCGGCCGACCCAAAAAGGCGGGAAGGGCTATTCGTTGATCGGTCATCACGAAATTATGCTACCCTTGCTTGTCGCAGCAGTTGCCGAAGAGCTGGGATAACATTTGAGATGGTGCTACGCACGAATGCTCCCCTGACCTCGCAACAACTCAGCGCGATGTGGGGCGACCTCAATACACGGCATTTCAATGGGATGCTCCCGCCGATCGACCTCGTCTGGAGCAGGCGGCTGACCTCTTCGGTCGGCATGTTCGTAAGCCGCGCCGGCCCCCGTTCCTCCTGGCAGGGGAACGTCTCTCACAAATCCGCGCAGCGTGAGATCCGCCTCTCTCTTCCGCTTCTCAAGCCCTTGTTGGCCCGTACGCCCTATGGCCGGAACGAGCTCATCAGCACCCTCGCGCATGAGATGATTCATCAGTGGCAATACGACATCCTCAAGCGGCGGCCGAATCACGGAGCTGAATTTCTCAGAAAGATGACCGAAATGAATCGGGACGGCGCATTGGCCATCACGATCTACCATTCCCTCCAACAGGAAGTGCTCGCCCTGTCCCGCTTTGCCTGGCGCTGCCGGCAATGTGGCCGCATTTACCACCGCCAGCGGCGGACGATCCAGCCGCGCCGCCATCATTGCGGCAGCTGCCTGGGCGCCTTGCAGGAATTGGGATCCGTGACCAGATTGCAATCAAACCGTTCCACAGCTCCTCAGCAACCCTTGCACCACGAGCAGCTGTCCTTTACATTTTAAGCTCCATTTCTTCTGAGCCTGATATGCGATGGCCCCGCCAAATCTTGTTTGGTGACGTCGACGCCATGTTCGCATCGGCAGCCGTGGTCAACGACCCGAGCCTCGCGGGAAAGCCGATCGCCGTGGGTGGTCCGCCGCCACGGGGTATCATTGCCGCAGCGAGCTATGCCGTTCGTGAGTTCGGTGTGCATTCTGCGATGCCGACGGTGAAAGCGCTGCGGCTTTGTCCGCAATTGGTGCTGATTCCACCGAACCGGCCGCTCTACCGCCGCCTCCACGATCAGATGCGAGCCGTCACCGACCGACTGTTCCCTCTCACTGAATGGAGCAGCATCGATGAGTTTTACGCCGACACGACAGATTTACAGACTCGCTATCCGGATCCCGTCGCGCTAGCGCAACTCGCAAAAGACTCGATCTTCCACGCCACGGGCCTGCGTTGCACGATCGCGGTGGCCACCGGGAAAACCGTTGCGAAGGTCGCGGCAGATTCCCATAAGCCGGACGGCCTCGCCGTCGTCGAGCCGAATGGGGAGGCGGTCTTTTTGTCTCATCGGCCGCTGAGGGCGCTGCCGGGAATCGGACCCAAGACCGCAGCACAGCTGGAACCGTTTGGTATCAAGACGATCGGCGACCTGTTGAATCCAGAGTGGGATCAGGCGTTCAGGCGCCTCTTCGGAGCTCGCCTCCTCTGGCTTCGAGAACTCGCGCAGGGACGCGACCAGGAACCGGTCGTTGCCGATCGCGAATCCAAGAGCGCCAGCCATGAAACGACGTTCGAGGAGGACACTGCAGATCCCCCATTCCTTGAACAGATTCTGCGGGGATTCCTGCGCTCCTTGGCTCGCGACCTTCGACTGGAAGGCCTCGCGGCGGCGGGTTGCACAATTAAACTCAAAGACGTCCGCTTTGCCATTACGACCAGACAGCGACGGTTTTCTCACCCGCTCAATTACGATCCCGACATGTGGCCAACGGTCAGACAGGCCTTGCATGAACTCTTGAAGCCGGGGACCGAATATCGCCTGGCCGGCTTGGCGCTCTCTCCACTGGTGCCGTCTCCCCCTAACCTCTACGACCAGCGGCGGAGCAAGGCGATTGAAGCCATGGATGCCATCACGGCCAAGCATGGACCGGTGATCGGTCTGGGCGGAGTCACTGACGATGAGAGCGACTAGCTCGTCGTCCCGCGTGAAGCCGTCGATGAGTTCAGTCGGGGCACGTCGTTCGCGCTCGCAACAACGTCCTTGGGCATTCGCTTTCTATCTGAATGCCCAGTTCGGTATGATGGGGCGGATGTCCGACAAGGTCCTGACCATCGCACAATTGATTCCGATCCTCGACCGCGCGCGCACCCAGAGGAAGCGGATCGTGTTCACGAACGGCTGTTTTGACCTCATGCACGTGGGCCATACACGCTATCTCCAAGCGGCAAAGGCGCTGGGGGATATCTTGGTGGTCGGCGTGAACAGCGATAGCTCAGTGCGCAGTCTGAACAAATCCCCGGATCGGCCGATCGTGAGCGAGGCTCAGCGGGCGGAAGTACTCGCGGCACTCGGATGCGTGGATTATGTCGTGATCTTTGCCGAACCGGATCCTCTCAATTTGATCACGACGCTGCAACCGGATGTGCTGGTCAAAGGCGGCGATTGGGCGATCGACCGCATCGTCGGCCGTGACGTCGTCGAGGGACGAGGGGGAACCGTGCGGACGATTCCGTTGGTCCCCGGCGTGTCCACCACCGCGCTCATCCAACGTATCCGATCACCACAACAACAGTAACCCGTGTCACACACTCCGCCCGGCTCATCAACGGTTACATGCTGTGCGCCGGTTGCCGCCGCGCTAGCGCGCAAAGGTGCACGGCCTTGCCTCACGGGCTTGCATGGATCAACGGCCGGATTCGCATTGACGCAACTATTGTCTCCGCAATCCGGTTCAATCGGCTCGCAACCTTGGCTGATCGTCACACGTTCCGATGAAGCCGCCGAGCGGCTGTTCGACGATCTCATGTTTTTTCATAGCCTGATGGGCCTTCCGATCACGTCGCTGGCCCTGTTTCCCCGCTGGGAAACGTTCCCCTACGAGTCGACGGCCCCTCACGTCGGCCTGATCGCCCGCCGCATGATCGCCCTTCATCAGATCCGGACGATCCCCGGGGCGAAAGTCGTGACGTCGATCGAGGCCGTGATGCAGCGGCTTATGCCGGTCGAAACTTTTCTGGGAACCGTTTTGCAGCTCAAGGTTGGAGCCGGGATCGAACGCGCAGTCCTGACTGCGGGACTCTTGCGACTGGGCTATCGACGAGTGTCCGTCGTCGAAATCCCCGGCGAGTTCAGCATTCGCGGCGGCATCGTCGATATCTTTTCGACCGCCTATGCGGAGCCGCTGCGCGCGGAATTTCTCGGCGAGACCGTCGAATCGCTCCGCCTATTCGATCCCGCCACGCAGAAATCCACTGCCAAGATGGACCGCGCGATCGTGTTGCCGGCCCGTGAATATCTCCGACCTGAAGACGCCCCGGATGCCCTCGCGCCGATTGCCGCCGACGCGGAATGGCATGCGCCGGATCTCTATCCCCAGATGGACAGCTTGCTCGATTATTTTGCTACCCAACCTCTGCTCGCGCTCGACCAGCCAACGGTATTGAGCAGATCTTGCGGGGAGCATTGGGACCGCATTGACGACGGCTATCTCAGACACAACGACAAGGACACGGCCGTCCCCTATCCCTCGCCAGAGCGATTGTTTCTCACCTGGCAGGATCTGATGGATCGCACAGCAGCATGGACCCAATTGGCACTCGAGCCATTGGCGGAGGCCGACGCCTCATGGGACCCGGTGCACGCATTTCCAGCACAGGTTCCCGGCAGCGCCGGCCTCGGCGCGCGTGGCACGCCGTTCAGTCAGACATTGTCGATTCTCGAGCGCCTTCGCGAGGCATGCCGTGTGGTGTTGGTTGCGAGGAGCCGCGGCCAAGTCGATCGCCTCCTGGCACTCCTGCGCGAGCACGACGTGCCGGCCGTCGAATGGACGACGGGGAGTTGGACTTCGCGGACAAGCGCGCGTGCCCCATTTTATGTGCTGCACGGTGATCTGTCGGTAGGATTCCTGTCGCCTGAACTGCGATTGGCGGTGCTGACCGAAGAAGAACTTTTCGCGAAAGGGACTCGGCACAAGCCGCAAACAAAGAGCAAGGCTGCGACCTTTCTCTCGTCGTTGGAGGACCTCAATGTGGGCGATTACGTCGTCCACGTCCAACACGGCATCGCGAAGTATCAAGGCCTCAAACGCCTTTCGGTCCTGGACTTCGACAGCGATTACCTGATTCTGGAATTTTTCGGCGGAGACAAACTCTATGTGCCGCTCGACCGTCTGAATCAGGTTCAGCGCTATAGCGGCGCCGAAGGGCATGTTCCCAGGCTGGATCGCCTGGGGGGGACCAGCTGGGCCAAGACGACCGCCCGCGTGAAGAAAGACATCGAAGAGATGGCCCATGAGCTGATCGACCTCTATGCCAACCGCGAGCTGGCCAAACGCCATTCCTATGGATTCGACAGCACCCTGTACCACGAGTTCGAAGCCGCGTTCGAATATGAAGAAACGCCCGATCAACTGAAAGCCATCGAGGACATCACCCGCGACATGGAATCCAGCAAACCGATGGACCGACTGGTCTGCGGTGATGTCGGCTACGGCAAGACGGAAGTGGCGATGCGCGCGGCGTTCAAAGCGGTCGAGGACAACTGGCAGGTGGCGGTTCTGGTTCCGACAACCCTGCTGGCGCATCAGCATTACGATAATTTTGCCGAACGGTTCGCGCCATTCCCGACTCGCGTGGCGCTCCTGTCACGTTTTCAATCGCCCAAGGAAGCCAAGGCCATCCTGAAAGATGTAGCGGCGGGAACCATTGATGTCGTGATCGGTACGCATCGCCTGCTCCAGAAAGACGTGCTCTTCCGCAATCTCGGCCTGGTCATCATCGACGAAGAACAGTGGTTCGGCGTGAAGCACAAGGAGCGGCTGAAAGAGCTGCGCACGCAGGTCGATGTCTTGACTCTGACCGCCACGCCGATTCCACGGACCTTGCAAATGGCGATGGCCAGCGTACGAGATCTCTCGATCATCGACACCCCGCCGGCCGGCCGTTTGTCCATCCGCACACAGGTCGTCCGCTCCAGCGACAAATTGATCCGGGAATCCATCTTGCGCGAACTGGGACGCGGTGGCCAGGTCTATTTCGTCCACAATCGCGTGGAAACGATGGAGCGAACCGGCGCCTGGCTGCAACAGATTGTCCCGGAGGCGCGCATCGTCATGGCCCATGGACAGATGGATGCGAAACTGTTGGAAGCCGTCATGCTCAAGTTCTTTCATCACGAGGCCGACGTGTTGATTGCCTCGGCCATCATTCAGTCCGGGATCGACGTGCCCAGCGCCAACACGATCATCGTCAACCGCGCCGACACGTTCGGCCTGGCGCAACTCTATCAACTCCGCGGGCGCGTCGGTCGCAGCGGCGATCAAGCCTATGCTTATTTCCTGGTGCCGGATGAAGGCAGGCTGACGGAAGACGCCCAAAAGCGCCTGACGGCCATTCAGCAATTTACTGAGCTGGGGTCTGGGTTCCGCATCGCAGCCGCCGATTTGGAAATCCGGGGCGCGGGCAACTTGCTGGGCAAACAACAATCCGGACACATCGCCGCGATCGGATTGGATCTCTACATACAAATGGTCGAACAGGCGGTGCAACGGCTCAAGGGGCAGGTCGTGGAGGAAGAGCCGGATCCGACCTTGCGTCTGAACGTGTCTGCCTTCATCCCGGAAGAATACGTGGCCGATCCCCATCAGCGCTTATCGTTCTACAAGCGGCTCTCGTCCTCAACCCAAGTGGGAGATCTCGCTCTCCTGCACGGCGAACTGCAAGACCGCTTTGGGCAACCTCCCGATTCTGTCGAACGGTTGTTTGAAGTGATGCAGGTGCGCATGCAGGCGAAGGCCTTGCGACTGGTTTCAATCGAGCTCAAGACAGGGTCCGTAGTCGTCACGCTGGACGCCAAGAGTCCCGTCGCCCCCGCGGCGATTCAACGTCTCATGGATCAGTACAAGACGCGGCTCCGGTTTCTCTCGCCTCTCTCATTCGAACTCCAAATGCCGCATCAGGATTGGTCTTCCATCTTTCCGGAACTCACCGCAACCTTGCAAAGCCTCGGAGTCTGTGATACCAACAGCACAGCGAAAGCGGCATCACTCCATTAATCCGACGAGGGTTCACGTCCGCATGCATCGACCATCGATTGATTCCACCACCCGTTTGGCCATCCGCCTCTGCTGCCTCATCACCGTCACAATCGGTGGGACGCTCTTGCTGCTGACCAGCTGCACCCCGCCTCCGTCCGAGGAACGGGTAGTGGCCTTCGTCAACGGCAAACCGATCACGCAAACCGAATTTGACAACGAATGGACCGACCTGCCCGAAGCCACCAGGGCCCGCTACGAGAAAGAAGGCGGAAGACAGGTGTTCTTGAAGGAACTCGTCGATCATGAACTGCTGATGCAAGAAGCCCGCAAGCAAGGGCTCGATCAGAGCGACGCGTTTCGGGACCGAGTCCGCCGGTATAAAGAAAAACTCCTGAAAGAAGAGCTCCTCAAAGACCGGATGAAAGCCACGGCTGAGCCCACGAAAGAGGAATTGGACCGGTATTACGAGCAGCACGCGGGCGAACTCTTGACGCCATTGAAAGTGCGGGTCGCGCAGATGTTGTTGCCGAATTTTTCCGCCGCCAAAGATTTAGAAACTCAGGTCAACCGCGGAGGCGATTTCGGAAAGTTTGCGCAGCGCTACTCGATCGACGGCAAGACCAAGGCGAAGGGCGGCGACCTCGGACCCTATCGGAAAGGCCTCGTCATTCCGGAAGTCGATGAGGTCCTCCGGACACTCAAGCCCGGCATGGTCAGCGCGCCGATCAAAACGGATGCCGGCTACTATCTCGTCATGATCACCGCGCTCGAGCCGGAGATCATTCAGGCCGACCTCGCGAAGCGTGAACGACTGCGCCAAGAACTCGTGTATCTCAAGCGCAAACAGCACTACGACGACGCGATCGCGGAAATCAAAGCCAAGGCCGTCGTACGGCTCGCCGATGGGTCTCGGTACCCGACCGGCGACCTCACCAGACGTTAAGCGGCTGATCGAAGTCCTTCACTTCCTCACTCCCCGTGGAATCTTGTACAATCACCCGATGCGTCGTGCGACAGCCTTCGTCCCTTCGCATCGACAGACCATGATCCCCTCGTCTCGCACATCCGCTCGGTTCTTGCTCTGGGTGGCGGCCCTGCTGACCTTGGACTGCCTTGGAGCGGTTCGTCCGCTCGCTGCGGCCAAAGTCGAAGACCGCATTGTGGCCATCGTCAACTCAGACCTGATCCTGTGGTCCGAGGTGAAACGGGAGCTGGCACCGGAGCGGGAACGGATCGAGAAGCAATATCGAGGCGAAGAATTATCGCGGCGGTTGAAAATGGCGGAAGCGATGGCCCTGACGACGATGATCGAGCGCCGGTTGCAGCTTCAGGAAGCCAAGGCCCGCAGCATCGACGTCGGAGAGCAGGAGGTTAAGCAGGCCGTCAAGCAATTGATCCAGCAAGGCGAAAAGATCGATGAAAAAGACCCCATCAGCACCAAGAGCGTTCGGGAACAGCTGACGTTGCTCAGGGTCGTCGATCGGGAAGTGCGCAGCGGCGTGATGGTGGCGGATCCTGAGATGAAACGGTACTACCAGGAGCACCGCGACCGGTTTGCGCTTCCGGAAGAATATACCCTCAGTCAGATTCTGATCAAACCTCGATCGCCAGACGATGCGGTGGACGCGAAGAACAAAATGCGCGACATCATGGCGCTGCTCAAGCAAGGAGAGTCCTTCGAGGATCTCGCTCTTCGCTACTCGGACGGGCCCAACGCCTCACGCGGCGGACGGTTAGGTCTGGTACGCCAGGGAGAACTCCTGCCGGCAATCGAGCGGGGCGTATCGAACCTGGTTCCGGGCGGGATTTCGGACGTCGTCGAGAGCCCGGAAGGGATGCATATCGTCCGGTTGGAAGACAAGAAACCGAAACAGTTCCGGCCCTACGAAGAAGTCAGGCAAGAGATCCAGGCGCTGGTCTTCCAGCAAAAGAGCGAAGACATGTTCCAGACCTGGCTGGCGGACTTGAAGAACAAGGCCTACATCGAGATCAAGTTCGACAACGCTCTCTCAGGACAGACCACAAGTGCTCCCGCCCCTCGCCCGTCACCGACGAGTAAACCATAAATGCCCGGCTCTCGACTAAGCCGAGGCCTTCCTGAAGCCGGCGGAGGGTCGACACGCGTTCGCTGGCTTTGAGCTTATCGACCTTGGTCGCCACAACCAGCGGATCGCAGCCGATCGATCGAAGCCAGTCGATGGTCTGGCCGTCATGCGGACTCAAGACCCGGCTTTCTACGAGCATGACGACCGCGCACAGTTGTTCGCGCCCGCCCAGATACGCCTCGATTAAAGGGGCCCATTGCGCCCGCTCCACTTTCGACACCTTGGCGTAGCCGTAGCCCGGAAGATCGGCGAGCACGAAGCGCGACAACAGGGGATCGTCGGTGGCGACGGCGAACAGGTTGACGGCGCGGGTCTTTCCCGGCGTGCGGCTGACCTTGGCCAGCCCTTTCCGTTGCAGCAGAGAATTGATGAGCGAGGATTTTCCGACGTTCGAGCGCCCCACGAAGGCGATTTCCGGTATCGTGCCGGTCGGAAATTGTTCTTGGCTGGCGCAACTTCTGATAAACTCGGCCTTCAGAATTTTCACGAGACTCCAGGGGTGAGAGCGGCAGGCATCCATCGCCTCGTTCCTTTTCTTACGCAGTCATCGATGCGGAAGTCAACCAAACAACGTCGCACCAGCCTGCTCGTCAAAGTATTCTTGTTCGTGGCAATTCCGCTCGCCACGCTGCTGTTCCTCTGGCTCCTGACACTTCCCGATGTGGCCTTGCTGCGATCGACCAACCCGACAACCACGGCCTTGATCGAAGCCCGCGAAGCCCAGGCCAAAGCGAAAGGACTTTCGATCGGCCGGTATTGGGTCTGGGTGCCACTCTCCAGAATTTCTCCCCATCTGCGCCGTGCGGTCGTGGCGGCGGAAGATGCGGCGTTTTTCACGCATGAAGGATTCGATTGGGAAGGGATGAAAGACGCCGTCCTCTACGACCTTGAAAAGGGCGAACTCAAACGCGGTGGCAGCACGATCACTCAACAACTGGCGAAGAATCTCTACCTGTCTTCCGAACGGTCGATCTTCAGGAAGGCCCACGAAGCGCTGATCAGCCGGTCACTTGAACACCGTCTTTCGAAAGAACGGATCCTCGAACTCTATCTCAACGTCGCCGAATGGGGCAGCGGCGTCTATGGCGCGGAGGCGGCCTCGCGCCACCACTTCAGGAAACCAGCGCGCGACTTAACTGAAGACGAAGCCGCATGGCTGGCCGCCATTCTGCCCTCGCCCCGTCGCTACGATCCTCTGCGAAAAACGATAGCGCTCACCAACCGGTACGAGCGCATCCTGCACCGGATGAACCGGGCCGCGCGTTACCCCACGCAAACCGAATAACAGCAGATGCTCCTGTGACGGACTGCCGCCTCATGGTCGTGTCTTTGGCTCTCGGTCTCCTGCTGGTCTTCGATCGAGCCGCAGCGGATGTTCCCGAGCAGGAGCCTCCCGTTCTCACGACGGACGAACTGGTGATCAGCACGACGCGCGCCCCTGAACGGATCGTGCAGAGCGCGGCGGCTGTGACCCTGCTCACGCAGGAACAAATCCAGCGGTCTCCTTACCCCGGTGGTCATCAGCTCGACGATCTGCTTCGATCGGTCCCCGGTGTCCAGCCCGCCACACTCAGCAGCCGCTATAACCATCCCACCGCGCAATCCGTCACGCTGAACGGTCTGGGCACCCGTCGCGCGCTCGTGTTGCTCGACGGTGTACCGCTGAACGATGGATTCGGAGGATGGATTAATTGGGGCCTGATCCCAAATGACATCGAACGTGTGGAAATCGTACCCGGCGGAGTCTCGAATCTGTACGGGACCTGGGCCATGGGAGGTGTCATCCATGTCATCACGAAAAGGCCCGCCGTTGGAACCGGGCTCACTCTGGATAGCCAGGCCGGTACGTTGAGCACCTTCCAACAGGGCCTGAACGCCCGTTATGGGACCGACCGTTTCCGCTTTTCTCTCGGTTACCGATGGTTTCACACAAACGGAGTCATTCCCGTCCCGGCGTACCAAAGAGGCCCGGTCGATCGGACCAACGATTCGCGGCACGAGTTATTCAACGGGAGCGTGGCCTGGATGCCAACGGGCGCTACGACGATCGATTTATCGGGAAGCCTGTTCCGAGAAGACCGCACGTTCGGGACGACACTCAGTGTCGCATCGAGAACGATCGGGAATGTTGCGCTCGGGCTGCGCAGCGATCAGGGCCGGGCGGGTCTGTGGGAAGGCAAACTGTTCGGGCAGTGGCAGACGTTTCGGAACCTGTCCTCCCAGATCGTCCCGTCGTCGCTGGTTCGCCTTGACGAATTTCAAAACAGCATCCAAACGATCCCCAGCAATGACTTCGGCGGATCGGTGCAATGGACCGGGAGGCTGTTTGACCGCGATCGGCTCGTGCTGGGGACTGACGCCCGAACGATCATCGCCCAATCGACCGACAATCTGTTTTCCCAAACGGCGTTCCTCGGGCAAACCCTCGCCCGAGGCCAGCAGCTCGGGTGGGGCCTCTTCGGCGAATGGATCCTACCGCTCACCGATCGCTGGACCGTCACCCCGAGCGCGCGCGCCGATTGGTGGAAGAACTTCAACGCACGCAGTGAATCGCCGACGACATCGACCACCCCTCGCGACAATGTCATTAGCGTGGTCAATCCGAAACTGTCCTCTTCTTATCAACTCAGCGAGACGCTGCGACTGGGCGCTTCCGTCTACCAAGCGTTTCGCGCGCCGACCTTAAACGAACTCTACCGGGGGTTCGGCTTCGGCGGGTTTACATTTCTTCCCAACGATCAGCTGCGCCCCGAGCGGCTCACGGGGGCGGAGGTCAAAGTCGAAGGAGAGCTGTTGAATGAGCGTGCGCTCCACTGGCGCTTGTCGCTCCATCGCGACAGCGTGAAAGATCAAATTTTGTTTGTCACGCAGGGGCCGCTTTCCGCTCAACGGCAAAATGTGGGCAGAAGCCTCTCGACCGGCGGGGCGCTGGACGTGTCCTATCGCGTCATTCCACTGCTGACGCTCAATCTCGGTTATGCCTATGTCGATTCACTGATCAGCAATTTTCCCGGGACCCCGGATCGGGAAGGAAAGCGCGTCCCGAACGTGTCCCGCAGCCAGGTGACGATGGGCGTCACGGCGGGACGTTCCGATTGGGTGGAGGCCACGATCCTGGCCCGCTATCTTTCGCGCCAGTATGCCGATGACGCCAACACCCAACCGGTTGCCGACTTTGTCGTGCTCGATGCGTCACTTCAGCACGAGATTCGCAAGGGGATCCACTTGATGGTGAACGGCGAGAATCTCACCAACCGGCACTACATTGCGACCCAGACCGGCTCCGTCAAGACGCTTGGCAGTCCCTTGCTGATTATGGGGGGTGTCCGCGCGGAATTTTGAATCTTCAATCCGGGTTCGAGGCGTCCCCGACTGCACGGAAATCCCGTTCGCCGAAGATGGCCGACTCATGGGTGTAGTGTTTGAACTCGAGAAGATTCTGGGACGGATCCTGGAGGAAGAAGGTATGGTGTTCGATTCTGGTTCCCGGGAAACGCACTCTCGGCTGTTGAAAGAATGGCAGCCCGTTCGCCCTCGCCCGATCGGCCAATTCCTGCCATTGACCTTTCGACAGAAACACCAGGCCGAAATGGCGCGGATAAATGCCTTTCTGTGTGGCTTGAGGCTCGTCCACCACATGCGCGACGAGCTGATGCTCTGCCAATCCAAACGTGACAGCATGGCTGGATTCTCGCCCTAACGTACAGCCGAGTCCTTCGACATAGAATCGTTTGGTCGCTTCAATGTCATGGATCGGAAAGGCCAGATGAAACAGGACGCTGCTCATTTCCAACGACCCCTGACAATCGGTTTCGCCGACCCGTTCCACCAGCCGGCGGCCATGTGGGGAGTCACATGGGCAATCACAAATCTCCCATCCGGCGTCATCACCAATGTACCAGCCGCGCCGTCGATCCGCGAGACCAATAGACGCAAGACCATCTTGGCCGCCACGGAAGGGCTTCTGCCTTCGGCGAGTCGTTCGCAGATCGTCCTGGCGACCGCCAGGCGAATGATGCCTTCACCCTGGCCCGTCATTGATACGGCGCCGCTGCGATTGTCTGCATAGACCCCGCATCCGATCAGCGGCGTATCACCAATCCGGCCGGGCAACATCGAATCGATCCCGCCGGTGGAGGCTCCCGCCGCGACCGTTCCCGATCGGTCCAAGGCGACTGCGCCGACTGTCCCGTGCCGGTTCGATAGGCGGCGGCTTCGCTGAGAAAGAATTCGCCCGTATGACAGCTGGCGAGGGCCGCGGGAGGCCCGAAATCTCTCCAGTCTAAAATGTCGTGCAAACCTGCTCGCCCATGGTCCGGCCAACAAGACATGATCCGTTTCTTCCATGACCAGCCTGGCCGCAGTAATCGGATGGACGAAGCCTTCGATCGACGCCACAGCGCCGGCCCGCAGAGAGGCCCCTTCCATTATTGAGGCATCCATCCGCTGCACCCCGTCCAGTTGCCGCTTTGACCCTCGCCCGGCGTTGAAGAGCCCGGATTGTTCAAGAAAGCCGATGGTACTCTCGACCGCGAGGACTGCAGGACCGCCATGTTGAAGGATTGCATAGCCGGTTGCCAGTGCGTCGGCGAGGCAAGACGCCTGTTGCGGAGTCATGGCACGTCGTCCGGCACCGCCGTGAGTAAGGATAAGGGGACGTGGTCGGGTCAATTGAGGAGGAGGTCCTTGGCCTGCTGATAGGCCGGATTCTTCATGCGATCCAGATCGGACCGCACGAATCCCAAACCGGTGACGCAGAGTTCGAAGTTGTCGGAGAGTTTTGCGAAGAGCGGGCGTTCGTCCTCTGAAGGCTGGTCCGCCATCTGCGCGACGATGCCATATGAGCGTTTCCCCGTCTTGACATAATCCACCAGGAAATCCTTGTGGTAGACCAAGCCGGCAGTCTTGAGGCGGCGCAGATACTCCGGAAACAGCCCGGCCATAAACAGCGTGAAGTCCCCGATGTGCTGATGGACGTCCCGTTCTCGATCCAACGATTGCGCCTCGAGCAGCACTTCTGACTCGAACAAGAGGTCCACGACCGAATCCACCGGTTGGCCCTGCGGGTTTCTGATTCTGAACAGGTGATCCGTCCGGGTAAAATTGACGAGCAGGTCAGAGACATAACTGGTCACATTGAGATCGGGCCATCCGAGATGTTCGGTGAAGCTCTTCTCAGTCAAGGCACTGAAGAGTTGTCGCAGCGGATGTCGAGCCGGGATTGGTGTTCCCATCTCTCCCTCGCACTGGATTGCAGCGGTCAGTTCCTATTATAGCAGACTCTATTCACAAACCCGCCGGAGACCCGCTTCGGCTGTCCAACAGGAAGGTGACCGGGCCGTCGTTGAGCAGCTGGACCTTCATGTGGGCCGCAAACCTCCCGGTCTCCACCGGTCTCCCCCGCGCCTTCAACTCCGCCGCGACTTGCTCATACCATCGCCTGGCCTCATCGGGCGGCGCCGCCTCGTCAAAACTGGGTCGCCGGCCGTTTCTTGTGTTGCCCAGAAGGGTGAACTGGGACACCAAGAGGATGGAGCCGCCCGTATCAGCCAGCGATCGGTTCATCTTCCCCGCGTCATCGGAGAAGATCCGTAAGGTTGAGAGTTTCTCTACCATGAAGCGGCAATCCGACTCTCCATCTCCCTTGGCCACGCCGAGCAGGACCAACAACCCCTCGCCGATCGCGCCGACCACGCAACCATCCACCTCGACGGACGCCCGCGTCACCCGTTGAATCACCGCCTTCATCAACCTTGTTCCGTCCGGCGAAGCTGGGAAAGCGAGCCTTCCAGCGCGAGCAACTTCCGTTTTGCCGGCAGTCCACAAGAAAATCCCCCGATCGTGGCATCCTGCGCCACAACCCGATGGCAAGGCACGACGATCGGTAGTGGATTGGCGCCGACCGCGCCGCCAACCGCCCTTGCGTATTGTACACCACCGACGCGGGAGGCCAGTCCTCGGTAAGACCATAGTCGGCCATAGGGGATAACTTGTAGCGTCTTCCACACCCGTCGTTGAAAGACTGTCCCTTCCGAGAGGTCGAGCGGAAGATCAAACGAGGTGCGGGTCCCGGACAAGTATTCCGTCAGCTGCTTCCGCGCTTCGCGCAAGCGCGAAGATGAAGCTTCTTCGAAGGACACAACGGTATGGGCTCGCAAGCTGGCCGCCACCGCCGACTTCGAGGCTTGCGGGAACACGATCGCCGTGATGCCTTTTCCCGATTCAGCCACTCCCATCCAGCCCCAGCGCGACTTGAACATCAACACGCGACGCATGTGCACTCCTACCGGCCGACGACGCGGCCGAATTTCTTTCTGACCATGCCCCATACCAAATCCAACTCTTCAGAACGCAGCAACGCATGCACGCCAAGATACCCACTCATGCTGAGTCCGATTGCCACCGCGAGCATCACCGACTTGGCCATCCACTCCCCCTGACGGGTCCACACTTGCGCGCCAGCCACCCAGAGGCAAGCCACGACTAAGGGAATGCAGGCCACCAGGACGCGGCAGGACGAGCGTCCGACCAATCCCCATTCCACCCCGCCGAGTCGACGGTTAAGAACCGCCACCAGAATACCGCCGTTTACCATGCCTGCGAGCGCGGTCGCCAGCGCCAGTCCGGACACGCCCAGCGGCGCCATGAGCAGCAACGAGAAAGCGATGTTGGCGGTCACGGCGATCGCGGCCGAGATGGCAGGCGTCTTGGTGTCTTGCAGCGAATAAAACGCCGCGACGATGATGCGTACCCCGCCGAAGGCCCACAGACCGACCGCATAACAGAGGACAGCCATGGCCGTTTCGGCCGTATCCTGCGGCGTGAAGGTGCCATGTTCGAAAAACAAATGCACGATCGGGGTACGCAGAAAAATGAGTCCCAGCATGGCCGGGAACATGATGAAGACGATCATTCGCAACCCGAACCCCAGGGTCGTCCGGAGTTCCTCCAGCGCGCCACGCGCCGCCTGCGCCGAGAGCGTCGGCAGAATCGCCATGGCCAGTGCGACGCCGAAGATGCCCAAGGGAAACTGAATGAGCCGCATGCCGTAAAACAAATAGGTCGGCGCGCCGGCGATAAAGGAGGCCAGGATCGTGCTGACCGTCAGGTTGATCTGCGTGACCGACATGCCGAGCAGCGACGGCACCATCAATCGGCCGATTCGCTTAACGCCCGGATGGCTCGGTTCGAACCGAAACCCGAACAGCAATCCTCTGACCTTGAGGCTGGGCAGCTGCATGGCAAACTGCGCTGCACCCCCGGCCACCACCCCGATCGCCACGCCAACGATCGGCTCTTCCAAGTGTGGAGACAGGAACAGAGCGCAACCGATGATAAAGATGTTCAGAAAAAGCGCCGCATAAGCCGGAACGGCAAACGCCCGCACGGAATTTAAAATGCCCATGGCCATTGCGGCCATGCTGATGAACAGGAGATAAGGAAACATCACACGCGTCAGCACTGTCGTTAAGGCCAGCTTCTCCGGTGAGGATTGAAACCCGGGCGCTAGAGCTTGGACCAGCCAGGGAGCGGTAAGAATGCCAAGGAGCGTCACCAGGGTCACGAGCGTAAGTAGGGTCGTAAAGGCCGCGCTGGCTAATTCCCAGGCTTCTCGTTTGGATTTGAGCGTGTGGTACTCCGTGAAGACGGGAATAAATGCGGCGGACATCGATCCTTCTGCAAAGAGTTCGCGCAATAAACTGGGAATGCGGAATGCGACGAAAAAGGCATCCGCTGCCGGCGTCGCGCCGAACATGCGCGCCAGGACCATGTCACGGATGAATCCGAGAATACGGCTGGAAAACGTGGCGATGCCGATCACCCCGGCCGCCTTCACGAGCGAGTGGTTTTCACTTTGCGATTGATCAGAAGTCGTGGTGGTGGTCTCGGACATGAATTCGGATTCTAGCGGATCGATGAGGGGCCGTCTATCGAACAGCGCGTTACGGTTCTTGCACGAGCCGATCCGGCAACTCGTCGGGATTGTTGCCGGGCGTAGCGGGACACACGTGAGTCAAGATGGTTCCGCACCGTTCAATGCCGGCGCTGAGTCCTCCAGCAATATCGTTCGCCTTCAGCTTCACGACCACGGCTTCCACGACCTCGTCCCATTGCGCAGCCGAAATCTTCGGCCCGATGCCCAGGTCCGGCAATACATACACGCGCCGCTCCAGGAGCGAAACCATGAGCAGGACACCGGTACGTTCACGGGTCTGAGAAATTCCATGTTGCGCAAAAGCCCGCTCGCCTCGGAGTTGCACTTTTCGGCGCAGGCGCTCGGTGGATGTGACGGCGCGAATCACCGCACCAAACGTCCCGAGCCAGGTCCCGATGGTATAGGCCAGCAGAGTAGCGACGATGAGCCACGCCGCATTCGCGGCATGCCATCCCCAGGGCAACCACAACGCCTCCCCCATCAGAAGCCCCGTCAGGATCAGGAGAGCCAGCGCCAGCCCGGTCCGGTGTTGCGCGTCGCGGTACAGTCCAGAGCGTGCGACGAGCATCGGGACGATCTCCGCGCTCGTCTGACGTTCAGCGGCACGCACGGCTTCGCTGATGCGGGCTTTCTCTTGCTCGGTCAATTCGATCGCCTTACCAATCACCACTGGCTCCTCCTCCGCCAAAATCGCCGCCGCCGCCGCTGAATCCACCGCTGTCAAACGAACCTCCGCTCCATCCGCCGCCCCGGCTGCTATACCAAGTCCAATCGCTGGGACCCGTGCCGCGCCGTCGCCCGCTGTTGGCACTCAGGACCATCCAGAGCAGGAAGGCCGTGAACCCGGCGGCCACAAGTCCCAGGGGGATGCTCGCGAGCTGGGCCACCATGAACGTGAGGATGGAACCAAGCAGCGCACGCGTTTTCCGAAGACCTTGGCTTAAGACGATCCCGGCCAGGAATCCGACGATGATTCCGATGATCACATACTGTAATCCACTCGTCTCTTGTCCTGGCTTGATCCGATCGGACGGCGACTCTTGCGTCTGATACGTCCCTTCGATCGTGTTCAGTATCGCTTCTGTCCCGGCCCGCACCCCGGCGGGTATATCGCCGGCCTTGAAGCGCGGCACAATTTCGTTGCGAATGATATGAGCCGACCGGAGGTCGGTCAGAGTACCCTCAAGGCCGTATCCCACTTCGATGCGCAGTTTCCGTTCTTTGAGCACGATAAGCAGCAGCACGCCGTTATCGGTGCCCTTCAGTCCGAGCTTCCATGTGGTGGCGACACGGTGCGAATACTCTTCGAGCGGCTCTCCCTCCAGAGAAGGGAGAATCAGGATGGCGACTTGATTGCCGGTCTTCTCCTCGTGGGTCTTCAGTTGCGCGGTCAGTTGATCGAAGTCGTGAGGAGGCAGGACGTGGGCAAGATCTACGATGCGCTCTGTCAGAGGCGGGACTTCTAGTGCCGGGGCCTGCAGCGGGCTGAATAGCATCCCCACAAAGACGATGAGCCGCGCCGGCTCATGCCAGACACGGCTCATGCGAATGGCATCCATCGTTCGCCTTGGTTCAGTTGAACTTGACCTCCGGCGGCTTCGCGACCGCCTTCTCATCCGCCACCGTGAAGTTCGGCTTTTCTTCCATGTGGAGAAGAAGCTTAGCCGTCAGGCTGGTTGGAAAGTACCGGACCATCTTGTTGTACTCAGCAACACGGTCGATGTAGCGTTTGCGCGCGACCGTGATGCGGTTCTCTGTCCCTTCCAATTGACTCTGGAGATCGCGGAAGTTTTGATCGGCTTTCAAATTCGGGTAGTTCTCGGCAACGGCGATCAGACGACCGAGGGCTGAGGTCAAACCGGCTTGGGCCTTTTGAAATTGTTCGAACGCGACCGGGTCCTTCAACATCTCCGGCGTCACTTGAATGCCGGTGGCTTGAGCGCGAGCCTGTACGACCCCTTCCAGTGTGTCTTTTTCGTGGGCGGCATATCCCTTCACTGTCGCCACGAGGTTGGGAATGAGATCGGCCCGGCGCTGGTATTGATTGACGACCTCGCTCCAGGCGGCCTTCGTGTCTTCGTCCAATCCTTGCAAGTCGTTGTAGCCGCACCCCCCCAGGCTTGCGACCAATAGTAGACCGATGAGTATCGTGCGACCGCTGCCCATAGCGCTCCTCCCTTCTGATGAAGGTGCAAACGAGATCATGCTATCATGTCGATATTTTCGAAGATAGCGTCGTCAAAGGCTACCGATGTCGTTGGAGCGATCGTCACAGAAGGCGGGAGGATTTCAGGTCAAGCACCGCGCCTTGGGCATTTATCAAGGAAGCGCGATCGAGCTGGCGTTCTGGCATCCATCTTCGGGCATGCCGGAATATGGGCTCTGCCGATTCTCGACAAGAGAGAAGGCGCAAGCTCTGGTCGATTTTCTGACTTCTCCAGCCTGCGCCGAACCCTTGAATCCTCTGGACTTGACGATCGAGCCCTACGATCTCACCGAACATGAACGGCTGACGACAGAGTATCCACTGCCCTCCGCCTGGGAACAACCAATCTAACGAAGAGAGTGGCATGGGAGGAGCGAGAGTGAAGCGAGCTTGGAAGGACTTTCTTAGGTCTTGACCGGAACGGCAGCGCTCGCTGCCTTCTGGAGGTGATCGGCGGTTTGAGTCTGAATAAATGCGAGCAGTCGTTTGTTTTCCTGGGCCGCTCGCAGAAACTTGAAGGCGATTCCGCGTGGGCCGATCGATCGCACCATCGCCGCAACTTCCAACGGCTGCTCCTGCGAACCGGTTGCAATTTCCAGATAAAAGATGTCGTCGACGCGCACCTGCGTCTCGCTCTTGATGATACAGCCTCCCATTGAGAGATCAAGCACGGTTCCCTCGCCGCGAACTTTTCCTCCCGAGAAGGAGAGATAGAGCCGGACCGGAATTCTGAGATGCTCGCGCCGGTCGATCGGGTGGCGCGGGTAGTCCAAGCCGATGCGGGAGGCCAGGAAGCGACAGCTGCAGTGCTGGCAGGAGAAGGGCGACAAGAGGAAGAGCGCCGCCATCCGCTCGCTGGCGGACAAGGGCCGCGACCGCAGCACCTGTTCATGACGGCATTGAGGACAACTCAGCAGACGACCCATTACATGACTCTCGACGAGCTCCGGTTTGTCCGACGGCCAGTTAATCCTCTGTCGGAGCCATTTTCTATCGATAGTGCATGCCCGCCGATCTGTCAAGCAAACGGAGGGATTCCCCGGCTTGAAGCCTTTGCGGCTTTCTCACGTTAATGAGATTCGTCGTGGGGACCAGCCAGCATTTCCGGCGTTGGACCCGGTTCGGCGATGGTCGAGCGAAGAAATTCCCGATTGAGCATGGCGATGAATCGGACGCTGATGGACTTGGGGCAGACGGCTTCACATTCATATTGATTTCCACAAGACCCGAAGCCTTCACGGTCCATCGCTGCGACCATGGCTTTGGCGCGTTTGGTTCGCTCCGGCTCGCCCTGTGGAAGCGAGGCCAGGTGCGAGACCTTGGCGGCGACGAACAGCATGGCCGACGCATTCTTGCACGCCGCTACGCAGGCGCCACAGCCGATGCACGACGCAGCATCCATGGCAGTATCGGCCTGATCCTTCCCAATCAGCAATACGTTGCCATCGACCGCCCCTCCGGTGTTGACTGAGATGTAGCCGCCCGCTTGCATCACGCGATCCAGTGCGCGTCGGTCGACGACGAGATCTCTGATGATCGGAAAGGCCCTCGCACGCCAAGGCTCGATCGTGATCGTTGCACCGTCGGCAAAGCGACGCATATACAGTTGGCAGGTGGCCATCCCTCGATCCGGTCCGTGCGGCACCCCGTCGATCACGAGCGAGCAGCTTCCGCAAATGCCTTCGCGGCAGTCGTACTCGAATGCTACTGGCTCTTCGCCTTTGAGCATGAGTTGCTGATTCACGACGTCCAGCATTTCCAGAAAAGACATGGAGGGACTGATGTCCTGAGCCCGATAGGTCACCAGCCGGCCCTTGTCGGCCGGTCCCTTCTGCCGCCAAATCTTCAGCGTGAACTTCACGATAGGATCTCTCTCATTGGTAGCTGCGCATCGCCGGCTTCACGAATTCGAAAGCGAGTGGCTCCTTGTGCAGGACCGGCAGGCCGCTGGGGACATATTCCCACGCTGCGACATGGGCGAATCGTGCGTCGTCACGCAACGGTTCCCCATCCGGCGTCTGATGCTCTTCTCGAAAATGGGCGCCGCAAGACTCTTCCCGATGGAGTGCGTCATGGCAAAGCAGTTCGGCGAACTCCAGGAAATCCGCGACTCGCCCCGCATACTCCAGCTCCTGATTGAATGTATCGCCTGTTCCAAGCACCGCCACATCGCGCCAGAACTCATGGCGTAAAGGAGGGATCGTCTGTAGCGCGTGCTTGAGACCTGCACGATGTCTCGCCATACCGCAAGCGTTCCACATAATGCGTCCTAATGCTCGATGGAATGAGGCGGCCGTTCTCTTTCCCGTCCCGCCAAGGAGCCGCGAGGTCCTCGTCGTCACCCGTTCCTCCGCCGCGCGCGCGTCTGGGTGGTCGTCAGAAATCGGTATGCTCTTGGTCGTCGCCAGGTAATGGCCGATCGTGTAGGGAAGAATGAAATAGCCATCGGCCAACCCCTGCATCAACGAGCTGGCACCGAGCCGATTCGCGCCGTGATCAGCAAAGTTGGCCTCGCCGATCACGAACAGGCCTGGAATCGTACTCATGAGATTGTAGTCAACCCACAGGCCGCCCATCGTATAGTGCGGCGCAGGATAGATGCGCATCGGTGTCTTATAAGCGTCTTCGCCGGTGATGCGCTGGTAAATGTCGAAAAGATTGCCGTACCGTTCGCGGACCACCTCAAAACCCTGCTGCGCGATGGCATCCGACAGATCCAAATAGACGCCATGCCCGCCGGGACCGACACCGCAACCGTCGTCACAGATTTGCTTGACTGCACGGGAGGCCACATCTCGGGGGGCTAGATTGCCGAACCGGGGATAACGTCGTTCCAGAAAATAGTCCCGCTCCGGTGCAGGAATCTGATCCGGCGAGCGGGTATCTCCCGGTTCCTTCGGCACCCATAAGCGGCCGTCATTGCGAAGCGACTCGGACATGAGCGTCAGCTTGGCTTGGTATGCTTCGCTCGGCGGAATCGCTGTCGGATGGATCTGCGTAAAGCAGGGGTTGGCGAAGGCCGCCCCTTGTTTCCAGGCGCGGTAGGTCGCCGTCACGTTGCTTCCGCTGGCGTTCGTCGAGAGAAAAAAGATGTTGCTGTACCCACCGGTGGCCAGCACCACGGCCTGGGCTGTATGCGATCGAATGGCTCCTGTGACCAGATCTCGCACGACGATCCCGCGGGCGTGACCGTCGATGACGATCAGATCCAGCATCTCCATGCGGGGATGCATCCTAACCTGCCCTCGCTCGACCTGCCACGACAGGGCCGAATAGGCGCCGAGCAGAAGTTGTTGGCCTGTCTGTCCGCGACAATAGAAAGTCCGGGACACCTGCACGCCGCCGAAAGACCGGTTGGCGAGCTGCCCGCCGTATTCGCGCGCGAACGGCACGCCGAGCGCGACACATTGATCGATGATCTGCGTGCTCACCTGCGCCAGGCGGTATACGTTCGCTTCGCGCGAGCGGAAGTCGCCGCCTTTGATCGTGTCGTAGAACAGCCGTTGGACGCTGTCTCCGTCGTCCTGGTAATTCTTCGCCGCGTTGATGCCGCCCTGCGCAGCGATGCTGTGAGCCCGGCGGGGGCTATCATGAAAGCAGAAACACTCCACCTGGTACCCCAGCTGTCCGAGGGTGGAAGCGGCGCTGGCGCCGGCCAGCCCGGACCCGACGACGATGATGCTGATTGGCCGCTTGTTATTGGGGCTGACCAGTTTTTCGCTGAACCGATGACGGTCCCATTTGGTTTCGAGCGGTCCCGACGGCACTTTGGAATCGAGCAGGATCATGCGTGCACAACTCCGAATGCGACGGCCAAGACGATCGCCGCATTCCCAACCACGACCAGCAGCGCCACCAGCGGGCCCGCACCTCGAAAGAGACTATCGAGGATCGGATGTTCCATCCCCAATGTTTGTAGACTGCTGGACAAGGCATGGCTGAGATGCAATCCCAGCGCCACTTGTCCGGCCAGATAGATCACCACAAACAGCGGGTTTTGAAACGCGTGAACCACCTTACCAAACACGTCGCGGTGTCCTCGGATGTCCAGACGGTCGGGAAAGGAGGGATCCACCCATCCGGCTGTCAGATGCAGTAGATGAAACACGATGAACAGGATCAGTAGGCTGCCGGTCAGTGCCATGGTACGGGAAGCCAACGAGGCCTGACGGTACTCGTGCACCGCATAGGCGACGGGACGGGCCCGGCGATTATGGATGGCCAGCCGAAACGCGAGGCCGATGTGCAGACCGACAATCGCGAGCAGTCCTACGCGCGCGGTCCACAGTGCCATCGGCATCTCGCGCAAAAATGCCGCGTACCTGTTAAGGGCCTCCGGTCCTTGAAAGACCTGAAGGTTGCCCAGCATATGGAAGACAACGAAACCGGCAAGGCCGAGCCCCGAAAGGGCCACTAGGACCTTGCTGCCGAGTGACGTGAGGATGTGACTGAAGAATCGGATCATGAGCAACGTGCCGCGCTTTCTTTGTACTCCGCTCGGGCACAGACCTCAAGAGGGGAAACTCGTGGCGAGTTGATTGGTGTTTTACATTGCGAAGGACTAGGGCAGTTGACTTCACGAGGTCGCTGGGAATAACTTCCCACTGGCATGAAATCGTCCCGCTCGCAGGCCCTCTCCTCAGCCACCAGTAAGCTTTTATACCCGTTGGTGCGGTTATTCCTTCGAAATGGAATGGCAGCGCGGTCCTTTTATGACCTGCTAAAACGAGTCTATGTGGATCTCGCGAAAGAAGAATTCGGCATCAATGGCAAAAAGGCGACAGTGTCGAGGATCGCGATCCTGACGGGCCTGACAAGGAAGGAAGTCCAAGCACTGTTGGCTCAACCGGCGCGTCACCATGGATCGGCGGAAGAGGAATACAACAGGGCGGCGCGAGTCATCGCCGGCTGGCTCAAGGATTCCAAGTTCGGCGACGGCCGGGGACATCCCGCTCCGCTCCCACTGAACGGCAAACGAGGCTCATTCGAGGCGCTGGTGAAAACCTACAGTGGAGATATTCCCGTGCGTGCGATGTTGGACGAGTTGCTTCGTGTAGGTTCCGTCGAACAGCTCAGAGATGGGCGCATTTGTCTACGGTCTCGGGGCTATATTCCCCAGAAGAGCGAGTCAGATAAGCTCAGCATCCTTGGCATCGATACTGCAGACCTGATTGCGACCATCGATCATAACATCTATGTCAAACCCAACAAGCCCCGGTTCCAACGGAAAGTGATGTACGACAATGTGCCCATTGAGTCGGCACGAGAGTTCGAAGCGATTGTGGCCGCACGCGGGCAGGAACTCTTGGAAGCGCTGGATCGGTGGCTGTCGAACCGTGATCGTGACGTCAACCCCACGAGTAAAGGTAGTGGCCGGGTTCGGGTCGGGCTGGGGATGTACCACTTTGAGGAACTGCTCGAATCGGAATCTTCCAAACCCAAGAAGCGCTCTAAACATATATGACCACGTTCTTTAGAAAGCCTCTTGGTCTTGTTGCCCTCTTTCTCGCGCTCGCCTCCTGCGGTCCAAGTCCTCAAGCCGGGGGCGGCATTGGAGGGACAGGCTCGGTGGCCACGGTTTCGTCTGGTCCTGTGACCAAATTCGGCAGCGTCTTCGTCTCAGGAACGGAATACGACAACTCCACCACGATCTATTGCATTGATGAAGACCCTTGTAGTTCCGAGAACAAGCTCAAGCTCGGTATGGTCGTGCTCGTTAACGGCAGAGTCAGTGAGGAATATTCCACGAACCAGCCATTGGCGCGGATCGCCGACAAGATCGCATTTGAAGAAACCGTCGAAGGGACAGTTCAGGCCGTCGCCGCGGACGGTTTAAGCTTGATCGTTCTTGGACAGGTCGTTCATGTGGATCAGAAGACCATTATCGATTCCAGCGTCTCAGGACAGTCTATTGGAAATCTCAAGCCCGGCATTGATCGCATCGAAATCAGCGGATTTGTCGTCAGCGACGGCCACGTTCTCGCCACGCTGATCACGATGCAAACCGGAAACCCGCATTACGAAGTTCAAGGGGCGATCCAAAACCAGGACGCGAACGCAACAACGTTCCAGATCGGTGCGCTTGAAGTAGACTATTCGTCTGCCGATATCAGTGCAATGCCTTCTCCTACTTCCTCATGGAATAAGATCGTCGTACACGTCCGAGGCGATCAATTGGCCCAGGGAGGTTCAGGGCCGTATGGAGTGAAACTGGCCGCGACGCGGGTGAAGGCGCTCGGACTTGGTGTCGAAGATATTTCAGACGCTGAAGTGGAAGGATTCATTATCCAGTCCGCTGTGCCCGGGGACTTCTTTGTCAACAATCTCCACGTTCAAACGACTGCCATGACGGCCTTCGAGGGGGGCAGCGTCAATGACCTGGTGGTTGGCGCCCATGTTGAAATCAAGGGACACCTCAGTAATGGACTGCTGCAGGCTGACTATATTTCATTCGAGGGCGACATCGAACTCGAATCCAATGTGGCCTCGATTAATACCGGTTCTAAGACTCTCACTCTGTTGGGACTCTCTGGTATGACAATCCAGGTTGACAGCAAGACGGCCATCGAAGGAGAGGGCAATCTGCGCCGGCTCGAAGAGATCACGGTAGGCGACCACTTGAAGATTCAGGGACGTGCAGGCGGTAATACCCTGTTGGCCAAAGAGATCGAACGAAGCGGGCCGACGACGGGAATCAAGCTCGAAGGACCTATACGTTCAGCCTTGGATCCGTTATTGGTCATCGCAGGCGCCACCATCGACACATCGACCATTCCTAACAGCGGGTTTACCGGAAACGATGGGACGGTGATCGGACGTTCAGCGTTTTTCCAAGGCCTTACGGTCGGACGCAAGGTGTCCCTGAAAGGAACGTGGACAGGCAGCACCGTCAATTGGACCAGCGCGAGCCGTAAAGAATAGCGATGCGAGAGTGTATCCTTCCTACCTGACGTCATAGCTAGGCCTCACCTCCCCTCTAATGAGGGATCGCAACCAAGCGTCTCCGTCGGTTAAGCTGTGAGCGTGAGGTGCGTATGAGGGCCCACGTCTCTCGTCTGGTCATTTCTCTTGCGCTCACCGCTCTGGTCGCCGGTTGCGTGGCCACTCGCGTGGAATATCTTACGGACGACACGTATCCAATCAAAAATCGGACGGCACCGGTCGAATGGCTGTCGGAATCACCGACACGTCCCTATCTCGAAGTGGCTCGCGTCACAGTGACGAGCACAAGTGCCGGTGAAGAGACGCTGCGTGAATCCCTCTTAAACAGAGCACGGAAGCTCGGAGCCGATGCCGTCATTCCGGAACGGCCGATGGTGATCAAGTCGGCAGCGCCGACGCCCTATTATGAACGAGGACTCCTGGGACCGATGGGAGCCGCGTTTGGCTTGTATGGGTATGGGTGGTACACGCCCTACAGCTCGAACCCCTACATTCTGGTTCAAGGGGCCGTTGACCAACCCAGAGTGGACCGGTCTCTCTCCGGCATTGCGATCAGATACGAAGATGATTCCGACGGCACAATGGCGCCGTAGCGCCACTGGTCGCCGTCCTGTCTGAACCGAAGCGCTCTTTCCGAATCACCGCGTAACTCAGATCGATCGACATCTCACTGATGCCCGTCCGGTGCCGGTGCCCGCCGATACCGTATCGCCATCCCCGATACATACTCGTCCAGCCTGGGCTGATCCGTAGCTCCTTGGGTGAGGAGGTAGGGATCCGACGCGTAGGGTGTAGAATGACCGTACCCGTAGAGATCAAAGGACGCACCTGCCGGACCCAAGACTCCTCGCTCGTAATTGGGTGACGGTGCGCGAGAAGCCACCGTTGTTGCTTTTTCATCTATCACCGCGTCGGCTCCCAAGCGACGGGCACGATCAAGAACGGCCCGGCGCAATGTTTCTTGGCTTCCACTCGTGCTGTCCGCGACGATGCGGGCAATCTTGACGTACGGCTCGGAAGGTTCAGCATAAAGCCAGTCGACCGACGCCGTGCGATCGAGTGCGGGATAGGTTTCATCTGCGAGATATTCGACGCGAGTCGACACACATGAGACGAGCCAGATACTGGAGAAGAGGAGACAGGCATATGGGGCAAGTTTGCAGTCAGCCGGTCGTTCACGTTTCTGTTGTGATGAAGAAGTCATGACGGTCTGTCACCTCCTTGTACAAGAGACCTCGCTGTATCACTCGAATGCATCTCTTGTTCACAGCCCCCTCTCAGCGGGCGACCCGGGTCCCATAATGGGTATCGACCATCACGCCCATTTCCTTGAGCATCGGCGTCGGCAGGGTGCCGCCGACACATACGATCACCGCATCGTTCTTGAGAGTGACGCTCTTGCCGTCTTCATCGATCGTAACCGAGTCCTTTCCAATGTGTTTGACGTTCGCGTTCAACAGCATCCTCACTTTCCCTTGAGTGGAAAGCTCCTTCAGCTGCCGTCGATTCTTTTCTTTCGGCCTGGTCAAGATGTCGTTCCCACGGCTTGAGACCGAGACCGTCGTGCCTCGCTCCGCGGCGATGGCCAGCACCGCTTCTGCAGCGCTGTCGCCTCCGCCGACCACCAAGACATGCTGCCCGCGATATTGTTCTGAGTCGATGAGACTGTAGACGACTTTGGGTTGATCTTCGCCCGGAACCCCCAGCTTGCGCGGACTCCCGCGCCGTCCGATCGAGAGGAGCACATTTTTCGTCTTGTAGCTGCTCTTGGACGTCTTGACGACGAATCCCCCGCCTGCCTTTGCGATCCCCTCCATCCGCTCCGCGAAATGGATCGTCAATCCGGCCTTTCGAATCACACTGTTCCAGAGTGCGAGCAGTTCCTCCTTGGAGATCTCGTACTTGTTGAACTTTCCAAAGATGGGCAATTTCATGGGAGCCGTCATCGCAAGCTTCCTCCGTGGAAAATGATAGACCGACCCGCCGACACTGTCTTCTTGTTCGACGGTGACAAATCGCAGCCCGGCTTCTTTCGCCGCCAGCGAGGCAGAAATGCCGGCCGGGCCGGCCCCGACGATCACCACGTCCAGTTCCCCGCCGCTCGCCCTCTTCTTTTTGATGTTCTCCATTGCCCGCGCGCCTTGATCCACGCCTTTACGAATGAGCCCCATCCCGCCCAACTCGCCGGCGATGAAGATGCCGGGGACGTTGGTTTCGAAGGTCGGTTTGATTTGCGGGATATCGATCCCGCGCTTTTCAGTTCCAAACACGAGGGTGATGGCTTCCACCGGACAGGCCGTTTCACACGCTCCATGTCCGATGCAATGGTCCGGCTGCACCAAAACCGCTTTCCCCTTCACGATCCCCAGCGCATGTTCCGGACAGGCCTTCACGCAGGCGCTGGAGCCGATGCATTTGTTCGGATCGATCACGGGATGTAAGGTCACTGGTGCGGGAATGCCGGATTTGACCGTTTCCTGCAGTTTCGCCCGGCTGTGCCGTTCCTTTCTGCGGTGGCGGCGCAGATACGAGACGAGCACGACAAGAAACGGAATCACATAGAGGAGCGTGATCAGCATCGTTCCGGACATAGGACACCGAGGGGTTACGGAAGCTCGGAATCGATCGTGACGCGGATGTCTTGTGCGCCCGGCTTGACCGGCTGACTCATCCCCTGCAGATCCCCCCTCTTCGGCAGAGCCTCGCCGGACTTGGAGAGCCTGGCGACGATGACGACGGAGCCGGCCTCGGACAGTTTTCGCGTCGGCATCGGGCTGTTCGAATCATCCAATCGAAAGGCGAAGGGAAGATCCTGTTTCGTTGCCCGCACGATTGCCACGGGCATCGGAGGGCCTTCGACCGCACGAGCAAAGACAAAAAGCGTGTCGGAAGGGGACGCCTTCCCGTCCAATTTTGGCGTCAGCGCGATCTTGCCCGTGATGGCCAGCCTGCTGCCCCCACCTGCCGGACGCGCCGTCTGCATCGGATCTCCACCGGGCGCGGCTCTTGGTGCGAGGCCGAGGAGCCCTCTCACCTCATCGATGTTGGCGGCCAATTCCTGGACCAGTTCAGAATCCTGCCCGGACGGCAATCCCTTCTGCGCCTGTTCCCACTGCCTGAGGGCGGTCGAAAACTCTTTTCGTTCGTAGGCGATCGTCCCAGCCAGCATCAGGCCCTTTACGTTTCCTGGGTCGATCGTCAATGCTCGCTTGATCAATTCCTCCGGCTTCCCTTCCAATTTCCGTCCCTGGACCATTGCCAGCGCGTCGGCATAGTCGACCAGCAACTGGGCATCGTCCGGGATGATGGCCGTCGCTTTCTCAAACGCCGTGGCGGCTTCGCCGTGACGACCCAGCTCCACATAGGATCTGGCCAGCAGCGCCCATCCGGATCCGTCATTGGGATTTTGTTCCATGCGCTGCTTGAGCCGGTCGGTCAAGGTGTCGAGTCCAGCCAACGTTTGATGGTCATAGTCGGCACTGCCTTTTCCCTCCGCAGTCACGGCTGCTGGGTGCGTGATGGCAAGCGGGTTGCCCATCAACCAGTACAGCAGAAACGCCACAATCGGAATCGCGATGATCAAAGAAAGTGCGACCGCCTTGCTTGACGGCGTCCAACGGGCGAGGCGCATCGGCGCTGACACGCATCGAGTCTCTTCGATCACACGCCGTTCCAACTCATGGCGGGACTGTTGATATTGTTCTTCCGTCATGGCGTGAGCCGCCCGCTCCTGTTCCAGCTCTGTCAGCTGCTGCCGGTAGACGGAGAGTCCTGCGTCACGCTCATATCGCTCTGCCTTCGACGGCGTCCGGAGCAATGGGAGAACCAACAGCAACGTCACTCCGATGGTCAAGCCTGCCGCGATCACGAGGAACAGCATGCTCATTTGGTCACTCCTTCTCCGCCTTCCAACAACCGCGCAGCCTGCTCGCGCTCTTCGGGTGAAAGTGCCGGCTCGTCGTTCTTCTGCGCTCGGCGGCGCAGCGCAATTGCCAACACCGTGGCTCCGATGACGAGCAGGAGGAAGGGGCCGATCCACAAGAGCCACGTCGTCAGCTTGAACGGCGGTCGATAGCGCACAAAGTCGCCATAACGGGCCACCAGAAACTCCACGATCTGCTCGTCCGTCATATTCTTGGCGATCATTGCGCGCACTTCGCGACGGAGATCTTCGGCCAACGGCGCGTTGGAATCGGCCAGCGTTTGGTTTTGACAGACCAGGCAGCGCAGCTCGACGGCCAACGTCTTCAGGCGAGCCTCCACGGCCGGGTTCTCCGCCAATGGACGTGCTTCTTGCGCGACAGTGACTGTCGGCGCCAAGAGAAGCCAGAGCCAGAAGAACGTCATTGGTTTTGCAGCTCCTTCACCAACGGCAACACTTTCCGTTCCAGGGCCTCTTGGTCCAAGGGACCGATCTGCTTGTATCGGATCACGCCCTGCTTATCGATGACGAAGGTTTCCGGGACTCCATAGACCCCATAGTCGATGCCGATCCGTCCGGCTTCGTCCAGGGCACTGAGCGGATAGGGATTCCCGTGCCGCTTGAGCCAGGTCAGCGCCTCTGATCGCTGATCCTTATAGTCCATGCCGTAGACCGGCACCGATCCGCTCTTGGCCAGCTGCATCAGCACCGGATGCTCCTCCTTGCAGCCGCTGCACCACGAGGCCCACACGTTCAGCAGCCACACCTGCCCGGCGAGATCGTTCGGAGAAAACCGTTTCTCCGGATCGTGCAGCTGCGGCAACGAAAAGTCCGGCGCTGGCTTTCCGATCAGCGGAGACGGCACCTCGCGCGGATTCAGCGTCAACCCCACCGCGAGAAATCCCACAACCACGACAAAGAGTCCCAATGGAAGCAAAAATCGTTTCATGCCGTCTCTACAGTCCTCGAACTCGCCGGCGCAGGTTCCGGCGCAGCCTGTCTTTGCCAAGAGAGTCGATAGCGCCGGTCGCTGATCGCCAGCATACCGCCGAACGCCATCAGCAAACACCCGCCCCAAATCCAATCGATGAAGGGCTTGTGATAAAGCCGCACACTCCAGGCGCCGCCGTCCAACGGTTCACCCAGCGACACATAGAGATCGCGCAGGAAGCCCGCATCGATCGCCGCTTCTGTCATCGCTTGCTTCTGCACCGGATAGAACCGCTTCTCCGGATACATCTCCGTCACCGGTCGGCCGTCTTTCGTCACAATGAACATGCCTTGGCCGGCCGTATAGTTCGGACCCTTGATTTCCCGTACACCCTCGAAGCGAAAGGTATAGCCGCCGATCGTCGCCGTCTCACCGACATTCATACGGAGATCCTGTTCCGTTTCAAAACCCTTGACGAAGGTCACGCCGATGATGAACACGGCAACCCCGCAGTGGGCGAGCAGCATGCCCCAATAGGACCGCGGGAAACTGGCCAGGCAACTCCAAAGGCTGTTCCCGATCACATGGGTCAACCGCTCGCGTACATTGAGAATGGCCGTCGCAACAAGCCAGACAGCCAGTAACAATCCAAGGCTCAGAAGCGGCGTCCATTTTCCGAGCGCAACGGGAAGCAGGAGCGCCGTGGCGACACTAACCCCGAACGCCCAGCGTACCCTGGTAACCAAATCCGGTAGAGACGCCTGTTTCCATTGGGCCAATGGGCCGATGCCCATGAGAAAGATTGCAGGCGTCATGAGCGGCACAAACACCGTATCGAAGTAAGGGGGGCCGACCGACAGCTTGCCCATCCCCAGCGCGTCCAAAAACAACGGATAAAGTGTGCCCAGCAACACCGAGCCGGTCGCAACAACAAGCAAAACGTTATTCACCAGCAACATCGATTCGCGGGATAGGAACGCGAATCGACCACCGAGCCCCACTCGCGGGGCCCGCCAGGCATAGAGCGTCAACGATCCCCCGATGACGATTGCCAGATAAGCCAATATGAACAGGCCTCGTTTCGGATCGGTTGCGAAGGCGTGTACCGAGGTGAGCACGCCGGATCGAACCAAAAACGTGCCTACGAGGCTCAACGAAAATGCCAGGATGGCCAGCAGCACGGTCCAAACTTTGAAGCTACCGCGTTTGTCGGTAACCGCCAGCGAATGGATCAAGGCAGTGCCGGCGAGCCAGGGCATGAACGAGGCGTTTTCTACCGGGTCCCAAAACCACCAGCCGCCCCAACCCAATTCGTAGTAGGCCCATCCGCTTCCCATGGCGATGCCGACGGTGAGAAAACACCAGGCCACGGTGGTCCAGGGACGCGACCAGCGCGCCCATGCCGCATCGAGATTGCCGCCGAGGAGAGCGGCAATCGCGAAGGAAAATGCGACGGAAAAACCGACGTAGCCCATGTAGAGCATCGGCGGATGGATGACCATGCCGGGATCTTGCAGCAATGGATTCAGATCACGGCCATCGACCGCTGCGGGAATCAACCGCTCGAAGGGATTCGAAACCGTCAGCATGAAGAGAAGAAATCCTAGGCTGACAAATCCCATCACGCCGAGAATGCGCGCACGCATCGGCAAGGGCAGTTGTCGAGAAAAGAGCGTGACGGCCACCATCCAGATCGTGAGGATGAAGGTCCAGAGGAGCAACGAACCCTCGTGCGCGCCCCAGACGGCGGCGAGCCGATAGTGCAGCGGCAATTGCGAATTGGCGTTCGCTGCCACATACAGCACGGAAAAATCTTTCACCGCAAAGGCATAGGCGAGACAACCGAACGCTAGAGCAACCAAAAGGAACTGCCCTCGCGCAGCGGGCTTGGCCACTGCCATGAAGCCGGCATTGTTCGTCGCAGCCCCCCACGCAGGCAGCACCGTCTGCACCAGGGCAACACAGAGCGCTACAATCAATGCAAAGTGACCGATTTCAGGAATCATAGTGCGTGGCCTTACTTCGGAGCCGTTATTAGGGTGCTGCTGTTTTGGGCGCCCGATGCCTTGGCCTTGGCGAGCGCCTCCGCCGCTTCCGGCGGCATGTAATTTTCGTCGTGTTTCGCCAACACTTCGGCCGCGAGGAAAGTGCCGTCGGATTCCAATCGCCCTTGAGCTACGGCGCCTTTGCCTTCTTTGAAAAGATCCGGAAGGATACCCTTGAACATGACGGGTACGCGCTTAACGGTATCCGTGACGACGAAGTGTACGGTCAGCCCGTCGCCCTCCCGCACGAGACTCCCCTTTTCCACCATGCCGCCGATGCGGAAGTTGCGTCCTTGGGGCACTTCGCCGTTGGCCACCTGAGTCGGCGTGAAAAAGAACACGAGATTGCTGCGAAAGGCATTCAGCACCAGTGCCGCCGCCAAGGCGATGGCGACGAGTCCCAGTCCGATCAATGCGAAACGTTTCTGCCGCGCAGTCATGCTCTCTCCATGTTGGCCTGTCGGGCGCGCCCCAATCGACAGACAGACCGGTGTCTTCGCCGGATCGATACTACTTCCACCGCCATGCAGAGCGCCGTCACGCCGAACGACGTCCACACGTAGAGCCCATACCCACCCATCGCCAGAAATTCACCGAGACTGCTCCATTGCATGTCAGCACCTATGCTCGAGAAAGTGTCGCCGCCTGACCTTCTCGTTCCAGAATGGTGCATCGTACGCGCGCCAGCACCACGGCGATGCTGTACAGCCAGAAGGCCGCCATCATGATCAGCATGGCGGTGACCATCATGGAGGCCATTTTCGGCGCGGCCGTCATGCTGACCGAGGCACCTTGATGCAGGGTGTTCCACCATTGAACCGAAAAATAAATGATCGGCACGTTGATGACACCTACGATGGCGAAGACCGCGGCGGCCCGGTCTGCGCGGCGTCGGTCGTCGATTGCGGCATGGAGCAACATCGTTCCGATGTACAAGAACAATAAAATCAGTTCCGACGTGAGTCGTGCATCCCAGACCCACCAGGTTCCCCACGTCGGTTTTCCCCACATGGAACCGGTCAGCAAGGCCAGAAAGGTGAACATGGCGCCGGTCGGCGCGATCGCCTGGGCCATCAGAAACGACGGTTTGGCCTTGAGTCCGAGTCCGAGGGCCGCCCAACAGGCCATGACGACGTACAAAAACATCGACATCCAGGCCGCCGGCACATGCACGAAGATGATCCGATAGGCTTGTCCCTGCTGAAAATCCGTCGGTGCAAGCAGCAGACCGATGTACAGACCGATCAGGCCGCACAGCGCGGCCGAGACCGCGAACCACGGGATGAGCCGCCCCGCGAGCGGGTAGATCGCCTGCGGAGACGAATATCGAAACCAGTTGATGCCGTTGTGTGCCATGATTCGCTGCTCCATCACTCCACAGCAATTCGAAGTGCCGCCGCCGTCGCAAACGGGGCCAGTGCGGTCCCCAGAAGCAATCCCGCTCCGAGCAAGGAAACGTTCGCCTCAATGCCCAATCCTGATTCATTTGCAACCACCGCGCCGGCTCCAAAGACTAGGACCGGAATGAAAAGCGGCAAAACCAGCAAGGCCATCAAGGGACCTCCGCCTCGAACTCCGAGCGTGAGCGCCGAGCCAATCGAACCAATCAGACTCAGCGTCGGGGTCCCAAGCACCAGCGTAAGCACTAGAACGAGGATCGACGAACCGCTCAAACCGAATTGCAGCCCGATCAACGGCGACAGCAGCACAATCGGAAGTCCGGCGACCAGCCAATGGGCCAGTATCTTGCCACTCACTAATAGAGCCAACGGATGCGGCGACAATACCATTTGATCCAACAACCCATCCACGTAGTCCGACGCGAACAATCGCTGCAGCGACAACATGGCCGACAAAAGGGCGGCCACCCAGATGATGCCCGGTGCCATCGTTCGAAGGACTCCCGACTCCGGTCCAATACCCAACGGGAACAGACTCGTCACAATGACAAAAAACATCAGAGAGTTCGCGACATCCGAGCGACGTCTGAGAGCGAGCAGAAGGTCTCGCCACACCACGCCATAGAAAGCCTGAACCAACCCGGATGCCGTCATCCCCCCAGCCTCAGATGCGAAGCAGTCCCCGCTGCCATGTCTATCTCCTGATGCGTCGACATCACGATGAGGCCTCCGCCGCGCATATGCGCGCTCAGTTGCTCTCTCAAGGCCGCTGTAGCGCAGCTATCCAGAGCGGTGAACGGTTCATCCAGCACCCAGAGGGGTCTGCCGCAAAACCACAATCGTGCCAGGGCCACACGCCGCCGCTGCCCCTCGGACAGCAACTTCGTTGATAAGAGATGAACATGTCGGTCCAGACCCACGTCCTCGAGCGCAGCTCTCGCAGCCTCGAAGGTCACAGCATGCCCGAGCATCGTAGCCGTGGTTCGCAGGTTCTCGATCGGCGTCAAATCATCTTTCAACGCGTTCCGATGCCCGATATAGGCCAGCTGGCCGACGTACTGATCCTTCAACGCCGTAATCGCCTGGCCTGCCCAACAGATATGGCCGCTCTCCGGGGACAACAGTCCCGTGATCAGGCGAAGGAGCGTCGATTTCCCGGACCCGTTGTCCCCCGTCACGGACAGCAATCCGCTCTTCGGAACCATGAAGGTGAGGTCTCGAAAGAGCACGCGCTCCCCTCTCACACATGTCAGATCGATGGCTTGCAACATGACGTATCAGAAATCCCATCGGATGCCGGCAAAAAAGAACTGCCGCGTTGTCGTATCCTTCTGTGTAGGGCTGTCCTGAAACGTTCTTTCCACGCCGCCCGATCCTTCGAACGTCCACCCGTCGAGAAACCGATAATCCATCCGGACCGTCGGTGTAATTCGATAGAGCGACACGTCACTCGTATCCTTCTGGTGATAGAGAATGAGAAACGTGTCAAATTGCCATTGCGTCCCGATTCGCGCCAAAGAGTTAAGTGAAAGCGACTGACCGCGGTACGCCGGACTGGTGATGTAGCTGGCATTTGCCACGAATGTCGTGTTGTCAAACGGGAAATGCGCTCCGATGGCCTGTGCCGTGTATGTCCAGATATTGCCAGTACCCGGGAGTGCTTGCAAGGAACAGGGCGCATCCGTAATTGCGTTAGGATTGATGAACAGGGTGCTCGTGCCCGGCAAGATGACCAAGCAGTTCGACGCCGACGTGCCGGAGATGCGGTTCAGACGGACGTCGCCGCCGAGTTGCCAGTCCGTGGTGATGGAATGGAGCACACCAGCCAGAAACAGATCGCTGGTAGCCGTGACGGCCTTCGCCTGTGTACGCAGGAGGGCTTCATTCGTCGTATTGATATGCTCAAGCGACGCATCGGGAGTCCCAAAGAGCGCGTTTGTTGTTTGCAGATACGGTGTCCGTCGATGATCGGCCATGAGAGTGAATGTGGAACCTTCGGTCACCCATGTCCCGTTGAGCATCGCAATATTGAGCACCCCATAGGAAATATCGTAGTCGACTAACCCGAAAGCGTTCTTGCCGTTCGCGGCATAGCGAATTTCCGTGCCGACCGCCCGTCGATCGACAACACCGTTTACCATTTGATTGATGTAATAGGCATTGCCGCTCCACGCCTGACCGAGCGGACCAATGTCCACATTTGCCCCGTAGAAGTATCGCTTCAGGTCCGCTCTGAAATTTCGCGGATCGTCCGGGACATAATTGGAGCTCAAACTGAACTGGCGCGGCTGTCCAGCCAGCAAGTTAACATTGAGGAATTGAGGGACCGCAGTGTAACGAGCCCAGACACCGTCGAAGCGGTAATCGAGGACACCTCCCGTATTGCCCGGTTGTCGACCGATACGAACAAGGTACGAATCCTGACTCGAATGCTCGTAGTAGAGTGCCCGGAGACGGCTGATGTTTCGCCTAATGTCGGTGGTGGCCAGCGTATCATAGGTCTGCGTGCCTCGAACGACCAACTTGTTATCGTATTCGTCTTTTCGGTAGCGGCCGGTGACGTCGAAAGCGGATTGGAGCAAGGATTGATCATGATTGTCGAACTTGGTCGTCGTATTGGTGGTTTTATCCGTAGTCTTGGTTTGGGAATAGCCGCCATAGTAGTACTCATACACACTGCCGTAGACCCGCGTTTCTTCGATCTTTCGAATCGGTTTGCCTGTTTTGGCTTGTCCAAGCTGAGCCATGGCCTCCTGCAACGCCGCCAGTCGCTGCTGTATCCGTATCGCGCCGTCTCCCGTCGGGTAAAGTTTCAGGTAGAGTTCATACTCTGCCTTCGCTTTTACATATTCCCCGCTTCGCTGTCGAGCCACTCCAATCCATTCTTGAGCCCCCTGCGATTGCTTATTTTTCGGCAAATTGAGAATGGCGTTGAAAATCCCTAGTGCCTGCTCGTTGTCTCCGGCCAGCAACGCCTTGTGGCCTAATTTCATTAAACTGTCAGCATATGTTTCGACATCCATTCCTTGACGAAACGGTGGAATTTCGAACGATTCCTTGAGACCTTTGGCCGCTGGAGGAGTGGTTGGCGTGATGGCCATCTCCGGAGGAACCGGCGGCAGAGTCTGGGGACGATCGAGCTTCACGGCGATGACGATGCGGCTCGCGCTTCTGATATCGCGCTGACTTACTCTGAATCGGACCGGCTTTTCAAAGCGCACCGAGAGGCCGTTCGTTCCTTGGTCTGGAAAGGTGACGGAGAACTTCGGCACCAGATCGCTGGGAGGCGATGCCGCGAGTTCACGTGCAAACCGCCGTGAACGATCGAGGTCTGGAAAGTCGAGAAAGATGCGGATGAGATCGCCCTTTTCTGAAGGTGTATGCCGGAGATAGAGTGCTCGCGTATTGAAGATGACGTGAATTTCGGCCGTGGTCGGAGTTTCAACAATTTCGATGCGGTCGAGAACCTGAGCCGAGGCGGGCCCTGAAGGCCAAAGACTGGCACAGAGGACTATTGCACCAATGAAAAAGACCCGGATGGCTAAACGTCGCGGATACGCCGAAGCTGCGCGCAACTCTCGCCTCCATAATATTCACGTGCGTAACAGAACGATAGCGTCCGACGCCTGTGACGACGTGGGACGCTATCAGAACGGCTCATTCGCCGGTCTAGGAGAGCGCCTCTGCCGGATTCAACGCTCCCAATCTTCCACTGCTCGTCGAGGGCGCCCTTGCTGCTGTGAGGAGTTACCGATGAGATCATCCTTCCCAACAGCCCTGGCGCGAGTCATTGGCAACCCCTAATAACCCCAACCTCTGCAAACTCCCGGTGCTGGACATCTTGCCCTCGACCGCGACGTCCAGAATCTGCCGCCAAGCCTTCATCCACCGAAGCTATTGAAGGAATGGTGGCAGTTTTCACAGGGTTTCCCTACGTTGTGATTTCTCGGAGCTGTGACCGTCACTGCTGGATAGGGTGAACCATTCATGTGACAAGTCGCGCAGCCGGTCACGATTCCCGTGTGATTCATGACCGACTTCGGCGATCCCGAGAAGCTTGTCGTCGACTTATGGCAGGTCTCGCAAGGCTGTGCGGTCGGAATATGATTAGCCGCTTTGCCGATGACTCCTGCATAGCCCCCGCTGTGACAGGTGGCGCACCCGTTGACGATCCCGGCGTGATTCATCGGCGTCCCCGGTCCAAACGCCGTCGTGGACTTGTGGCAGTTTTCACACGGAGCTGTCGTCGGAAAGTGATTGGCCGGCTTGCTCACGACGCCGGCGTAGCCCCCGCTGTGACAGGTGGCGCACCCGTTGACGATCCCGGCGTGATTCATCGGCGTCCCCGGTCCAAACGCCGTCGTGGATTTATGACAGGTCTCGCATCCCCCGGTCGTGGGAATGTGGCTCGCCGGCTTACCCAACGCTGTCGTCCCGTTATGGCAGGTCGCGCAGCCGGTCACGATTCCCGTGTGATCAAATGCCGCTCCCGCAAATGACGTCGTCGACTTGTGGCAGTTTTCGCAGGGAGCGGTGGTCGCAACGTGGTTCGCCGGTTTACTGACGACTCCGGCATATGCGCCGCTGTGACAGGTGGCGCACCCGTTGACGATCCCGGCGTGATTCATCGGCGTCC
>CAMLHQ010000009.1 GCA_946479785.1 uncultured Nitrospira sp.
TTCTGCCGAGAAATGATGTTTTGTTTCACCGCACCGGCCAACTGCACAATCTTTCTGCGAATCCTCCCACCCCTACAATAACGATTATAATGATCGTAGTGATATTGAACGGTATGAAGATGAACCTGCACCCGGTCCCGCAGCGCATCGGCAGGCACATTGCAGGCTTTGCTCAAGTTGTTTGCTGCCTCATTTAAGACATCCTCTAGCTCCCCTAAATCGACAGTCCCGAGAGCGCGATCGTATGCCCCATGAGAAAATGCAGCGAGATCGAGAATGGCAGGGTCGTGCTTAACCCTCCCCGTCACCCACGCCAGATTGCTGATACTCGTGTTGATGACATGATCCAGGAGCGGATTGCCTATTCCTTTCGAGAGACTCTTCGGAGTGTCCCGATAAATTTGTAAGACTTCGGGTATATTGGCCACATCAAACTCTCGAGCGACTCGAGACCACAACTCGTAATCTTCAGCTGCTCTTCCCATGCTCTCTGCTACATAACTTCCCACGCGATCGACAACAGTTTTTCGTATCATCATAGAACTATGAACAAAAGGATTATCAAACAAGAGTTCATATTTCAGGACGTGGTTTTCGGAAGAGTGGTTGTGTGCTTTCCCTACCTCCTTTCTCTCGGATAAAACCGTTGCCCAGGTACCCACAAGCCCGTAATCCTGGTGCGTTTCCAGAAACTCAACTTGTCTCTCAAATCTTTTCGGCAGCGCCACATCATCCGCATCCTGTCTCGCAAGATAGACTCCGCGCGCCAGTTGAATAGCGCGATTAAGCGTCCCGACGATTCCCAGGTTCATCTGCTGAAAAGCACGAATTCTCGGATCCTGCACTGTTTCGATTGTGTGCCATGAATCATCAGTGGAGCCGTCATTAATAATGATCAGTTCAAAGCGGTGATAGGATTGCCTTAGGATGCTGTCGATCGCCTCGCGCAAATACGACCCACCGTTAAACACAGGGAGAAGCACGCTGACGAAAGGCTCGTTAACCATGTCGCTTGCCTTTCAGGATCCTGGTTCATCCCGTCTTGACAGCTTCCACCAGATATCCGACGGTGAACTCTTCCACGGGCACTGCTGCATCCAATTGCGCAAGATATCTCGGGAGCCAATCGGTCAGCATAAATCGCGCAAGCATCGACAGCTTCTGCGGAGCCTTCTCGACAAGCACCCGGCCTGCCCGGTACGTCTCCTGCGCGACGTTTCGCATGAGCCCTCCGATAGGTCTAACCTCACGGACCTTCAAACCGCATTCGGCTAAGTACTTCGCGTAAAAATGCGGCGTATACCCACCATAAAAATGGAACGGCTGCTGATGCAGTCCACTCCCCAACGGAGCGGTGATAAATAGCCTGCCGCTCTTGGCGAGCACCCTTGAAAGCTCCTTCAGGACCGCAACAGGCTGAGGAACATGCTCCAGCACTTCGGTGCAAAGAACCGCATCAAAGTAGTTATCATCCACCGGAATATTCGTGATGTCGCAAGCATAATCCAGCTGCCCGTAAGACCAGCTGTCGGCTAACACTCCTCCCGTCGTGCCACCGTATTGAGCAAAATCCTGAGTTCTGTACTCGCAATGAGAAAACAGCTTGCGATACCGGCATTCTCCCGCCCCCGCATCCAGCACCCGAGATCCCGGCTGGAGCGACGCAGCCATCTGGGCAACCCACGTATCTCGTGTATACGCGCCGAAGTTCGCAATGTGATCCATGACGGCGACATGATCCCCGGACTTGCGGGATCCCATCTCTGCTGCAAGCGACAGGAGCTCACCAGCCAGTCTCGGATCAAGGCATGGAAACCGGCGAACGATCTTCCTAACAAGTATTGGCAGCGACCACTGTCCGCTCATATCAACGATCCCTACTACATCCTCTTGGCGACGACAGCAAAATCCGAGCAGAGCAGTTTTCGAAATACACTCTCAACAAGAATCATCAGATACCGTCCATCCGACTCCAACCCTGTTATCGCAAAGTACGGGTTTCTCACCCTTGCCACGTCTGCGAACCCATGCCGCAACATTGTGCTCATCACTTTATAGCCGTAGTAAGCAAGAGGCGCCGATTCGACAATCGAGAATCCATAAGTTTTAAGCAGCGTCTCGAGTCCTCGATGGGTATACAGGACTCGATGGCAGGGCTTCCAGCAGTTGATGTCCCAGCGTAACTCTTCCGGGCTATACACACGTGCAGTAATGATGGGAAGACGCAGCAGAAGGAGCCCGTCCCGGGTGAGACAAGCCGCGGCGTTGTCCAAAAATGCTGCGGGATCGTCGAGATGCTCAAACACTGCGTTGCAATACAGCACGTCAACCCTGGACGAGACTTTATTCCCCAATGCAACGCGATCGCTGAACTGAGGATTCGACGCTCGGAATCTGGACACGGCTTCACAGCTCACATCAATGCCGTACATGTTGGCTCCGGCCTTCAGATAGTTCGCCAGCTCATGTCCCGAACCAAAACCCACTTCGACAGATTTGTGGGCGGCGATGATGCTCTTTGACATGTGATCGAGCACGGCGTGGAAGGCTTCCCGTTCTTTCGCATGAACAGCCGAATAGATATTCTCCCACCTATGGAACTGCCGGTATCGTTTTTCGATCGCATGCCGCGTGGCATCGGAATAGACTTCGTCGAAGTATGTAGCGTTGTCAGCCTCGGCGCTCAGGACGGAGACGTAATTCGCACTTCCGCACGCGCCACAGATTGAGTAGGTGTCAACCTCCGCGCCATGCAGCTCCTTGCCGCAGGCCCGACACGGCAGGGAATCCCTCGCCGAACCGGTGACATACATGGGGTCACTCACGACAGATATGGCCACGATGACATCATCCTCCGGCTATTCTTCGAAAATCCCAATCAGTCTTACAGTACCTCTTGATGCCATAGAAGATTCGTCGCTTGACTGAATTGAGCCAAGCGGTGAAAGACGCAGCCCACTTGCCAGATACTGGGAAATTGCGAGCTGTCCGGTGCACGTCCTCATGCGACTTCGTGACCCATGCGCCGATCTCGGGTTTGTCGTGGTGATAAAAGACACCTTGCCATTTGTCGATATAGGCACTCCAATCCGACCGCTCTCCCGACAGGTTGCTCGCACGGACCTTCTCATTGGTATGCGTAAAATGTTCGACGAACGCCGAGGGGCAGTCCACCACTTCATACCCTTGCTGCCACAATTTCAAACAGACATCCCCGTCCGCGTAATAGAACTGAAAGCGGTCTTGATCGATCCAGCCGACCTGCTCCAACGCCGACCGCACATACATGCCGTGGTTCACGAACATCTTCCGGCCCAACGTCAGTCCGACCCAGTAGTCCTGTTGCTCAGGCCAGTTTCTCCAATAAAATGCGACCGCGCCGACCACCCGGCCCTGCGCCTGCAAGGATTGGCAGTGCTGCAGGGCGTTCATGACTGCGCCGGGGACCAACAGAGAATCGTCGCTTATCATCACGATGTATTGTCCTTCAGCACACTTAAAACCGAGATTCATGAAATAGCCCCAACTGCGCTTCCTGGTCACTCCTCCGTCAAGGCTGGACCGGTTATGCTGAGCAATGGTGATCACATCCTTCTGGCGAGCCAGCCAGCTGAGCGAACCATCGGTCGATCCCCCATCCACCACAATGATCTCGTAGGGAACAGCGATCCCGTTGAGACGAATGCTCTCGATCGCTTCCTTCAAGAATTCCTTCCGATTGTAGGACCCGAGAACGATGCTGACGATGCTGCGGCTCCCTGTGCTCATACAATTAACCAACCCGATGGTTTCACGAAGCGGCAACTTCTCGACAGAGCCCCAGAAGAGAACGCCCGTGAAGCGCTGCGAATTCTCTTTCCTCCGCCAACGCTTTTTGTTCTCCGGCGAAATCGGGGCCGGGACTCAACGTTTCCCAATGTGACGCCAACAGGTCCGCCAACGTATCCGGCTCATCGCATGGAAAGAACCCCGTCGCGCCGGGAACCTGTTCACGGTGAACGGGAATATCCGAGCACAGCAAAGGCCGTCCGAGTGCCTTGGCGTCCTGCACCACCGTACTCCAACCCTCAAAGCGGGAAGGCTGAATCACGATCTCCGCGGCGCGCATCAAATCGATCACATCGTCGCGCGGCACCTCTCCAAGCAGCGTCACCTGATCCGACAGACCACTCGTCGCCACTGACTGCAACAATCTCGACAAGAGCCGGTTGCCCGGATCCCTGTGATCGGCCGGCAATCCGGTCATTACCACAGGAATTCGTACGCCCTTCCGCCGGAGCCGGCGAAGTCCTTCCACCACTAGCTCGTGATTCTTGTGCACCCACAATTGGTTGACGACCAAAGCGAACTTATCCGGCAGGTGATACTTGCAACGGGTCCCAATCGGATCGCCGGAGGGTGATTCAAAGGCAACCAGAGACGGGAACGACACGACGCGCGTTTTATGGGCGAGAGCCGGGGCAAATGCCGCGAAGTGGCCATAGGCAGTGCGGCTGGACAGCAGTACAACATCGGCACGCTCCGCAAGACTTCGAAACATGCGATCTCGATTCCGACGCTCTTCCTCAGTGAAGTAATGAGGCAGATGGCGGTGCTGAAAATCCGGGATCCATCCAATGGTCCTGACTCCTGCTGTCCAGTCTGGCACTACGCCAGGCGGTAGCAAGACGGGAATACCGTACTCGCTGGCCGTCGCATAGGCGTTAAAGGTAACCTTTGGATCAGGCCGGCTCCACATGCGCCTCAGCAGTCTCTGGCTCAAGGAACGGGAGACCCTGGGGGGTAGCCCAAGCAGCGGAGACGGCACTTGCAGGACTTTCACCGGCAGCTTGTATTTCGCCAGATTCGCCTCGTTCTCTGTCAGCACTATTACTTCTGTCCCGTCTCGTCGACAGGCTTGCGCCAAAGACCAGGTCAGCATGCGGGTAAACGTCGCACCAGCGGTCCAGTCAGGACTTGTAAAATCCAACACGCCGATTCGTCGTAGGTTGGTTTTATCCATCACAACATGCCTTCTCAGACTTGGCCTGCCATGCCTCCACGCAGGTACGAAGTGTCGCCAGAAAGGGGCGCGGCCGCCACAGGGAAACAAGCGCGCGCAGACGAGACACATCCGCGCACCACCGAAGCGGATCTCCTGGCCTCCTGCGTCCCCGGCAACGAATGGATTTGCTCGAGCCCATGAGATCGCGAAGGCGCCCGGCCAGTTCCCGGACGGCCATCTGTTCACCACTGGCCACATTGACTATCCGGAATGCGCCAGACGGAGGGAGACTCGCCCGATCTCTCCCAAGTCCCATCATGGCTGATGCCACCTCGCCCACATGAAGGTAATCCCGAACTTCTTCTCCAGTGCCTTCCAGCCAGACAATCGGTTCAGGTCCCGCGAACTGCGTGTATAAGTCCCAGACAAGCAAGCGCCGCTGCCATTCTCCGAACACCGAAAACAGCCGACAGACCACGATGTTCAATTCAAAGCAGACTGCGTATTCTTTCGCCAACAATTCACAGGCGGCCTTGTGAAACCCATAGGGCGAAATCGGCGCAATCGGCTCGTCTTCCGAAACCGGAAGATGAGCCGGATTGCCATACACCGCCGCGCTTGAAGGAAACAGGATCACCGGTTTTCTTTCAGAGCGTCTGACGCTATCCAACACGTTGGCCCAAGCCGAAACCGATCCACGAAAATCGTCTAGCGGAGCGCTCATGGACCCACCCACAGAAGCCGGTCCTGCTGCATGCACCACCATGTCAGGGTCATAGTTCTTGATCAGCTCCGCCAGATCAGTCTGCCCGACATCGAGATGCACATACCGGCCCGGCCAATCGAGCCGAGGCTGGCTGGAGCGTCCGATCCCTAAGACGTCGTCACCGACTTCCACGGCACAGCGCCCGACGGCCTGTCCGATGAAACCTTGACTTCCCGTGACCAGAACCCTCATGGTTTCTCCAACAGAAAGCTGTACAAACGTCCCGGAGTCCGATCCTGTCTCGTCACGCGTTTTATCTGCATCGCCCGGAAGTGCGGTAGACGTTGCAGCCATCGGCCGGCCCCGCCCCAACCGGTCCTTATAATCTCGTCGAGCAATGCCTGACGCTCTGCCTCCGTCCCGGGATAAAAGTTCAAGATCGACTCCAGCGGCCCCCAGGCGTCTACAAGCCGCAGCCCGGCCGATTCAAACGCACCGAGATAAACGGGAAGAGCATACGCCGCTTCACCGCCATACAGTCCATGCAGCGGGTGCGCGGCACGGAAGGAGGCCAGTTGTTCTTCGTCATCAGCGACGTGCTCCCGTACAGCGAGTAACAGTCCTCCCGGCCGCAGCACTCTGGCTGTTTCCTTAGCCATGCCTGCCAAGCTGGAAGCATGATGGAACACTTGACGGGCGTGCACGGCATCAAACGTTTCGTCGGAGAACAGCAGACGTTCGCCGTCGCATTGTATAAGGGACACGTCCAGTCTGGCGTCTTGAGCGAGTGATCGAATTGCACCGGCTCCCACTTCATCGCTGGGATCGGGCTCTACGGCTATGACTCGCCACCCATTCCTGGCCAAGGCAAAGCTCGCAATACCGTTTCCTGCTCCCAGATCCAAAACCGTCCGACCATTTCCGGCGCCCAATAGGCGCACGACTTCGGCAAATTCTTCGCCTCGTGCGTACCGCTCGGCGGCTTTCTGAACAGGCAGGTCAAAATAGTTGTCGCACACCGCCCGCGCATGATCGGGTTGTGCGCGAAACCATCGAACCGCCTCTTCCCAGCTGATTCCGTTCACAGACTTTCTCGTTCTTCGTCCGTCAACGGACGAATGGTCTTGGCAGGATTCCCTCCGACAAGAGTCCAGGCAGGCACGTCACACGTCACGACGCTGCCAGCGCCGATCACCGAGCCTTCTCCAATCGTCACCCCTTTCAGCACGATGGCTCGGGCGCCGAGCCATGCTTTATTGCCGATTCGAACCGGCCGTCTCGTCACGTGGGTCCAATCTTTGGTCCCTTTCATCCAGTCCCGGACATCAAACCGCCGCCGGTCGAAACACAAGGCATGCGAATCGTGATCCATGATCAGCACTTCGAAGGCAATCAGGACGTCGTCGCCGATCTCGATCTTGCAGGCGGCATCCACTAATGTTCCTCCGCCCAGATGGCAGCGGGAACCTATCCGCACCTCCGCCTGTTGCGCTTCGAGCACAATCGCCGCTTCGATATTGCTGTCTGCTCCGATGGAGAGCGAACAGCCGGGAGGGTTTCTCACGGTGAGACGCGCCGCATCTATGCGCGTACCGGTCCCGATTGAGCACCGGCCCTGCAGCAGGCGCGACCACGTGGCGGCAGGGTCGCCGAGCGAACAGCCGCCGGCAGGCGCATCCTCTTGAAATCCCTTCAGCAGGCTTTGAATGAATTGCATCATGTCTACGCGAGTTGCCTTCCTTGCCCTCTATCTTCCAGCTAGCATTCCCGTTGCTCATGGCGCCAAGGTAGCTGCACAAGAATATTCCCGTACTGCCGCCCATTAAACCGCCACATCTCGCTTCCGGCTTCTTCAATCTTGAATTTCAGTATTCCATCATGCGCGTCGAACACTTCTACGTTCGGACGATGGAGGCCCACGTGGAGAGAGTACGTGTCCGGCGCCAAGAATCTTCCTGGAATAGTCACGACAAAGAAATGCTTCCCAGGACAAAGACGTGTCGTGTCCCTTGAGACATCGGACAGATTGGAGGTAAATAGCGGAGCACCCAGCATGTTCGAAACTCTGAGACTGATGTCCGCATCGAGTATTTCACAACGCGCGAACACTTCCAGTCGTATCTCGAATCCTGAGATAACGCCCACACTCCTCACAGTCACTTCTTCACCCGGTGTCGTGACCCAACAGCGCGTCACGACCAACGGCGAGCCGGCATTGAGGGAAGGATCCAGTGAGACATCGGGGAGATCACCGCTGTCCTCCGATAAATAGCCTGCCACCACCGTTTCAGACCTGCCCAGCGCCGCAACCCTCCCGGCGCGAAGCAACACCGCGCGGGAGCAGAGCTGCACGACGGCGCCAAGGTTATGGCTCACAAATAGAACGGTGCGCCCCCCCTTTGACATTTGGTCCATTTTCCCGAGGCATTTCTGTTGAAAGGCCGCATCACCTACCGCCAGCACTTCGTCGACTAGGAGAATATCGGAGGCGAGATGCGCGGAGACTGCAAAGGCCAGTCGCATATACATGCCGCTTGAATAGCGCTTTACAGGAGTATCGAGAAACCGCTTAATTTCAGCGAACTCAACAATTTCATCGAACTGCTTATCAATTTCACACTTCCTCATTCCAAGGACAGCGCCGTTTAAATAGATGTTTTCCCGACCTGTTAGCTCGGGATGAAAACCGGCCCCGACTTCCAGGAGCGACCCCACTCGGCCACGGATGGTGGCTGCACCCGTCGTCGGCTTGACGATCCGTGACAGAATCTTGAGCAAGGTGCTTTTCCCCGATCCATTCCGCCCAATCACGCCCACAACTTCTCCCGTCGCCACCTCGAACGAGATATCACGAAGGGCCCAAATGCTGTTATCCTCCGGCGTATCGACCCCATGACTTTTTACGGTGGTCCAAGCCGAGAGCGCCCCTCGGAACATTGCGCGAATGTTCCGGTGCAACTGAGGCTGAGCGCCGACCGTATAGCGCTTTCCGATGTTCTCTATATGAATCGCAACCTCGCCCATGGCTTACACCAGGTCTGCAAATGTTTCTTCAGTTCGCCGGAAGTAATAGAGGCCGGAAACGAGCACGATCAGAGAAGTCAGCACAGAAACAAGGCACATGGCCCCCGGTCTGCTTCCTGCGCCGAGTAGTGACCAGCGAAATCCCTCCACAACACTCGCCATGGGATTCAATCCGTACCAGATCCGCCATGACTCAGGGAGGAGACTGAGGGGATAGGCAACGGGGGTGGCGAACAACCATAGTTGCGTGAGAAATGGGAGGGCATGACCAACATCTCGATATCGCACCTCCAATGCCGAACACCATAGGCCAATGCCCAACGCTGTGGCTAAAGCCAGCAAGAGAAATAGTGGCAGTGCCCATATGAGGCCGGGAAGCATCATGTTGTAGTACGTCATCATCGCGAACAACACGACTGCAGCGATCACAAAATCGACGAGACCTACCGCAAGGGAGGACAATGGTATGATCAATCGAGGGAAGTACACCTTCGTAATGAGGTTTTGATTCCCCACAACACTGTGGCTGACGCTCGCAAGGGTCTGCGCGAAGAGCATCCACGGGAGCAGGGCGCAATACGTAAAGACAGGATACGGTACGCCATCGGAAGGGATGCGGGCCAACCACCCTAAAAAAATGCTGAACACCAGCATGAGACATACCGGTTTGATGACGGCCCATGACACACCAAGAATCGTTTGCTTGTAGCGAACACGGAGATCCCGCCACGCTAAGAACACAAGCAGTTCTCGAGCCTCCCATACCTCCTTGAGGTTAAGCGGCACCCAACCCACCCCCGATGTGATGTGAATCGGGATTCCTGCGGAATCGTGAGCCGCCGACACGCCTGTCTTCATTCCACCCTCGTGCTATCCACGCGAATTATGCCAGCTTGCGCAGCGATCGGAGGGTGGCAAACAAGCGATCAAACCTGTGCTGCCAGGTGTGCTCCGTCAATGCCCGTCGCTGTCCCGCCCTGCGTATCCGATACACCGCTAGAGGATGACGAGAATAAAATTGAGCTTTATCAAGCAGCTCGGCCGGTTCTGACCAAGCCTCTATTTCCTCGCCTATCTTGTAATACTGGGCGAGGTCCGGCGCCTGCTGTACAAGATAGAAGCCGCCAGACATCGGGACCTCAAAATCCCGGAGGCGACTTTGCAAATTCCCCGACGATCGGACACTCGTCTCACTATGCCATCCTGTATCGGAAAATCCCAGATTTACCTGACTTTGATTAAAGATGTCCGGCATCGCCGAGTCGTCGCATGGCCCTCTGAGATCAGCATCCTCCAGAGCTTGAAACGGCGCATTCCTGGAACATTTCCGCGTTAGGGGTCCCAGCACGCTCGCAAGCCCTTCGGCTTTCCATCTCGGCATGCCGTAATAGCGCAGATCATGACCTATCTTGTAGAGATCCCAACTGAAGCGATATGGAGTGGGATTTTCCGATGTCCAGCCCTTCCCAAACACGATCGGTCGTAGGCCTTCACGGATACATTCGGCGAGCAACGCTCGCCTGAACGGATTAAAGCTTCCGACAAAAGTCACGCCGTATGCGTGATCCACCTTCTCCGCCACGGGGCGGGTATAGAAAGTCGGATTCGCCGCCATCGGCATCCATTCGACCTGTGAATTATAGGAACGTAAGTGATCGGCATTGGACGTCTGTGCCACGGCCAACACATCGAAGTATGGCGCCGTGCGAATAACGCGGTACCACTGAAACGCCATGTCCACATGGTAGTTCACCATCGGCGCGTTCAGATCGCGTAACTGCTTCGCCGTCTCCACAAGAAGAAAGTCGTCATAGACGATGCAGAAAATGAGGTCGAGGCGACCGGCGGCTCGAAGACGGCGTGCCGTACAGAGAAGATCCCGATTGAGTTCATCCCGCTTTCCTCGCCAAACCGATGAGCCCAGCTGCCCCATGCCACCAGGGTACGTAAATACATGAAGCTGATCGTCGTAATGCCGGCGGAGGGTGTCGAGGATATTGATCTCCATCCACCGATCGGGAGGCAAGATAGCGAGGATGTGCATGGCGGATGTGGGCAACGGCCTTGAGAGCTAGAACTCTCGTCGCTCAAAGATTATCCAGGCTCCGGCTAGCAGCAAGCCCGTATAGAGGAACCCGTAGGTTGTGGCCAAGGCTTGGGTCGCTATTGCTATCGGAACGCCGCTGGCGGCTTGGCCCTTTATATTTAGGGCTTCAAGATTCGGACAAAGGTAGTACAAGACGGTCATCAAGACCTTCATCGCCTGGTACGGACTCTTTTCGGCAATGAGCTTCAGATCGCTGGTGAGGTGTCCGACAATATACATGCCGATAGCCATGCTGGCACTCAAGGTCGATGAACTGAACGTCGAAAAGAACACCGCCGTGGCCATGACAAGCAAGGCTTCTACCACCATTAACTCGATCGCCTGGAACAACGCGCCGTGAATACCAAACCCGCTGAGCCAGACGGTGATCAGAAACATTGCGAACATGATGGCGACGTTAACCACAACGATGAATACCAGCCCTAGATACTTGCCCAGAAGAAACTGCACTCTCGTGACGGGCCTCGCCAGAATCGTATAGATGGTCCGCCGTTCGATCTCTTTTGAAACGAGACCAATCCCCACGAACACCGCCACGATGACTGCGACAAGGTTAATGGCGGCTAAGCCAAGATCGTTGACAATTCTGGCCTGCTCTCCAAGCGTCAGAGTCCCCAGCAGCACGGAAGCTCCGATCAGGAGGACGGCAAAAAATACTATGTTGTACAGAATCTTATCCCGAATTGTTTCTCGGAACGTATTTCCGGCGACCACAAAAACGCTTTGCATCTCACCTCCGACACATACTCTGTTCGACAAATATTTCCTCGAGCGACCCTTTGTGCGGCAGAACCGACACGAGCTTCCCCCCCGCCTCACGTATCGCCGACAGCGTGTCTTCCAGGACATCTTGTCCAGGAAGAACGATGAGACATCGATTTCCTCTCTGTAATACTCGAAGGGCATGGCGCTTAATGAGCTCGATGTCGTCACCCACCACGCCATCGCAGACGACTTCGACTGATTGCGTAATATGTTCGCTCACCAAGTCTTCGACGCGCCCCACTGCAAAGACCCTTCCTTTTGCAAGAATTCCCACTCTGTCACAGATCATTTCGACATCGGACAAAATATGGGAACTGAAAAATACCGTCTTGCCTCGATCTCGAAGACTCAGGATCAGATCCCTCACCTCTTTGCGTCCCATTGGGTCAAGTCCGGACATAGGCTCATCGAGGATGACGAGTTCGGGATCGTGGATCATCGCTTGGGCCAGTCCGATCCTTTGCAGCATCCCTTTTGAGAACCTCCGCAGCTGTCGATGACGAGCCTCCTCAAGCCCGACTCGCCGCAGCAATTCCGGAACTCTCTCTCGTACGGTCGCCAGGGAAAGTTTGGCGAGCTTCCCATAAAATGTTAGAAACTCCTCCGCCGTGAGGTAATCGTAGAAGTAGGGAGATTCGGGGAGATAGCCGATGCGCGCATGGCGCTCCACTTCACCGGCTGGTGCTCCCAACACTTCGACAGATCCACTGGTGCCTCTCAGGAGCCCAAGCAAGATCTTCATCGTGGTCGTTTTTCCGGCACCGTTGTGCCCCAAGAATCCAAAGATCTCTCCCTGCCGAACAGTCAATGAGACGTCGGTGAGTACGGTCGTCGCTTCCTGCCACGGCCACATCGGCCTGAAGGTCTTGCTTAAGCGATCAATTGTGATGGCATCCATATTTCGTCCCCTCGTTCAGCGACGTGTTCATTTGGGTGATTGGACGTGGCTTCTCGCCCATCGTCGAGGCTGTTTTCGCTCCTCGACTTCGCTGCTTCTCACCTTGCCGCTCACCGCATCATAGAGATAGTGCCCGCCGAATGGTTCGACAGGCAATGACGGCAACAAACCCGGACGAACCAACTCTTCTAGCCGAGACGGCCGCCGAGCGTATTCAGCCTGGTACTGACCGATCGCTTGCTCGAGAATCTGAAGATCGCGCTCGACGATGGTTTCCTTCAGGCGCTGCTCCAAGAGCAATCGCACATTCTCATCTGTTGTCTCTTCATACACGTTCGCAAGAAGTTCCACAGCCTGTTGAGGCGCCCTTGCCGACACCAGAAGCCTCGCGGCAATTCGCGGGACATTGGAGGGAGCACCAGGCAGACGTGCCGCCTTTGCCATGAACTCCGCAGCCTTCTCATCATCGACAAACTCGAAATAATGGTTGATGCCCAATAGAAACGGCAGTGTCCACGCCTGGGGATTATGAAGCATTCCCTTCTCCAACAACTGGTTGCTCTCTTCCGGCATGGCGACCACGGTGCATAACGCGATGCCTCCAATCTCATAGGCCTTCACGAACTTCGGGTCGAGCGTGGTGACGACATCCAGGGCTCGCGCGATCCATTGACCAGCTTCTAAAGAGACCTGTCTTTCTCCCGTGACTTGAATGACTTGAAGCCAGATGAAATCTGACGCCACTTCTCTAAAACCCAGTGTGGCAGCCTTGAGAATTTTTCCGTCCGGAAGATACATAAAGCGCTGATGCTTTGGAACAGCGGCCCCTAGCTGGTCCAGTTTTGTTTGGGCCACGCACATGGCCGCGAACAAACAGAGGGCGATTATGAAAGGCGTTGTCTGCTGCTTGGCGGATGCCATCATGTCGATCACGGCTTTTGCACGTACTTACGGCAGTTTGGCGGATTCTACCGTCAAGAACTGTTGTTCGAGATGGCTCAAGGCTTGCCCCTGATACTTCAATTGAATATCGTGTACCATGGCCCGCTGCGCAGCTGCTGTTTCCGGGTGTCCCATTTCTGTGGCCAGGTCAGCCAACATCTTCCGAGCCGGGAGAAAATTTGGTTCATGCGCAATAGCGCGGGCGAGAAACGTCTGCGCCGCCATACTGTCGCCTTGTGCGCGCCGGATCTTCCCCAATTCAAGGTAACTGAAGGGAGAAAATGGGTCTACTATAACTGCCTTTTCGAACGCGCCGGCGGCTTGCGATACCAACTCATCCCGCTGTGATGCCAAGGCCGGTTGTCCGGATAACAGCAGATATACGGTCCCCAGCCGGTGCGGGAATCGCCCATCCAGCGGATTCAAAGCCATGCAAATTTTCAACTCCGTACCAGCCTGGATCAGCCAACCTGGATCGCCTGAATGACTAAACTGATTCACATACAGACGCGCCACCGCATCGCGATGTCCCGTTGCACCAGGATCGACGAGCGTGGCACGTCGATACCATTCGAGCGCACTGCCGTCATCGCCGTTCATAAGGGCGCGGCTGCCCTGTTCCGACGCAAACCATGCCGCGGCAGGCTGGATAGACAGACACGCGAACGAGACCACGAGGATTCCGGCCAATACCATCCTGATAGGATGATTCGAGAAGGGATGGCGCCATTCTTGTGTCTCCCCGATACCATCGAGCCGGCTCAACGTCAGCACCAGACTTCCCAGCAGAACAAGCAGCAGCACTAAGGCCGGCTCATGGAATACGGAATCCACCCCAGCATGCACGATGATGGCCACCACGCCACCGCACATCCCGATCGCGGCTCCTCTGTCCAGCCGAGAGGCTGCCGAGGCAAGGACACGTTTCGCTTCCCGGCCCCATATGCCGAGGCCCAAGAAGAACAGCACCACTCCACCGATTCCTAGTTCCACGCCCATCTGTAAGTATTCATTGTGAGCGGACTCGGCGCGCTTGCCGTACTGAACAATGGCCTGTTCAATCGGAAAACGGTATTGAAACGAGGTGTACTTGTAGGTCCCTAACCCCGTTCCCAACGGACGGTCGACAATCCGCTCGAGCGAGTTCTTCCATATCTCAAACCGTGTATAGGCATAGGGGTCATACGCACCGACGTCCAGGAACCGTTGCTTCACGGGATTCGGGAATATGATTCCGCTCAGAATGAGAAATAGAAGAACAATCAAGGCAGCTTTTCCATACCGATACAAGCCGATGAACGTCACCGCCACGAGACAAGCCAGGACCGCCCCTCTCGATTGGGCCATGACCATTGCACTGAATGTTATTGCCGCCGTAAATGCCAGAAACAGTTTTCCCTTCCAACTGACATCACCCTGTTTGAGGCACAGCAGCAGCCCAAGCGCCAGCATGCACCTCGCAACTTCGTAGGTGGCAAAAAAGTTGGGATTGAAAAAGGTTCCCTTTGCCCGTGCTTCTCCCAGCCATATGTACTGTACGATTCCCAGTCCACCCTCGAACAGGCCCATAACCAGTAGAAGCATCATGAACATCTTTACATGCCTGCGCGACGTGACCCCTGCAAGTACGACTACAAAAAAAACAGAATAGGAAACCAGATTGACCGCTCCCTGGAGACTCACGTTCATATAGACGGACCAAAAGATGGACACACCGGCCAAGCCCGTGAAGGCAACCACCGGACCCAAGAGCGGCGAATCAGTGATAGTCAGGCGTTCCGCCTGCATCCCGCGAATCAGCCAGATACAAGCGACACACAAGAGGATCAATCTGATGATAGTGACAGGAAGGTACGTCGTCCCGCCTTCAATCAGGGGGGCAAATACAGTCACACCACATGTCGCGAGGCATGACCCCGATAGGGGAAAGAACGAACGGTCTAGTGGAACAGTGTGATCCTGAGAGATGTCGATCTGGCAACTCGGTGCGCCCATAACCTTGACTGCAAGAGACAACGCTGAAACGGGACCCGCCATCTGAATCTCGGCAGCATTGGGGTGATTATGAACCCTGCGTCATGGCTGTCAAGAATTACGGATATTACGCCGAAACACGAAGGAGAGGGACCGTGTGTACGATCCCTCCCCTCGTGTAGAGAACCCGTGCCCGCTGTCTTAGCTGGACACGTCGTTCTTCGTGTTGTTCAAGACACGTTGGTCATTGATATACCAATCATCGCAGGTCACGTCCTGATCGATGTTCCCCGATGCGCCGGCCGTAAAGCCGGTGGGTGACGCCTGGACACTCCAGTTACCGCTCGTCGTGGGCACTGCCGTACAGACGGTTGGCGCCACGATCGACGCCGGAAGCGGAACGTTTGTTGGCGTGCCTGGCGCGGCGAGGCCCGTTGCGTAATAGTAGGTGTATCGAGGTGTTCCAGACGGCTGCCAACCAATGTCGCCAATGGCGGGAGCAAGGAAGGTCGTAGCGGGCTGTTCAGCCGCATACGACACGGCCGAGGTGAAGATGGCTCCAAGACTAATCTTCGCTTCGGACTGTTTGGACTTCGCCTGATAGGCGACGAAGTTCGGAATGGCGATGGCCGCCAAGATGCCGATGATCGCGACCACGATCATCAACTCAATGAGTGTAAAACCTTTTTGCTCTTTCCACTGCTTACACATCGCTGCTCCTCCTTGTTAATGGTTCTTCGACTCGCCCTTTCGTTCCCTCAGACTATGCCCAATTTCCTTCGCGTCCTCGCGTTCACGTTGACTGTGAAAGCAGGTTCGGTGCCGCGAGGCGTGCTACCTTCAGCACAATCCCAACCATACAGCTTTTCAATAATTTAGAAGGAGCAACCGATTTTGGACTTCTCTTACCAGCGTCTTAAGATCCCGATTTCGCTCTTAGCTGCCAAAATTTGTCGCCAAACCGTCCAAAACCTATAGTTGCAGCGAGAGGACGATCCCAATCAAGAGCGGCAATACTCTTACCTCCCAATTACTTACGTAGATGGAGCAGCAGGCAGACACTATGGGTAAATACTGAAGGACAAATCGAAGAGCATGAGACGATCCTGAAGTTGGTCGGCGGCACACACCAGATCTGTATCTGACTTAATACATCCGACGCGAAATTAGGTACGCCTTCTCCCCCGTATACCCTTTAAGCCACGACCGTCTGAGACATGAATGCGCACAATGAGAGACGAGGAGATAGTCTGAGACTTTATTTGCGCATGAGAATCGCGTGCTTCACGGGAGAGACACATGCGACTGAGGTGTGAAACTTTCAGCTAATGGCGGACCCACAAGGCTGTGCGCGACAAGCAGTTGAAACACCATGCTAGGCTGACGACCTTGAAGGATACGTTGCTTATATTGCCCCCAGAGTTTTGCCGCCTTGTCCCCGTCGTGCTGAACAAGGGCCCCCGTCATTCCAGCCATCAGCAGGTAGCTTTGTTGATTCTCCCTTACCTCTGTTTTCATGGCCAGGAGTCGTTCTGCGATCACCACCATGTCGTCAGCTTGTCGGGCTCCGACGGCTTTCAGTAAGGAGATCCACAGTCGCTGCGCCTCATTCAATGAGGGGAAGCATGGCGATCGCTCAATTCCGTTCCAAAATCGGCCAGCCTCGGCCGCTGTCTGGAATACATTTACCTTGTCCCCCACGTTGAAAAGCGCATCAAGCCACCGATCCGTCCGACTCGAGTCATCGCATTTGAAAAGGTGCAGCCTGATGAGGGCCAGATCCCGAAGCAAGGCAGGCGCCGGTTCGTCCCGGCCTATTGTTCCATTATTGAGAAGATATAGCTGCGCTTGCCGAGCCTGCTGCGTACCAGATGTCCTGAAGTGTTTCACATTCTGCTCCGATACGACCGCATCGAACGGAAGCGCGGTTCTTTCAATCATTTCAATCAAAGGAACCGGTGCTTTCACCATATTTACAATTTCGGACGCACTCTGCCTCATAAACCTGCTTCGGGATGCGTTGAGGTCCAGGAAGGGGAAGTATTCTGAATTCACAGGCGTGTTGAAGGCCATGAGCAACGGGATCAGGGTGTCTCGATCGGCCACCCGCAAGAGAGCCAAGTCTTCAGCCGTTTTGATCGCGAAGGGCTCAAGCTCTTTTTTCAAAGAAGGATATTTGAAGATTTCTCCGGACGGGGCAGAAACATTCCCTCCATTGCTCGCCAGAATGAGGATATCGGAACCACCTGGAGCGCTGTACATCGCAGAACGGCTGAAGTTGTTGTTGACGGCCTGCAGCACTGAGAAGACAAGCGGCGGGTCCATTTCGTACACTTGAAACCACTGGACGAGCACACCGCTCTCGTTCAGATGAGTTCGGATGGCCCGATAAAACTCGTCTGTAAACAGGCTGGCCACGCCGCTAACCCAAGGATTAGACGGCTCTGAGATGATAATGTCGTATTTCGAATGTCGTGTGGAAAAGAAGGTTCGCGCATCCTCGATATAGATGTGACTTCTTGGATCCGAATAGACCGCCTCGACGCGGGGACGAAAGCGCTGCGCCCCCTCAACCATGGCCGGCTCGATTTCAATCGTGTCGAGTCGTTCGATTGAGTTGTTTCCCAGCAATACATGGCTGGTCAACCCGGATCCGAAGCCGATGTTCGCGACGACCCTTGCCTTCGGATTCAGGGCCATCGGCAGAGCGGCTGCTATGACCATCGTGTCTTCATCGGACGTGACCCGACGTCCATCCATCTGGAGTGCCGCATCTACCTTCCCGTTAGTGCGAATGCTCATGCTGCCATCAATCAGTTTCACAATGTCAACGGTAGAGGTTTTCCCATCTTTATGAAAAGGCACCGACACGTGCTCCGATGGAAGAAGCACTCCATGGCGGTAGACCCCAGAGGCCATATGAATGGGGTTCCACTCAACGACAAAGGACGCGAAGCCGATTGAGAGAGCCACGGTTGCCACAACTCCAGCGGCCCATTCAGAAATTGGCGAGCGCCGGACATACCAGAACAGGGTCACGCCGAGTACTATATCGACAACTGCCCCGGCTGTGACGAGACCCTTGAGGCCTAGCATTGGCATCCCAATATGCGTGGCTGCAAAGACGCCTATGATGGCACCAAGGGTATTGACAGCATACACATGTCCAACACTCTTCTCCCCATACTGATGTTGCATCAATGCTTGCGTCAGAAGCGGCAATGTCATACCTGCGCAAAACGTGGCAGGAAGCATGAGGCCCAAGGACAAGAGGAAGCTGATCACATTGAATAGGAAATATCCGCCACTCGTTCTCCCTAAGGAATCCATCACCGCTTGCATTGCGCCAAACAGCTGCGGATACAGCGCGATCGTACTCAAGGCGAGCAGCCCCATCACGAGTTGAATCACTCCTAAGTACCGCACCGAATCGCTAATCTCACCAATGCGCCGTTTGATCCACAAACCACCGAGGGCAAGTCCAAGAATGAATGAGCTCAACATCACCTCGAACGAGTGTGTCGAGCTTCCCAACACCAGGTTTAACATCCGAATCCAACTAATTTCATAAATGAACGATGCCACCCCGGTAAAACAGGCTACCCCTAACAACAGCCAAGATAACGAACCTGTTTGTGAGATTGTTCTGGCGACCATTGGCCACGACTCGTTGGGTCTGGGCTCAGCCGATTTGGCTACCAGCCAGGCGATCAATGCGACCACGATATTCAGAAGCGCGGCCGTCAGAATCGCGCCTGGAAGCCCTACTTCTGCCACTAACCAGAATCCGCTCACCAACACACCAACTGCCGCACCAAGACTGTTGGTGAAATAAAGAATCGCGACCGTTGCGCCGGAAGAACCAGGGAATCTTCGAATCAGGCTGGTGCTCATCAGGGGAAAAGTCATCCCGAGCAGGATGGACTGTGGAAGAATCAGGCACCCTGAAAGCGCCCACTTGAATAGCGTAATGGCCATCGGGCTCTCGAGCCAAGGGAAGACGGATGAATAGGCCGTGGCGATGGCCCACACGAACGTTGCATGAAATACAAGCCCGAACAGTCCAATCGCTCCCTCTGTGATCGCATAGACTTGGAGGGCGTTACTCCATCGCTGCGAATATCTCGCGCTGAGCCACGCTCCTACGGCCAATCCTCCCATAAAAATCCCCAGGACGAGGGTTTGAGCATAGGCGGCGTGCCCAAGGAATAGTTTGAGATAGTGAGTCCAGATGTGTTCGTAAATCAGTCCGGAAAACCCTGAGAGGGCGAACACACAAATGAGCACTTTTCTGGCCAGGAGCTGAGATGCACTCGAATCTACGGCCGACACAGGCTCTGCAGCGGATAGCAGCATTTGAGAAGTCCTTTCAGAAGCAAATCATTTCAGTCTGTGCCTAAGCCGAAGGAAAACAAAACAATAATTCAGTTTTAACTGGTTGGCACGTTGCGGGCGAACATCCCGGCAAGAGTCGAGATCAGCTGGCCTCTTAGGACGTGGCCCGCTCTCCATCCCGGCCCTTCCAAATGAGGAATATCGTGACAATAACGCCGAACAACGACAGTATCGCCCCGAGACGCAGCAACGGAGTTTCATACTCGAACAAGACATGGAAGCGTCCCGGCGGAACCCGAACGGCACGAACGAGCCCATTTGCACGAAAGATCTGAAGATCATTCCCGCCGTCAATCCTGGCCTTCCAACCTGACTCGAACGAGTCGACCAAGACCAACACAGCCGCATGCGACGTTTCGACTGCAATTCGAACCGTTTCCGGGCGATAGTCAAGAATGGTCGCTTGGCCTTCAGTCGATGGGTCAGGAAGGGGGAATGCAGGCCCTTCGACTCCCTCCACCTCTCCACTCAAGAAATCTTCCCGATCCAGAAATGAGAGAATCGCCTTCGAAGGCGAAAGCACCTCCGGCCGCTTAGAAAGGTAGGCTCGAGGCGTCCATGGAACGGGATTTCTGACCAAGGAAAGGTCGTAGTCCGGTACGGACGCAATGAAGGAACCGGCGAACTTTTCCTCACTGAATCGCGAGGCACGACCAATGAAATATCCGACGTTGTATCGGGCAAGTGAGCGGGTACTCGCATGCCGGCCAACATATGTAAAGATGAACCTTTCGCCTGGAAGATAGCTATGCACCGACTCGATATGAAATACGGCATTGTGCTCCGTACCAAGTGCTTGCCGTCTCAGGGCGGCGGCTAATTCCTGAGGCCGCAGCGCTCGGACCACATCTGGTGACACCTGCACGGCGCGGTCCGTAATACTCAGAACACGAAAATGCCCGGGGCCTTCGACCTTGGCATCGTCTTTGATGGCCCTGGCCAAACCAGGGGAAAAAGTCCAGATCTCCGCTGACGAAGTATGGACGGCCGGAAGATTCGCCCTGGCGAGATCCAAAGTGATGAGGGCAATCACTACCACGGACGCCCATACCCTTCTTGAAGGCTGAATGTTGATCCAACCGGTAAGCGCTGCCATCCCAGCAGCTGTCGCGCTTCCGAGCAGTAAGGCTTTGGCGGTATTCCCAGCAACATGTTGGGCAAGATCTTCCGATATGTGGAACGCGTCAACGAGCCAGTGAGGTGATGCGTCGGCGTACAACAGCACACTCAATCCAAGGCAGATCAGTGTGCTTCCACCCCACCACGCGGGAGCAATCCGACCTGCACGCAGAACATCCAGCCCACCTCCTGCCAAGAGGGCAAGCGCGAATGACATCAAACCCATAAACTTTTCGGGATAACGAAAGGCGGACCAGAATGGAACCACCTGAACCAACCATCCGTACAGACCACCATATTTACCAAGGGCAAGCACCAGGGCCGTGGCGGCAAGAAACGTAAAGACTAGGAGATCACGGCGATGCCATGCCCCGAAAAGAGCAAGCCCGAGGACAGGCAGGCCTATATAAAGACTTTCCGTCAAGAACCCAGGAACTTCCGCACTTCGATCTTTGCCGGAAAACAGCTCGCGAGCCATCCGTTCCTCATCGGTTGACTCCCCAATTGGTGAGAATGCCAGCGCGAACAGCCGCAATGGATGAGTGGACCACCGCATCGTTTGTTCCTGAAATACGGTTGCGTCAGAGCGGTCACTTTCGTGGAATACCACCCATGCCGGGGCGAGCTGAACCCCCGCCAGTAGAGCGGTCAATAGCGCGACAGGCACAATCTGAGGGACAGCCCGCCACCGGCTTTGCTTGGTCCTCAGAACCACCCACAGACATGCGATAAAACCATAGTAGTATCCTGTCTGGACATCGCCATTCAGGAACACACTGGCCCATAGCAGTGCCGAGACAGCCATCCATCTTTGCTTTCCAATCGTGCAGCTCTTATCCAGCACTACCAAGAAGACAGGCAACAGACAGATCGAATAGAGATACACAACGTTCTCTGTCGTCGATGCTACATAGCCTGAACACAGAAAGGCTACGGCAGCTAGAAATGCCCCAGTTCGTGAGATACCGACGACGCGCCCGAGCACGAATGTTCCTGCTGCCCCCAAGAGACAAGCAATGAGCGTAGAGAGTCTGTAGGCTTCGGGAATGGGGAGGAACCAATACAAGGCCGTAAATGGATGAAACATGCCGGTCATTGGAATTCCTATAAAGGGGCGGCCGAATCCTTCATAGGGAAACCACTGCGGGAGCTCTCCTGCCGATAGCCGTTCGATCATGTACTGTTTCAACGGCAGAAAAAAATGAAATGCATCTCGCTTGATCAGCACCAAACCCGGCAGCCACAGCTGTGCATACAACAGAAGGACGAGGCCACACAGCCCTATCAGGCAGTAGTAGTCTGCGCGATCAAAATCCGACTTGACGTACACTGTTTCCGGGAAGATCCCGGACGTTGAGTTGGAAGCCGGAGGTGGCTCGACAACATTTATGCCCTTACGAAGTGGCACGGACACTTACACCTTATAGTAGAGACCAAGAGAGTGCAGACACGGTTGAGCGGGAGCAGTAGACCCAACTAGACAGAAGGCAGTCTAACAGGAAACAATTTCAAGGCAAGAAAAAGGGAGAGGATGGCTTTTTACTGATTGACTGGAAGAGAAGATTTTTGATCGGCGACCCGTCGCTTAGCTTGCTGGATACGTTCCTCTTGCGCAGGATCTCCCATGCCCTGTTCACGGAATCGTTCCATGAGTTTGTTGTTGGAAGGATCGAGCTCGAGTGCATGGAGCCATGCCTCGCGGGCATCGGATAGGTTTTGCTGCTTGGCATAGATGTCACCAAGGTGCTCGTAGATCACCGGGTCGTCTCCCACGAGAGCTGCGGCCCGCTTGAGTTCCGCGAGTGCTTCATTGAGCATCCCTGATTTGAAAAATGCCCAGCCAAGGCTGTCCACGTAGTAGCCGTTATCCGGCTTGAGCGCGACGGCCTGTTTGGTGAGTGAGACCGCCTGGTCGATCTTAATGCCTCGATCCGCATAGCTGTATCCGAGATAATTCAGCGCATCGGCATGGTGAGGATCGAGTTTGATGGCCGTTTCCATGGCGCGCTCGACGTCGTCGAAACGGTTGAGTTTGTCATAGGCAGTTCCAAGGTTGAAATGCAGGTCGGCATTCTTGGGGTTGTACTTAATCCCCTCTTGAAAGGCTTCCGCAGATTTGTCGAACTGTTCTTGCTGTAAGTAAGCCAACCCCTGCACAATGTGAGTTTCCGGCTGCTTAGGGTTGAGCGCGATTGCCCGCTCCAGATGCTCCGTCGCTTCAGGAAACTTCTTGAGCCGGTAGTACAGCACCCCGAGGTGGAGATGCCCTTCAAAAAACGTCGGCTCCAGTTGCACATTGAAGGTGTACGCCTCAAGAGCTTTAGGGATATCTTTCGACTCTTCGAAGATGTACCCGAGATAGTCCCTGACTTTCAGTTCTGCAGGTCGAGCTTTAAGAATCTGCGTCAGTCGCTCGATCGCGGGAGCATAGTCTTTCTGTTCTCCATGAATGAGAGCCAGACGAAGCTGGGCGTCCAGGTCGGATGGGTCCTCCGCAATCAACTCTTCCAATTCTTTTTTGGCTCCCTGATAGTCCTTGGCATCGATATACAGGCGCACGAGTTGATGCCGGATGTCACGATTTCGCGGATTGACGTTCTGCAGATATTTTTTGAGCACCCCGACGGCCCGATCCTTCTCATGCCGCGACTCGTACATGGAGGCCAGTGCCATGTAGGCCGGCTCGAAGGATGTGTTGACTCCGATGGCGCGCTCGAAGCTGGCCATCGCCTCGTCAGCTTTCCCCGACTCAAGGAAGACTCGCCCTAGATGATAATGCCCGACGGCACTATCAGGCGATCGGGCAAGCCCGGCCCGCATCGCCTCCTCCGCTTCCGCCTGGCGTTTAAGGTTCAGCAAAAGAAGACCTTTGGAGAAATACGCGTCGCCGGTTTCAGGATCCTGCTCAATGGCGCGGTTCAACACCCTCAAGGCCTTTTCTCCCTGACCTCCTCCGGCAAGAATACCGGCCATGTGTGTCATGATTCGTGCATCCTGGCTGGGGCCATCAGCCACCTCTTCTGCATATCGCAATGCGTTGGGCATGTCACCCAGCGAGAAATGCAAGGTCGCCAGCCGCGCTTTCACGGACTGCGCCGTCGGATCGGCTTTCAATGCGGCTTGATATTCTTTGAGAGCCAACTCTGAATTTTGCGCAAGTTCGGCCTGGTACCCCAGCATAAAATGATAAGCGGCCGAGGCATCGGTCTGGCGAGTACCCGGCGACGACTTGGCACTCTCCACAACCTTTGTCGGCTGCTCGGCTTGTTGGGGTGGCGTGGCACAAGCACCACTGAATAGAAGGAAGAAAGGCATCCCTATGCCGAGACATCGGACGAGCTGTCGGCCAACCGCAGCGCTAGACAAGCCGGGCCGTGTCATAGGACCACCACATAATCGCCATAATCGCCCTATCCTTATGATGCCGTGAGAGGGGAACACTCAAGGATTATACGAAGCGATCGAGGCAGGGTCAAACGACTTCGCGATTGTCTAGACTTTCAAACTTGGCGAATCGGTCATGGAAAAACAGTTCTTTTTTACCGATGGGGCCATTGCGGTGTTTGCTAACCAAGATGTCGGCGATGCCTTTGCGTTCAGAGTTTTGATCGTATACCTCTTCGCGGTAAATAAACATCACCACGTCGGCGTCTTGTTCGATTGCGCCGCTCTCTCGCAGATCCGCCAGCATCGGAATCGGCGGCTTTCGTGCCTCGACCGCGCGGCTCAGCTGCGAAAGCGCCACCACAGGCACATTCAACTCTTTCGCCAAGGCCTTCAGCGAACGCGAAATGTCGGAAATTTCCTGCTGGCGGGATTCCGCATCGCTCCGCCCCTGCATAAGTTGCAGATAATCGACAATTAAGAGATCAAGCCCCCGCTCAGCTTTGAGCCGACGGGCCTTGCCCCTCATCTGTTGAACAGTGATTCCACCGGTATCATCTATATAGATCGGAGCTTGCTCAAGGCGGCCGGCTGCTTCCGCCAAGCGCCACCAATCTTCCTTTTGGAGTTTACCGGTTCTGAGCGCATGAGAATCGACGCGCGCCTCGGAGCTCAGCATACGAAGGACAATTTGAGGCTTCGACATTTCGAGGCTGAAAATCCCCACCGATGTTCCTGAGTGTAGCGCCGCATGGGCAGCCATTCCTAAGACCAGACTCGTCTTTCCCATGCTCGGCCGGCCGGCGATGACGACCAGGTCGGAAGGTTGAAGTCCTGCTGTGATATCGTCAAGATCGTAAAATCCCGTCGGTACGCCCGTTACATGCTCTTTTCTCTTCGAAAGCTTATCGACAAGATCCAGGCTCTCTTTGATAATGGCGTTGATAGGGCTAAACGAGCGATCGAGTTTGCCCTGCGCGATGCTGAACACGGACCGCTCGGCAAAATCCAGCAGTTCATCAATCGGAGCCGTACCCTCATAGCCTCGTGTCAACACCTCCGTCGAGGCGTGAAGCAGCTCTCGGAGCAACGCTTTGTCGCGAACGATCTTGCTGTGATACCGAATATTGGCCGAACTCGGCACGATTTGAACCAACTCCGCCAGGTAGGCAGCGCCGCCGACCGCCTCCAATTCATCCTGCGCTTTCAGTCGCTCCGTCAGCGTAATCTGATCGATGACCTCTCCGGTCTCCGACAGTTCCAGCATCGCACGATAAATCTTTCGATGGGCGGTCCGATAAAAATTCTCCTCCACGACCAATTCCATCGCCTTTGCCATGGCTTGGTTGTCGAGCAGCACGGCCCCTAAGACCGATTGCTCCGCTTCCACGTTCTGCGGAGGAAGTTTCGGTTGAGACAGATCCATTCCCGGCATGGATTTCATGACGATTCTTTCTGGCGCCGCCGCGATCGGCCGGCAAGCGCCGTCAACGCGGAAAGTGTGATCTTCTTCATGGCCGGCTGTTTAGCACGCCCGTTGCGGCGACCCAAATCCTGCGAGCTTAATCCCTCGAACAAAGCTACCTGGTCCTTATTCATTCCAGGGACGCCCAGGACGATGACCGCTCCGGCTCTTTGGGCCTGCCCTGCTGCAAGCGCGTTCGCAACCAGCGCTTGCTCGCTCCCTTTCACGAGATGTTGCGCGACGCGGCGTTGTCCACTCCGCAACTTGTTTGCTATTTCAATGATCATGCGCATCGATCGACGAGGACCAGCCACAATATAATCAATCCGCGCACCATCTGCGCTAGCCTGTGGAAATCCCACGGCACGGAACAGGCGATCCACGTCTAAAGCGAACCCGGTTGAGGGAAGATCTCGGCCGAAGCGACCGATCAGATGATCGTAGCGTCCGCCGCCGCCCAATTCGGCGCCGACTCCGGAGGCGAATACGTCGAAGACGACCCCATCATAATAATCGAACCCCCGGAATTCCCCGAGATCCAGCAACAATGTATTGCGATGACCTGCGGCACAGAGAAGGTGGTAGAGCTGCGCCAACCGTTCAAGCGGCGCGATGAGTGTCGGCTCACCGGCAGCAAGGGCGCGACCTCGCTCCAAGACCTCTTCCTGCCCAGTCAACTCCGGCGCTTCGCGAATGGATTTGGCGACAGATTTTGCAATCCGCTCGCTCGCCAGCACTTCTTCGAGGCGAGGCAAATCTTTCTTCGCCGTCGCCTGCTCCGCTCGTTTTTGACCTTGAGCCGAAAGGCCAGATCGCATGAGAAGTCTCTTGATGAACCCTACGTGACCGAGAGCAATCGTAAACGATTGCAGCCCGATCGCGCGGAGACATTCGATCAGCAGACTGATCACCTCGTAGTCCCCCACAACATCGTCCACACCGACCAGTTCCGCTCCGACTTGAAAAATCTCTCGCCCTCGCCCCGCATGTTCCGGTTCGTAGCGAAAGACGGAGGTCCTGTAGGAAAGCCGTTGGGGCAACGTGGCGCCCGTGAGCCCCATCGCAATGGTTCGTGCCACCTGGGCCGTCGCATCAGGGCGCAACAACAGCGTCCGACCGGTCGTGCGATCGACAAACTGATAGCACGTCTCTAGGAGCTCGGCTTCCAGGCCGGGAGCCAAGACATCGAGGTACTCGAATGTAGGAAGAATGATCTCGTCGTAGCCCCAACGCGCAATCTGTGCGAGCAATAGACTTTCAAGTTGCCTCACTTGCTTTGCCGCATGGGGCAGAATCGTCGCCATCCCAACCGGGACGAGCGAGCGTTCGTGGGACGATGAGACTTGCCCAGAAAGTGGGCGAGACTTCGGCGAAGCAGAGACCATAGATGCTCGACGGGAATAAGGCCGTGCTTAGGATAGCGCGGCGACTTTGACTGAGAGAATGTTTGAACTGGATTTGATCAGGTCGAGCACAGTGCTCGGGAACTTCTGATCCGATCCAATGATCAGCAATGCATTGCCGCCGCGTTTTTCGAGTGCGCATTGCATTCGAACAATATTGATGTTGTTATCGCCCAACACCTTCCCGACCATCCCGATCACGCCTGGGCGATCGACATTATGGATGAAGAGCATATGCCCTTCGGGAACCATTTCAACCTTAAACTGATCGATCTCCACCACCCGGGGGTCCTTCTTATTATAGAGCGTCCCCGCAACAAGGTGTGACTTCTTCCCCGCTTCCACTCGTACCCGGATCAGGCTGGTAAAATCGCCTGCGTCGGTACTCTTCACTTCCTTTACTTCAATCCCGCGTTCCTTCGCGACGATCGGTGCATTCACGTAATTCACCGGGGCTTCCATAATCGGCGCCAGCAACCCCTTCAACACGGCGATGGTCAACGGTGCAATGGACAGATTCGCCACATCACCGCTGTATTCTACCGTCATCCGCTCCAATCCTCCTTCACACAGCTGAGTCTGTAATTTCCCCAACTGCTCAGCCAGTGAGAGATAGGGTTGGAGTCTCGGCAATAACTCCGGGGATACAGATGGAATGTTCACCGCGCCACGCGCGATCCCCTTGGTAAAGTAGTCGACAATCTGTTCAGCGATTCCCACCGCCACGTTTTCCTGCGCTTCCGTCGTTTGCGCGCCGATATGCGGCGAGCAAACGAAATTATCCAGGGCCAACAGCGGATTGTCGGCCTTGACCGGTTCTTCCTCAAATACGTCGAAGGCCGCCGCTGCGACGCGCTTGCTCTTTAAGGCTTCATACAGATCGCCTTCGTGGATGATGCCACCGCGTGCGCAATTCACGATCATCACACCGGGCTTCATCGTTGCAATGGTTTGCGCATTGATGATGCCTTTCGTTTCAGGCGTCAACGGAGTATGGACTGAAATAATCTCCGCGCGCCGGAACAACTCGGCCAATTCCACCATTTCAACGCCCATTTTCTCCGCCCGCTCTGCCGCCAAATACGGGTCGTAGGCGATCACGCGCATCCCGATGCCCTGGGCCAACTTCGTCAGGTGGCTTCCGATCTGACCGACACCGACAATGCCGAGCACTTTGTTGAAGAGTTCGACGCCCATGAACTTGTCTTTTTCCCACTTGCCGGCCTTTATCGATGCCGTCGCTTGAGGGATGCGCCGGCTCATGGCGCAAATCATCGACATCGTATGTTCCGCGGTCGTCACCGTGTTGCCGCCGGGTGTATTCATGACGACGATGCCTCGACGGGTCGCCGCCGGCGTATCGACATTGTCCAAACCGGAGCCGGCGCGTCCGATGACTTTCAATTTTTCTGCCGCTGCAATAAGTTCCTCTGTCACTTTCGTACCGGAGCGCACGATCAAGCCATCGGCGTCCTTGATCTCTTTAAACAGTTCCTCCTTCGGCATCTTGGACTTCACCACCACGGTGAATCCTGCCTTTTCGAGGAGTTCCACACCTTGCTTGGAGAGACTATCGCTGACCAGTATTTTCATGAGGACCTGCCTATTTCGCCATCAAGATTTCTTGCGCCTTCGCCACACCACTGCCGAGTTTCACCGGATGGCCGAGCCCCTTCAGTACCATCTCAGTGGCAGCGACTGCGGTAATTACGTCAAACCGATCCGCATAGCCCATATGTGATAACCGGAAAATTTTGCCCTTCAGATGGTCCTGTCCTCCGGCTGCGGTGATTCCATACTGGACTCGAAGATTCTTGTACACTGCTTGCCCGTCCACGCCGTCCGGCGCCGACACGGCCGTCAACGCATCGCTGGGCGACTCTTTGGGGAACAACGACAGACCTGCTGCCTTCATCCCTTCCCTCATCGCATGAGCCAGCTGACCCTGTCGTGCGAACATTTTGTCGAGCCCTTCGGCCTTCATGATTTTGAAGACCTCTTGAAGTCCGATGATCAGAGACACCGTCGGTGTAAAGGCAGTCTGATTCTTCGTTTGATTCTCTCGTTCCTTCTTGAAATTGAAATAGAAGGCGGCATTCTTTGCTCTGTCTGCCAAGGCCCAGGCCTTCTCGCTGACGCTGACGAAGGCCATTCCCGGCGGCAACATAAGTGCTTTCTGTGAACCCGTGATGACAACATCCAATCCCCAGGCGTCCGTCTTAATATCGAATACACCGAGCGCCGTGATGGCATCAACCACGAGGATCGTATTCTCATGCGGTTTCACGATTTCGCCCAACGCTTTCACGTCGTGCGAAACCCCGGTCGACGTCTCGCTCGCCTGCACATAGACCGCTTTAATAGAAGGGTCCTTTTTGAGTGCATCGGCCACCAAGTGCGGATTGACGGCCTGGCCCCATTCAACTTTGATTTCAATCGCTTGGACGCCGAACGTCTTGCAAATCTTGCCCCAGCGCTCCCCAAATTTTCCCCCATTGATGCACAACGCCTTGTCTCCTGGTGACAAGAAATTCGAGATCGATCCCTCCATGCCCCCGGTGCCGGATGCCGCCAACATTAATACATCGTTCCTTGTCTGGAACAGCCACTTCAATCCTTCACGCGCTTCGGCAAAAATGGGATCGAATTCAGGCGCCCGGTGATGGATCATCGGCCTCGCCATTGCCAATAACACTTCAGGCGGCACAGGTGTCGGACCCGGCGCTAACAAATACCGCTTGAGCATCGACTGATCCTCCTGGAAATGGAAACGTGCGAATGGCTCCTCGGGAAGGGGCGACGATATCATTGCGTTCCGAAGACTGTCAAGGTAACGACAGCCATAGATCCACGTGATTTCGATAGGTTGAGCATCGCAAACGGCAAAATGCGATCGAAACGACACACGACGCCAACAGCAGCAAGATTCTAGGGGTACCCTCGCGAGCTGCTACCAAAGGAGGGCTTCGTCCCTCTTGCAATTTCTTGACAACCTTCCTGTCGATCGATACTCTAAGCTCACAGATGATGCCCATTCGATCCAACCCAACTTCGCTGACGACTCTGGCCGGCTGTCTGTCTCCGTGGCGACGAGGCCTTCTGGTCTGCTTGCTCTGTCTGGCACCAGGCCCCGGACTCTCGGTGACTCTTGCCGAAACTGAAACTCCGACTCAACTCGCCGAAGCCGCTCCTTCTATTAACCCAACCGATGAACAGGCGGTTGATCCTGCCGATGAACCCGATGCGAACTTGGTCCCGGTAGATACCGATGTTCCTGCGGAAGAACAAGCGTCACCCGGCTCAGAACCAGACACCCGAGTACCGCGAGCTGAAGATTTGCTCATGGTCACTCCCCCGCGCCATTCTCCGGCTGCCCGCTTTACGGACTCGTTCGATCCTCCGGTAGAAACCACTCAAACCGTGGAAGCGTCGGGAGTTTTCGTGGGAGCAGACGAGTCCTATTATAATGTGCCGATCGTGATGGACTCCTCGGTTCAAAGCCATATCCATTACTTCAATACCTCCATTCGCGGCCGTTTTGAGCAGTGGCTCTTCCGGTTGAGCCGGTATCGGCCGTTGGTCGAGAATATTTTTACCGAATTTCATCTTCCCAGCGATCTGGTATTCCTGTCGCTCGTGGAAAGTGGATTCAATCCTTATGCGTATTCACGCGCGAAAGCGACCGGACCCTGGCAGTTCATGAAAGGCACGGCCAAGCTCTATGGCCTCCGCGTGGATTCGTACGTCGACGAGCGCCGTGATCCCATTAAGTCGACCGTTGCGGCGGCGCGCTATCTTCGCGATTTGTACGATTTGTTCGGAGCCTGGCCGCTGGCAATGGCCGCCTATAATGCCGGCGAGGGGAAGGTCATGCGGGCTCTGCACAAGGCTCAAGCGGAAAGCTTCTCCGACATCTCGAAAACCCGATTGATTCGGCGGGAAACCAAGGAGTATGTCCCGCGATTCATGGCGGCGACGATCATCGCAAAGAATCCGGACCGCTACGGTTTCGCTCAAGAGGCGAGTACACCTCATCAGTTCGAAGAAGTGATCGTCACGAGGCCGCTGCACTTCCACGCCATCGCAAACGCAACGGGAGTTCCCTACGAGGAACTCCGTCTGCTCAATCCGGAGCTCCGTCGTGATGCCACGCCCCCCGGCGATGATGCCTATCTCTTGAAAGTTCCGGTGGGCACGAAACGTAAGGTGGAACAGCTCCTGGATCGTGTGCCCACCTATAAATTCCCTCCACTTCCCGGCAAAGCACAATTCGCCACCACCGGTTCGTCGCGCTGGTATAAAGTCCGTGTGGGAGACACGTTGGAAAAAGTCTCCAGGCGGTTTCGCATTCCGTTGAAGACTCTCAAGGCAAAGAATAACCTCGCCGGCCAGGTCATCAGACCGGGCGACTTCCTCTCCATCGGCCGCTAATTCCGATTATTGAAAGATTTTGCTGAAAGGGGACGGTCTGTCTTAACCGGACAGCTACGGCTTTTTCTTGTCGGTTGTGGGCGCAGCCGGCGAAGGAGGAGGTACGGATGCATCCATCGATTTCTTGACGTCCATCACTTTCGTCCTGATTGTCGCTTCGCTGGTGTAGGGTGAGTTGGGGTAGGTCTTGATCAGTTCTTGGTAGTGGGCTAAGGCTCCTTCCGGTCTTGATTGGGATTCTTCCAACCGTGCTAATTCAAACAGCGCCTGATCCTTCCCCAGCATTCCTGGACTTTCGACGATAGCGCTGAAGGCTTTCGCCGCCTGGTCACGATCCCCCTTCAAGAGGTATGCGTAGGCCAGGCGCTGCTGGACCAGACCTGCGAGCGCAGGATTGGCTCCGTACATAAGCAGGAAGCGTTGATAGGTGTCGACGGCGGCCGGTAAATCGTTGGCCTGCGCTTGCGCGTTGCCCAAGTGAAACATGGCCAACGGGGCAATGGCCGCTCGGGGATATTGTTCGACCACTTCTCGGTACTTTGCCATGGCCTGTTTCAATAAATTCTCCGCATTTTTCGGATCGCCGGTTGAGCGGGCCATGAGCAAGCGTGTGCCTTCCCGCTCAAGTTCCTGAGCCTTGTTCGAAGCCTGCCGATCCATCCAAAACACACCACCCACAACTCCCGCTGCCAAGACCAGCACAGCCAGACCGACCGATAATGGGCGTCGATATTCCTGTAAGCGATGGAGTTGGTGCTCCAAGCCACTCAGCAGATGGGCTTCGTCTACTTGGAGCGTCTTGGCAGGAACTTTGATGCGATAAGTCATCGTTCTAATAGGATGGGCCGCAGAGCCCATTTCCTCCAGCTATCCTCGCGCCTTATACTAAGGAAGTTAGAGGCTTGTCAATGCAGTCCAGCGGTACCGCAAAACAAGGAGTCACCGCTGAAACGGTCGGTCGTGGGACATCTGGCAGTCTATGTTTGAGAAGTATCTCGCTGAGCTAGCTGCTGAACATCTTACTCGACGGCTGCTGACGCTTGAATCAGGCACGGGCCCGACCGTGCGTATGGCCGGACGAGAGATCTTACTGTTCGCGTCAAACGACTACCTCGGCCTGGCCGGTCATCCGGAAGTCATCGCTGCCGCTGTCCAGGCCACTACAGTCTATGGAGCCGGATCCGGCGCTGCGCGATTGATCTCCGGATCACTGCCTCCTCACAGGGAAATGGAACAGGCGCTCGCGTCGTTTAAAGAGACGGAAGCTGCGCTCACGTTCGGATCAGGCTATCTCGCCAACATCGGCGCCATCCCTGCCCTGATCAGCCGCGGAGGACTGATTCTCGCCGACCGTCTCTGTCATGCGAGTCTCATCGACGGCTGCCGTCTCAGTCAGGCCGACGTTCGAATCTATCGGCACAACGACGTGGACCACCTGGCATCCTTGCTGTCAAAGAAACGCAAGGGTCGCCGGACGTTGATCGTGACTGACGGGGTCTTCAGCATGGACGGAGATCTGGCACCCCTCCCTGACTTGGTCACAATTGCCCACAAGCATGAAGCAGAGCTGTACGTGGACGATGCCCACGGCACCGGCGTCATGGGACATCACGGTCGTGGGACCATCGAACATTTCGGCCTTGAGGACCGTATCCCACTCCAAATGGGAACGCTGGGAAAAGCACTGGGAAGCAGCGGAGCCTATATTGCTGGCCCAGATCAATCGATCCAGTACCTTGTGCACCGCTGCCGTTCATTCATCTTTACGACCTCGCCTCCACCTGCATCGGCAGCTGCTGTGATTGCGGCGCTACACATACTCAAACGGGAGCCGGAACGCCGCAGGCGGCTCTGGGAGAACCGTGACCGACTTTTCTCGGGACTCATTCGCGCCGGCTTTACGTTGGCACACAGCGCTAGCCCGATCGTACCGATTCTCATCGGCCAAGCCGATATGGCCTTGCGTTTTTCCGAACAACTTTTGGCCAACGGGCTCTTCGCCCCGGCGATCCGCCCGCCTACCGTACCCGAGCAGACCAGCCGAATCCGTGTGACCGTCACCTCCGAACATACCATCGCACAGATCGATCAGGCACTCGCCATATTCGAACAAGCCGGACAAACTGCCGGCGTCCTCTGATTGCGCAGGCCAGACCCAAATAAGACCGCAAATCCCTGCCGCATAAATCAGGAGATTTGGTTGCTTTCTCCACGTCTTGTGGCATCATCACGTTCACTGATCGATATCATAATTAGTGACCGCCGGACTTCCCACTGAGGAGCTGCTTTCATGGATATTTCAAAATTGCTGACGTTTTCGGCAAAAGAAGGCGCGTCGGATTGCCACATCAGCGCCGGTGAGCCTCCCATGATCCGTCTCCACGGAGATCTCAAGAAGCTCGATCACCCGCCGCTGACGCCGGAAGAAACCCATGCGCTCGTCTACGACATGATGAGCGACGCGCAACGCAAAACCTTCGAAGAGAAGCGGGAATGCGACTTTTCGTTCGAATTGGGCGACATCGCCCGGTTTCGTGTGAACGTCTTCGTGCAGAATCGAGGACTCGGCGCCGTCTTCCGGAACATCCCCACCGAAATCATTCCGTTGGAAAAACTCGGGATGCCCCCCATCCTTCGCCAGCTCTGCGATAAGGAAAAAGGCTTGATCCTCGTGACCGGCCCGACCGGATCCGGTAAGTCCACGACGCTCGCCGCGATGGTGGACTATTTGAACAACACCTTTGAAGGACACATCATCACGATCGAAGATCCGATCGAGTTCGTCCACAAAACAAAGAAATGCCTCGTGAATCAGCGCGAACTCGGCGTCCATACGCTGTCGTTCGCAAACGCGCTCAAGTCCGCGCTGCGTGAAGACCCCGACATCATCCTCGTTGGCGAAATGCGGGACTTGGAAACGATCCAGCTGGCCTTGACCGCGGCTGAGACAGGTCACTTGGTCTTCGGCACCCTCCATACGTCCAGCGCACCAAAAACTATCGACCGCATCATCGATGCCTTTCCTCCGGCTCAGCAGGCTCAAATCCGCACCCAGATCTCGGAAGCGCTGGAGGCCGTCATCACGCAAACGCTGCTCAAGAAAAAAGCCGGCGGTCGCGTCGCCGCTCTCGAAATCATGGTCGCCACCACCGCCGTTCGCAATTTGATCCGCGAAGGCAAGTTGCACCAAATCCCAGGCATCATGCAGGCCAGCCAGAAAGACGGCATGCAGACGATGGACATGGCTTTGGTCGATTTGGCCACTCGCGGCCTAGTCACCAAGGCCGAAGCCCAATCGCGCAGTATGAATCCGAATCTGTTCGGCGGATCGGCCTTCAGCGGGGCGGCATAAGTCACAGAACTAGAACCAACGGAGTCACAATGGATATTCGCACATTGTTGAAGGTCATGGTCGATCAGGAGGCCTCCGACATGTACCTGACAGTGGATTCGCCTCCGGTTTACCGCGTCCACGGTTCAACCCAGCCGGCTAATACTCCACCCTTTACCAACGAACAATTGGAAGCCCTGGCCCTCGCGCTCATGCGCGGCCAGCAGCGCGGCGAATTCGAAGAGAAAATGGAAATGAATCTAGCGCTGTATTACAAGGAGCTAGGCCGCTTTCGCGTGAACATTTTCCGGCAACGGGGCAATGTCGGACTCGTATTTCGGCACATCAAAGCCGAAATCCAAACCGTGGAAGAGCTGCGCTTGCCGAGCATCATGAAAGACATCGCCATGACCAAGCGCGGTCTCGTACTGGTCGTCGGCGCTACTGGGTCCGGAAAATCCACCACATTGGCTGCGATGATTGACCATCGCAACTCGGTTCATCCCGGCCACATCGTCACAGTGGAAGATCCGATTGAGTTTGTCCACAATCACAAAAAATCCCTTATTACCCAACGAGAGGTCGGCTTCGACACGCTATCGTTTCAGAACGCCCTCAAGAACACCCTCCGGCAGGCCCCGGATGTGATCCTCATCGGCGAAGTCAGGGATACGGAAACCATGGAAGCCGCCATCACCTTCGCCGAGACCGGCCACCTCTGTATTGGCACCCTGCACTCGAATAATGCCAACCAGGCGATCGAACGCATCATGAACTTCTTCCCGGTCGAGCGGCATGCCCAGATCTATCTGCAACTCTCGCTCAATCTTCGCGCCATCGTGTCTCAACGGCTCATCCCTTCCACTGACGGAAAGCGCGTACCGGCCTTGGAAATCATGCTGGATACGCCGCGCATCAAGGACCTGATCAAGAAGGCCGAGGTCGACACGCTGAAGGAAGCCATGGAACAAGGCGTCGACGAAGGCTGCCAAACATTCGACCACGTGCTGTTGCAGCTCTATAAGCAAGAAAAGATTTCCTTGGAACAGGCCCTCATCAATGCAGACAGCGCCAACAACCTGCGTTTGAAAATCAAGCTGGAGGGTCTCAAGGGCGACGACGCGATCAATGTCCTCCTCGACAAAGGCCCTCATGCGACCGGCGAGAGTCCCTTCAAGATCCAAGGAGGCAATGTGACGCCGATTCGGAAGCGATGAACCACACCTGAACGTTTAGCCAGCCAAGCGCTCATTCCAAACTGCGAACGGCGCGATCTCCCTGAACGACCCCCGCACTCTGCTGTTCAAGATATGTCGCGATTTTTTCCAGTGCCAGCGCACTCAACTTCGTCCCGTACCACGTCGGCATCGTGTTCGCCGGGTAGCCCGGTACGACGAACACGCCGGGCTCTAACACTGATTCAACTACATACTCGTGAACAGTGCGCGCTTTGCCCCGATAGGCTTGATCTCGCAATCGTTCCGATCCGGTACTGCCTAACAGTAACGGTGGACCTACCCGGCCATCGGCCCCGGCAATGCCCGGAATTGCGTGACACACCGCACATCCGGCACGGGTGAAGATCGAGGCGATCGGTTCATCGCCCGTCACCAGTGGCACCATTTCCGGGACCAAGGCCACTACGGCAGGGACCGGTTTCGACGGCGGCTCGTTCACCGTGCGAAGCGCCCACAGCAGACCTAAGGCCACGATGACTATAATAAGGGCGCTCACCCCTCGTTCAGACATGGAATGGAGTATCGGTCGTTGCAGGATAAGGATTTGTGGTCGTCCAAGTACGCCTGCTTCAAGTCAGCGGCACACCAATCCAGCCACAGCGATCATTCAGCGAGTTGGAGACATGGTGCACCGAAATCCGATCGTGCGGTCTTCGAATTCGGGCTCCGCCGAAATTCGCGCGGTGACGCGTAGGGCCAATGGGAGGTCCGCCCAGGATCCTCCGCGTATCACACGTTTCTCCCCCTTTGCGGGCCCGGCCGGGTTCTTGTCCGGGCTTTTCTGGTAATAGTCACGGTCGTACCAATCCGCGACCCATTCAGCCGCATTCCCAGCCATGTGATTCAATCCATACGGACTCTTGCCCCCTTCTTTTAACCCATGGCGGACGCTCATGCCTTCGAGTCCGCTGGTCACCGCCGCCAACGTAATCGCTTCGCTTACCCACAGCCCTCGATTATAGTTGGCGATATCGACGAAGGGTTGCATGGAACCCCAAGGATAGCGGCGTGCGTCTGTCCCCCGCGCCGCTTTCTCCCATTCGGCTTCGGTTGGAAGGCGTTTCCCGGCCCATTTGCAGTAGGCCTCCGCATCCGCCCATTTCATGCCGATCGCAGGTCGATCTCCGACCGTCGTGGCCGCTTCATCATCCCAGGTGGGAGGAGACTCATGCTTTTCAGAATCGAGAAACTTTCGATAGAGGGCTAACGTCACTTCATACTGATCGATGTAGTAGGCATCCAACGTGACCGTGTGCTCTGGTCGCTCGTTCGGAAGTCCGTCGTTGGTTCCCATCGTAAAAGGACCGGGGGGGATTAATATCATCGGAGCGCCGTCTTTGCCCTTCGTCACTTCAATCGTTGGCGCTTGACCGTCCTTGGCTGATGGAGACGGCCCTGCAGCAGCCGTCAATACTCCTGTGGCAATGAGAGCCATCAACCAAGAGACCACACTCCCATTTCTCATAGTCCCTCCCTGTTTTTCGAAGTCGGCTCGGCCGATGAGCTAAAGACCGGTAGGTAAGTCTACCCAGCTTACGGAACAAACTCAATGGAACGTATGGAGCGAAGTGGCGTGGCGAGCTGGCGGCATGTGGTACTTGGGAAAACCGGATTGTGTTGGGTGGCGAAGAGGACTTCCGTCTAATGAAACGAGGCAGACCGCCTGTTGATCGACTCGACAATTTCATCACGGAGTTGCTCGACGGCGGCTTCCTTCGATATGACGGTTGTGGCGCCGGCCGCAGTCATGGCCCTGCGTGTATCGTCGTTCGCATAAACCGACAGCCCCACGATGACCACATGAGGATAGACCCGTTTAATCAGGGATGTCGCCTTGATGCCATTGAGCCGCGGCATGTTGATGTCCATCACGACGACCGAAGGCTTGAGGATTTGGACCGCTTCCAACGCCTCTTCTCCATCACAGGCTTCACCGACGACTTCGAAGTTGGGATAGGTGGCCAGGATATCCCGAAGCATTTGCCGGACACCCTGAACGTCGTCCACTAAGAGGACCCGGATGAGGCCCCCTTTTTTGTTCATATCATAGTAACGACGTGAGGCCTGAGACATTGGACACTACCCATTTGTGAGGTTGATGCGCCGCCCGCTGATTGCAGCGTTACATGTTGTGTCCTTGTCACTTGCAGGCGGCGACATGGCTAGACAACGCAAGACATCCTGTATCTTATAGATTAAAGCAATGTCGCCACCTCGGAAGATGCCTAGTAGGAGATGGGAGGTTGCCGACCGACATGATGGACTGACCGCCTGTTGCAGCCTGTCGGCGGCTGTAGCCTTTCCCATGAAGTGATGCCGTTGGCATCCGAGAAAGAGTACGCATTTAGCCTAGGTCAATAGTACAAGGTTGTCAATGTGGAGCGAGTGCACTGTAGAAGCGAGCTTCAGTTGAACGAAGCCGTCTCAGTAGAGCTTGTCCTTGGGTCATAAACTCGGGGCAGTGCGGCGTATGGCGTATCATGATGAGGGCCGACATTATTATTTTCTTTCCCATAGAAGCACTAGGGGATGCTCTAGTTAAGCCAATTTAACTTGCTCATTCGAGCAACTGACGTTCGCCTTCTGATAGCTCGCCAAAATGACGTGTAATTATCGCAGTGCAATTTGAAAACCTGACGAGCATCATGTTTTTTCGCTTGTCCATTCGGTATTCTCTCACGGAGATTCCCTTAGAGTGATTTCTCATGGCAGGCTTACGTAAAGAAGTCCGAGACCTCATGCGTGCTTGTGAAGCGATACAGGCGCTCATCGCCCAGAAAGAGACACTGACTACAGAGGAACGGGATGTAATTGAGTACTGTGTGATTGATCTCCTCGGTAACGTGAAGCCCCCGAAGAAACCTGAAGGACCAAATTAACCCGACCGCCCCTCCGATTTACTACCCGCTCGCCTATTTCTCGTTCGAGTTACAGGACAGCTTCCTCGCCGCGTCTCGTCCTTCTCTGTGGGAATGACCCGTTACGGGATATGAGATTGACTTCTGTCAGGCCGCTCGATGGTGAGATCGTGGCATCAATGTGGGTAGATGGCCTTTCGTTGAAGAGGGAATAAAGTGTTTTGAACGGAAGTGCTTAAGATTTTGTAGATGATCAGCTTCTGTATCGAGAATGTGCAACTGCTCTCGAAGCGTCACCAAATCCACATCAGATAAAGCCTCGCCTTTGGAGCGGAGGCGGTGAAACAGGCCCTTCCCTTGGGAGACAAATTCGATAACGGCGCGTCGAATGTCCATAAATTAAGGGCCTCCGTCCCTTGTTGAGTCGATGACATGTCACTCCAGTTGTCGTCATGTCGCAAAACGATTTACCGTCTTCTAATATCCATGGCGTCGCCAAGTCCAAACACTAGGCAATTCCCTAGTTTGGCGAGAATCTCCAGTCAGCTCGGTTGTTTGGTCAGTTGAAAGGAACGGATTAGGGAGTAGGAAGCAGGTAATGCTTCATCTCGGCTTGCTTAATGATGAAAGCTTTTGTCCGTCATGAGAGTCTATGGCCGTGTGCAGCGGCCATCTACAGAGTCGTTCTCCTCGCCGTTGCCCTCATCTACCTGGCCTCGTGCGTCCACCAAAACTCTAAAATCGCAATCCGGATCAAAACATGCCGCCGGAATAAGAACAGGAGCAAGCATTGTCCGCTGGCCGGCTCGCACAGAAGGTGTCGGAATGTCGATCGTTCCTCCAGGGGAAAATGCCACCCGTGTGGTTGACGCTGGAGCATCCCCTTGCCCCTGATTCTGAATCACGATTCGAAGGTGAGTTCCTCCCGTCAGATCGCAGAACGCGTCCGACCCCCCGAAACTTCCGTCCGGAACCGCTATCAAATCGGGATTCTGAGAAGACCCCTCGGGTGTGATGCATCCCCCTAAGGGAATCATAAGCATGAGGATGCCCCCAAGGGAGCAGAGAGTCGGAGTAAAGCAACTTACAGGTCTGCAGCGGCTTGTACTCATCACTTCCAGTTTATCTGTCTCTGCTAGCCGTTTCATAGCCGTCGAAACTTTCAGACTAAAGCCCGTTCACAAGGTCACGCATACAGCATACCGATCTTCGCTTTTCAATTCACGCTGAGGTGATGAAATCATCTGCAAGCCGAATGCGGAGGGCGGCACGCTCGAAAATTCATACCATCCCGCTCCATTCGGCCGCTTGAATTTGACGACGCCATCCGCTACGGTCCAGCCCGAAATGTTTGATGCTGCGTCTCGCTCGACTCCCTGGTGGCAATCCGCCGTCTTTTATCAAATTTATCCTTGGAGTTTTCAGGACTCCAATGATGATGGCATCGGCGACCTACGCGGTATCCGGTCCAGGCTGGACTATCTCCGGGACGGCACCAGTGCCTCGCTAGGGGTGGACGCGATCTGGCTGTCACCCATTTATCCTTCTCCTATGCGAGATTTCGGCTATGACGTGACCGACTACCTCAATGTCGATCCACGGTTTGGAACGCTGACCGACTTTGACGATCTTCTGCGCGATGCCCACCATCGAGGCATCCGCGTGATCATGGATCTCGTCCTCAACCACACCTCCGATCAGCACAAGTGGTTTCTTGAGTCACGCGCCTCGCGCCACTCGCCAAAACGCGACTGGTACTGCTGGGCGGACGGTAACACGTTTGGGCGTCGGCCGAACAACTGGAACGCCCGCTTCGGCGGATCCTCCTGGACCTGGGATCCAGGGCGCCGGCAGTATTACCTCCATTCGTTTTTGAGGGAACAGCCTGATCTCAACTGGCAGCATCCCCCCGTGCGGGCCGCCATGTGGAACATCGTCCGGTTTTGGCTTGACCGGGGTGTCGACGGCTTTCGCCTTGACGCCATCAATTGGCTCGGCAAGGACATGCGGTGGCCGGACAACCCCTTTCGATTCGGCCTTCGCGGCTATACCAGGCAACATCACCTCTACGACCGCGATCAGGATATTGCGCACCAGATCATGCGGGAGTTGCGCCATCTCATCTCAGCCTATCCTGACGTCGTCTTGATCGGCGAAGCAGCGGCCGACACGCCGGGCGGACCCGGGTCGTTTTACGGGAATGGCGACGACGAATTGCATTTGGTGTTCGATTTTCGCTTGATGAAGTCGCCGTGGCGAGCCGACTGCTTCCGTCGGTTCCTGTCAGAACATGTGCCGGCGATTCCGAAAGGAGGCTGGCCGACGATCGTATTCAGCAATCACGATCAGCCGCGTCATATCGACCGGTACGGTGCCGGCGGCGACGCCCAGGCACGGGCGAGAGCTGCCGCGCTCTTATTGCTCACCATGCCCGGGACACCCTTTGTGTACTACGGTGAAGAGCTCGGAATGCGAAATGGCAGGCTGCGATACCGGGATGTGCGGGATCCCTATACCAAACACTTCTGGCCCTTCCGCCCCGGACGCGATCCGGCGCGCACACCGATGCAGTGGGATGCATCGTCCCACGCCGGCTTCACGACGAGCCGGCCCTGGCTCCCTGTCGCACCGGACTATCGGCGGCTCAATGTCGCTCAGGAGGTTGGCGATCCTCGCTCGCTCTTGTCGCTGTATCGGCAGTTGATCCAGCTCCGCCAAGTGTCCCCAGCACTTAGTCGTGGAGAGTGCCGACTCATAGAAGGAAGCCCGGGAGATTGTCTGCTCTACCAGCGGGAGGCGCGCACCGAGGAGGGCACGATCGAGAGGATGCTGGTCGCGGTGAATTTTGCGGAACAGACCTGTGAGTTCACCCTTCCATCAAGTTCGTTACAGGGGCGTGTGCTTGTCTCGACGGATCCCAATGCCGGCGAAGCGTGGGATCCGGGTCATATACAGCTGCGTCCCAATGAGGCTTTACTCGTGCGCCTGTCTTAATGAGCACCACCGCTCTTGAAGAAGAGCGCAGCCAGCGGTGGCAGTGTCAATGTGAGTGAGTGGCCACGTCCATGCAAGGGGACCGGCACGGCTTCGACCCCGCCCAGATTCCCCCACCCGCTTCCGCCATAGTGCGTGGCGTCACTGTTCAGCTGCTCCTGCCAAAACCCTCCGCGCGGGACTCCCACACGATAGTTCTGGCGAGCCACGGGGGTGAAGTTGCACACGACGAGCAGGAGATCATCGGTTGACGCGCCTTTGCGCAGCAAACTGATCACGCTCGATTCAGCGTCGTTGCAATCGATCCATTCAAATCCGGCCGGATCGATGTCGCGCTCATGGAGCGCGGGCTCAGCCCGATACAACCGGTTCAAATCTCCCACCCACCGCTGCAGAGCACTATGTAGCGGCTGGCGAAGTACATCCCATTCCAAGCTATGATCGTGCGCCCATTCGCTCCACTGGCCGATCTCACCGCCCATGAACAGCAACTTTTTGGCGGCCTGAGCGTACATATAGCCGAAGAGCAGCCGCAGGTTGGCGAACTTCTGCCAGTTGTCGCCCGGCATCTTGCCGAGCAAGGAGCCTTTGCCGTACACAACTTCGTCATGCGAAAGCGGGAGGACAAAATTCTCGTGAAACGCGTACAGCATGCGAAAAGTCAGCTTGTTATGGTGATACTTCCGAAAATAGGGGTCTTGGCTCATGTAGGAGAGCGTGTCGTGCATCCACCCCATGTCCCACTTCAAACCGAAGCCGAGTCCACCGAGATAGGTCGGCTTGGACACCATTGGCCAGGCCGTTGATTCCTCGGCAACTGTTTGGACATCGGGGTAGTTCCGATAGACCTCCTCATTGAACCGACGCAAAAAAGAGATGGCCGCCAAATTTTCTCTGCCTCCATACTCATTGGGAATCCATTCTCCTTCTTTTCGGGAATAATCCAAATAGAGCATTGACGCCACCGCATCTACCCGTAGTCCATCTATATGATACTTTGCCAGCCAGAACAGTGCGCTACTGATGAGAAAACTCCTGACCTCGTTGCGCCCATAATTGAAGATGTAAGTGTTCCAGTCAGGATGGAAGCCTTGGCGAGGGTCCGCATGCTCATAGAGATGGGTGCCATCGAAAAAGCTCAGGCCATGGCCATCCGTCGGAAAGTGTGATGGCACCCAGTCCAGGATGACCCCGATCCCATGTCGGTGAAGTTCGTCAACCAGATACATGAAGTCCTGAGGAGTTCCGTAATTGCCCGTGGGAGCAAAATACCCGGTGGTCTGGTAACCCCACGAGCCAAAAAACGGGTGATCCATGATCGGCAGAAACTCCACATGAGTGAACCCCATGTGTTCGAGATATGTCGGCAATGAGTCAGCGAGTTCCCGGTAGCTCAGCGAGCGGTGTCCTTCTTCAGGAACTCGTTTCCAAGATCCAACGTGCATTTCATAGATTGAGATAGGAGCATTCAACCCATTATGCTTGTTCCGCTTTTCCATCCACTGTTGATCGTGCCACGTATAATCCAAATCCCATACGATCGACGCGGTCTTGGGAGGAATTTCATTAAAAAAGGCAAAGGGATCGGTTTTGTCGACTTCGTAGTCACCAGTTCGCGAGCGAATATGAAATTTGTAGAGCGTTCCCTTTCCGACGCCCGAGAAAAAGCCTTCCCATATACCCGATTCCCTGACCGAGGACAGGGCGTGTTTTCCGTTCGTCCAATTATTGAAGGTCCCGATGACTGAGACCTGTTCAGCATTGGGTGCCCACACGGCAAAATAGGTTCCGGCCCTGCCCTCATGCACGACAGGATGGGCGCCTAACTTGTCGTGGAGATGAAAGTGAGTTCCCTCATTGAAGAGATACAGATCATCTTTGCTGAGCAACGTCATGTTTTTGTCAGACTTATTAAACGTAACCTGGATTTTGGCCATAGCATTACTCCATCAATACCGACCGGACCGTCGTCTTTCAATCCGCTTGACTGGGAGTTCGGGGTCCTCACACCGTGCTCTTTTCCCTCGTTTTCAAGAGTTCCACGAGACCATAGAGTGGAATGTCCACCCAATCTGGTCGGCTGTTCAATTCGTAACGCAATTCATACAGGGCTTTCTCGACCAGATATACATCCAACAGAAGACGGACATCCTCAGGGTTCTGTGGCCAGAACTCAGGGCCGGTTACGGCGCCACGATACCCTTTCAAAAATGCGACGCTGGTCCAATCTGACCAAAATGAAGCCCAGAGGGAATGCTCGATCCTTTGTTCTTTGAGGAAAGCGAACGGAACATAGTGAAACGACCGCACCATCCCGGCAACATCCACCAAAGACGGATGTTTCATCCGCCGCTCGGCTAACGAACGAGCCGGTTCTCCTTCAAAATCAATAATCATAAAATCGGCTCCTGTGCACAACACCTGTCCCAGGTGATAATCGCCATGACAACGAATGCGAGGAACCGGCGTGACGATATCCCGAAAGGCGTCAAAGATCCGTTCGAGCGCGGGTTTGATTTCGAACAGCAGGCGGCAGTTTGCTTGACCACCCGTCGAGAGCAGCTCCATGCGCTCCTTGAGGAGCGCCAAGGTGCCTGCCATACTGCGCATCATGGATTCATACTGACTTCGCCGGTATTCTAAGGTGAGCGGTTCCGGAGCAAAGGCAGGATCGTCGACGACCTGGCTCAGTGCGAGGTGGAGTCGGGCCGTCCGTTGCCCCAGCCGCTCTGCTGATTCCAGATATTCGCCAATCAGGTGCCTCGCAAGGGATGAATAGTCCTCCCGTGCCAGGTCGAGAAGGCGAGTTGTGTTGATCGTCGGTCGTTCGCCCAGTAAATGTTCTCTGAGCACTCGATCGAAGAATCGCTTGACGGCTTCAAGGCTGTACTGCCAGGCATTACCGTCATTGACCACGAATTGTTGCAACACTCCGATCGTAACCAGGCTGCCTGCATTGTGTTGGTACTCGAGCGCCCCGGCAATTGACGGGACATAAGGGAACCGCATACGGGTTAACACACGCCCGATCTCAAGATCCGGATTAATCCCCTCTTCCACGCGCCGGTAAAGTTTCAGGATGACATACCCGTCATAGACGACTGAGGTGTTGCTCTGTTCCGCCCTCATCACGACTGGTTCCGGGCGCGCCCCAATGGGCACAAGCTCGATGAAGGCACTCGTAGATGAAGCCGTCACGCAACCCGCGATCCCTCTAAATCGGCACTCCTGACCTATCGCATTCAGAAGTGCGAGAGCGAAGTCACGATTCCAGAAGGCATCGTACAACAGTCCGGCATGTTCGCTGCCGTCTCGCTGAAGCACCAGCGGAGCAATGACGGCCGTTGGAAAGTCTCGCCGGATTCGCTCGGCTTCTTCCCCGAACGCCGCCGTGACGGGCAGCGTGTAGGTCTCCGTACCGGCATCTCCATACTCGACACGGATCAACAAGAGTGTCTGCGTCGAATCGGCTGGAATGGGAATGGAATCAAGGATACCGACCTCCTTGATTCGACGGGCTTTTCCTCCGAACCAACGCCTGGTCTGAAGGATTTCTGCCAGAGCTGTTGTCACGTCTCTGGCGATCTCTCCCTCGAATAGACGCACCCAGTCGTGCCTGGCGGTCAGCATGTTTCCGCACTCCTCCGCATCCGCCGCTCCACTAAAAGTAATAGTCGAAATCCCGTTCTGTATGAACCCGCCGGCGCAACCGAAAGATATGGGCGGGAGCCGAATGAGGATTGATTTCGATATAGTTCCGTTGTCCGTGCCATAAGTAATGGGCGTTCGTCAGAAGTTCGTGCGCCTGAAATGGGCGCTCCGCCTCGACTCCCAAACTCTCTAAATCCAGCTGTAGCCATCCCGAATGAACGTGGTGGGGACTGAGGTTGACCACGACCAGAATGACATTCGACCAATCCGATGTCCGCTTGCTGTAACAAAGCAACTGCTCGTTCGCGACCTCATGGAAGCGGAGGCTCCAGTCGCTTTGCAGCGCCGGATTTTCACGCCGGATGCGATTTACGCGGCCGATAAACTCACTGAGACTGTCCGACCGATCGAAGTCCCACTGCTTGATCTCGTATTTCTCCGAATGCAAATACTCTTCGCTCCCCGCTTCACGGGCAATGTGCTCTCCGAGTTCGAACGCCGGACCGTAAATCCCGTAACTGGCGCCGAACGTTGCTGCCAACACCAACCGAGACATGAATGCCGGGCGTCCTCCGTGCTGCAGCTGCTCCGTGAGAATATCCGGAGTATTGGGCCAGAGGTTGGGTCGAAGAAATTCGCGCACCTCCGTTTGGGTGAGTTCCGTGAAGTACTGCGTAAGCTCCATTTTCGTATTACGCCAGGGGAAATAATTGTATGACTGGGTGAAGCCCAGTTTTGCCAATCGCGACATCACCTTGGGCCGCGAGAAAGCTTCCGAAAGAAAAATGACGTCCGGATGTGCCGTTTTCACTTCCCCGATGACCCATTCCCAAAAGGCGAAGGGCTTGGTATGGGGATTATCCACTCGGAATATCCGGACCCCCTGCTCGATCCAGTACACGATGATGCTCTTCAACTCATCCCACAGTTCCCGCCATCGGTCTGTCTCGAAGTCCAGCGGAAAGATATCCTCATATTTTTTCGGAGGGTTCTCCGCGTACTGCACCGTACCGTCCGGCCTGATGCGAAACCACTCGCGATGCTCCTTCACGTAAGGATGATCCGGCGAGCATTGAAAGGCGATATCCATGGCGATCTCGATGCCATAGGTCCCTGCCCGCTCCATCAGTCTCTGAAAGTCCTGCAGGGTTCCCAACTCAGGGTGAATCGATTTATGTCCTCCCTCCAGTGCTCCAATCGCCCAGGGACTGCCAGGATCTGCCGGACCGCCGGTCGGCGCATTGTTCTTTCCTTTCCTGTGGGTTCGTCCGATGGGATGAATCGGCGGAAGATACAGCACGTCGAATCCCATCGAAGCAATGTACGGCAGACGTGCTTCGCAGTCTTTGAACGTACCGTGCTGGCCAGCCGTGAGGCTCCATGAGCGAGGAAACATCTCGTACCAGGCACTAAAGCGGGCCTTCTCTCGATCCACCACAACGCTCAGTTCTCGGTCATATGTCGATGCGAATCGCCGATCCGGATATCTCGCGATTAAGCCCTCAACCTCCGCACTCAACGCTATGCGAATGCGGTCGGAGTGCGGAATTTTTTCCGAGCAGAGGTTTTTCACCCACTGGGCGAGGGTGTGACGTTCTTCCGCAGTCGTCGCTCGTCCGCTCGCTTCGTCGATGAGCCTGGCGCCAATAAGGAGGTCGACCTGTATATCCTGCCCAGCCTCGATTTTGGTGACGAGGTCTCGACGCCACGTCGCAAAGTGATCGATCCAGCCGGTGATGGTGTATTGCCATCGCCCCAACATGGTCACTGGAAACGAGGCGCGCCAACGGTCGTTTCCAAGGAATTTCATCGGGATGTCGGTCCATGACTGCGTTCCCTCCTGGCGATACCGGAGCAGAACCGTGAGAGTATCGTGTCCATCGGTGAAAGCATCGGCTTCAACAATGACTTCTTCGCCAACCGTCCGCTTGATCGGGAATCTTCCACCATCGACTTCCGGTCGGACACCCTCAATGGCTACCCGTTGCCTGCCATAATCTTTTGTCATGAAGTCCGCCATTGTCTCGTCCGCGATGTCGCTCTAAATATGCGTTAACTCATCGTCTGTCTTTTCTCGCCGCAGCCGCCGCTCCAGCGCCTCTTTGGCGATGGTGCGCCCTCCCAAACCCAGCGCGATGGCCATCGCCAACACGATCCCTCCGAATATAATGGAGAAGCCTGCCACCACGATTTCCTTGGCAATTCCCAACTGGGTCAAGACCATGGCTCCGGTAAAGATCACCACACCCCATCGAACCATATTGGCGATCAACCTGGCTCCCTGAACCTGGGCATTGACTGCCGCAATCAACACCGCTTCACCGGTGAAGTTGGCCAGAAGGATACCAAAGAGTGCAACGAGGATGGCGGCGACCACATCAGGCAAGAATCCCAGGATGGCACTCATGAGGTTGGCGGTGGCCGGAAAATCCAATGCATCGACGCCCATGAATGCAAAAAACAAGAACACGATCCAGAACGAGAGCCGACCGATCAGATGAGAGATCGGCTGTTTCACCCCCGCTTTTGCTAGGGCGGGAGTGAGTCCCATCCGCTCACACAAGGCTTCGAAGCGGACGGCGCTAAAAATGCGAACGAGCAAAAGTTTCACGAGCCATCCCATGGCCAGACCCAGCAGCAGGAATGTCACCATGGCCATAAGTCTCGGCAAGAAGAGCACGCCTCGCCTCATCATTTCTCGAAAGGCCTCAACCATAGCTTCTTGCCACATTTCACTCATTGGAACCTCCATCGCTCGACCAGATAGGGCTTCAGGGCCTCAAAGGCCTGACAACCCTGTTCGACCGTCTGCCGTACCACGTCAGGGCTTCCATCTTTCGTTTCCAGGACCAGCGAAGCGGTGCGTCCGAGGTAGAGTGGCGTCAGTGACTTGAGCAGGTGCTCACGATGGATGACTTTCTCGTGATACGCGACTGCAAAGTCATAGACGGTCTGAGTCCACAGTGTGAGAGGAAAGCGAAAGTCCTCATCATCTTTCAAACCCAGCGTGAGTACACCGGCCAATGTCTCTGGGGCCAGAATGATCTCCCAGATCGGAAGCAAATCCCTCAAACCCTGTCGAAACCCCTTCACCATCCGCTCAACGTTGATGGGACCTGATTCGACCTCAGCGTCAATCGGCTGACCGATCTCCGGAACCGCACTCGACCCGGACTGCTTTTCCCACACGTCTTGATAGCGCTCCATATAATGATACGAAGCTCCTACCGCTTGTGCGAGCATCATGGAGACGTCGACCGCGCTTGCTTTTGTATCCTGAATTTTGGCTCCAAGTCTCGCCTGCCACACCTGATATCCCTCCGCGACGGCGACAGTGGTCAGCCAGCTGTCAATCGCGAAGCGGGCGGCGTCTTTCTCCCATAAAAAATCCTTTTCCAAATAGAAGCTGGCCAATCTCCCGGAAAACCCGTAACCGCCGCCTATCTGACAGGCGACGCGCTTTCCATAGAGTGATCGAGTCAAGGGCGCAATGAGATTATTGGTGAGACTGCCCTCATAGCGTTGGCGACGAAACACCGGCGCCACATAGTCAGCACCTTCTTCCAACACCGGCTGGGCGAGCAGATCTATCCACTCCGTCGCAACCGATCGAACACTGGCGTCAATGACGACACAAGCCTTCGCCTGCAACCGCTCAGTAATCGCAAAGAAGGACCTGAACGCCTCCTCGCGTGCGGGCATGCCCGAGTATGACAATCGATTCAGGGCAAATGGGTTCGCGGATATTCCTTCTGTCAAAGGCTGCACCACCGCGAGAGGGAGAAGGCCTCCCACGACACGTTTGACGATCTCTGGCGTTCCATCCTGTGAGCCGACATCGGCATTGACGATCAAGATCGACGAATGCGCCAAGGACACATTCAGTCCCGCGAGGATGGTTTTCATGACCGATTCGATCGTTGAGGACTGATTGAACGACGGAAGAGCGACAAGGAGATCGACCTTGTGCACATCCGGGCATTGCTGCTGAACTTGTTCCCATACGGTTTCCCCCATCACAGATTCCCTTGACGCATTCAATGGACTACGTCCTCAATCACCGGTTTCCAAACAGTCTCATGAGTGTCAGATAATCGCTCAAATGACGTGTGACGAGAAAGTTCCTTCTCACATGTTCTCGGCCCGCACCTCCCATGCGCTGTATGTGGCTGGGATTATTTAGGAGATGCCTGGCCCTGAACGCCACCCCTTCGACAGAATGGACGGTATACCCTGTCACTCCATCTACGATCTGGGCGGCAAGTCCACCGGCTGTGCTCCCTATCACAGGCTTTCCTTTCCACATGGCCTCAGTCACGGCAAGACTGAATCCCTCCTTGATCGATTTCTGAAAGATGATGGTGGCAGCTCGCTGGAGAGCGTTGATCTCAACGTCCGCTTCGGGAGGTAGTTGCAGGACGTGAATATCGGGATCACCTCCGACCGCTTCCTGGACTGCCGCCAAAACCGCTTCCCCCTCCGGATCATGCATTACACCGGATCCGGCCACGATCAGGCGGCAATTATGGTGTTTCTTTACCAATTGATAGGCTTTGATCGCGCCCATCGGATCCTTAAACCACTCGAAGCGCGCCAACTGAAGGAGAATAGGTTTATCCCGCGGGATGCCAAGACGGTGGAGAACCTGGTTGATTTCTTGGCGGCTCATATTCCGGTTTTTCTCACTCAATGGATCAATCGATGGAGAAATGAGGAACTGGGGGATGGGAAGGCGATGCGCAAACCCGGGAAGTGAGAAGATGGCCGCGTCATACCCGACAATGAAACGACGGAGAAAGCTCCAGCTCTGCTGCCGGGGCTTGGCAATGTCGAGGTAACAACGCCAGAACCACTTCCCTCCCTTTCGATGCTCGATCAACGCCGCCGGTGGGGGGTCATGGATCATCACGAGGTCCGCGTCCAGATTCAGGGTCTGGGCCGTGCGCTCATTGATCTTGAGATAGACCTCTTGCATCTGCTCCGTCAGATGGTCGTCCTGGCCTTGGAGCGAATTAGCCAATCGCCTGGTGACCTGGAAGAACTCTTGATCACCTGCCAATACCTCCCAGCGAGCATGAATGCCCAACGTATTCAGCATCGGCACCAGCCGGCGGAGGATTTCGGCCATGCCGCCCCCATACCTGCCCGCGCTGATGTGCAGAAAACTTTGTCCTGCAACCTGATCGCTCAAGCGGTAAAGAAATTCGACTGTGCCTTTCGGCGCATAGTCTCGATAGTCGTCCAATTCTTGAGCCATCGTGCTCAGAGCTCGTATGGGCGCCCGCTAAACGACGCTGCCTTCGATTCCGTAAGACGGGTCGTCACTCGATTTCTTTTCCAAGTTGAACCAGTAAAAACCGTAAGGAGCTAAGCTCAAGACGTAGGGACGCCTACCGATAGTGGGAAACCGTGACCCGCCTAACAGCTCAATGGGGACTATGCCCTCGAATTGTGGCAGGTCCAATTCCACGGGTTGCGCCGATCCGGCCAGATTATGCACGAGCAACAGCTGGTTCCCCCGATATTCGCGTACATACGCGAGGACTTTGTCGTTCTGTGGCCGAAGAAAGGCAAGAGTCCCTCGCCCAAATGCCGGGTGCTTTTTTCGCCTGGCAATCATTTGCCTCATCCAGTGCAATAGCGAATGTGGCGATTGCCGCTGAGATTCGACGTTCGTCACGTGAAATCCGTAGACTGAATCGGAAATAGCCGGCAAGTACAGTTTGGAGGGGTCGGCCTTCGAAAATCCCCCGTTTCGATCACCGGTCCACTGCATAGGTGTTCGAACGCCATTGCGATCTCCGAGATGGACGTTGTCTCCCATTCCAATCTCATCACCATAGTAAAGAATAGGACTTCCAGGAAGTGTAAACACAAGGCTGTTGAGCAGTTCAATCTTTCGACGATCGTTGTCCAACAACGGCGCCAATCGCCGAGCGATTCCGATATTGCGCCGCATTTGTGGATCTCGCGCGTAGGCGTAGTACATATAATCGCGTTCTTCGCCGGCACACATTTCCAATGTCAACTCGTCATGGTTCCGCAGAAACAGACACCATTGGCAGTTGTCAGGGATCGGAGGTGTGTGCGTGAACATATCGACAATGGGATGCCAATCCTCACTACGGACTCCCATGAACAGTCTGGGCATGAGAGGAAAGTGAAACGCCATGTGAAACTCATCGCCATTCCCGAAGTAGGGACGTACATCGGCGGGCCATTGATTGGCTTCCGCCAGAAGGATGCGTCCGCGATAGGCTTTGTCGATCTGTTTTCGTATTTCCTTCAGATAGGCGTGTGTCTCCGGGAGGTTCTCACAGATGGTGCCCTCGCGCTCAAATAAGTAGGGAACCGCGTCGCAACGAAATCCATCGAGCCCCTGATCGAGCCAGAAGGACATGACATCCAGCATGGCCTTCTGGAGCTCAGGGTTGTCGTAGTTCAAATCGGGCTGATGGCTGAAAAACCGATGCCAGTAATAGGCGTTTGCCACCGGATCCCAGGTCCAGTTCGACTTCTCTGTGTCAATAAAGATGATCCGCGCTTTCTCATACCGCTTGTCGGTGTCGCTCCACACATAGTAGTCGCGCTTGGCTGACTGTGGCGAACTTCTCGCCTCCTGAAACCACGGATGCTGATCCGATGTGTGATTGAGCACAAGGTCCACAATGACGCGTATTCCCCTTTTATGCGCTTGGTCGATGAATTCTCGAAACTCTTCCAGCGAGCCGTAATCTGGAGAGATGGCACGGTAATTCGCCACATCGTAACCGTCGTCACGCAAAGGGGAAGGGAAGAAGGGAAGCAACCAGAGACAATTGACGCCGAGCCATTCGATATAGTCCAGTTTGTCGATGAGCCCGCGAAAATCCCCTATTCCATCATCATTTCCGTCGTGAAAGGCTTTGACGTGAACCTCATAAAAGACCGCGTCCTTGAACCACAGTGGATCTTTCATCTTCCAGCTTCCTTCTTCTCCCTAGGACATGTGCTCTCGATCCAAAAACTCGTCACACACCGTGAGCAGCTCGGAACGCACCCGTTCGAGACTGCCCAAATAGGGGTTGATGGCACGCAGTTTTTCAGCGAGCTCGGGCATCCCGAGACTTTGGTGAATCCACGCGGAGAAATCGCTTTCTTCGTGCTTGAGCCGATGCCGCGCTTCAAAGACATGGAAATAGATCGCACTCACCTCGACCTCGCTCAAGGCGTTCCGGAATTCCTGTAGTGTCCGAACCTCCATACGGGTGGGCACTTGGAGAATGAGGGACTTATTGAAGTAAAACGGCTCGCCAAAAATGACTCGCGGCACGATTGGCGTCTTTGACAAATGGTCGTCAATGATGGAGATGAGTTCGGCGCGTAGCGCATCGAGCTCCATGAACTCGAATGGATCGACCACCGACAGACGCTCTCCCAACACATGATCGCGCACTTCCATTGCGACCCATTGCGCGAAATCATTCGGGTACACGCGCTCGACATAGCTGTGCCGAAGAAAATAACTGTGCGTATGAAAGTAGATCGAATCGAGCGGAACGGTTTCAAGTAATTCTACCAACCTCTTCTCATCGTCTGCTTCCTCGCCCAGGACTTCTCGCAACTCGCTACATTCCATGAATAAAAAAGGGCGGTTTGCTGTTTGCACGAGTTCTCCCTTGGGGTATGCCAGCCTAAATTAGGATTATAAGCCTCAACCGACGGGTAAGACCGAAAAAAGGACTTCCACTGAAGCCTTGAACCATTGTTCACAAGAACTAAGGCAAAGGTGCCTAGGGGAAGCACCAGTTGTCCTTCATTTCCTAACGAAGATAAGTAGGAGGGAGCCTGTTTGCTCTTTTCCATCACCCGCAAGAAGGCCTTATCGGGCGACACCTTAATGAGATCTTCTCAATGCTATGAAGATCGGATCAACTACGAAGGAGGAGATCATGACACCAGTAAATTGGGTTCATGAGTGGTGGCTGCATGAGGACTGCTGGACCGACCAGGACGAAGGGCAGCAGGTTTGCAGAAAAATAGCCGAGATCGACGCCCTCTGGAGCTATGGAGAAAGGGCAGGTGGCGACAGGCTCGAACAGCTGGGGCTTCAAGCGATTCAACGGCAATGACCCAGACCGATCCAACACAAAGGATCGCAGACGCATTTTTGCGGTGACACTCCACTTGTCGTCGGAGCATCACTTCCCGGCCGCGGGGCCGTTACTCCTAGACCATAAGCAAGCGGGTAATAAGAACAGAGGCAGCCGTCTATGCGGCTTGCGTAGTCTTCTGGTGTCCCCAACGGGATTCGAACCCGTGTTGCCGGCTTGAAAGGCCGGCGTCCTAGGCCAGGCTAGACGATGGGGACGTCAGGTGAGCCCGACACGATAGGCTGGACTCTTACCACACTCACAACCCGCGTGTCACTAGAAGCGTCCGGATGCCCTCCGACCTACGGTCGAATTTTCGCCTTCAATAGAGTAGGATGAACGAAGTTCTTGGCCTCTCAGGAAGAGGAGTTTCAGATGATGACACGGGAAAAGACGTCTTGGTCGAAAGGCTTGATCCTTGTAAGCGGGTTATTTCTCGTTTCTTGTGCTCACGATACCTATCAGCAACGTGCGGACCTCGTGAAGGACCATTCCGAAGCCTTCTATACGCACCTCAAAGCCAATCGGGTGGAATCCGCCATTAGAGAGAACGAACAAATTGAAGCGCTGGCTAATGAGATGGGAGAGACAGTCCGTAAACGCGCCGCCCAACAAGGCACCACTCCAGTAGAACGGGAATTTGCCTTGATGAAGACAGCCAATGAAGCCGCCGCCGCCAATTGGCTCGCCCTGGGCCAATATTTCGCGATCAAGAAGCAGTATGCGCAAGCCAGAGCCACATACCAACGAGTCCTCAATACCTACAATAATCCGACAGACCGTCCGTATCGCGAGCGGGCCACACGGGCCCTCGAAGACCTCAACATCCTCAATCCACCGACTGCCGCAGTTCCCAATCCGTGAAGCGTTTCGACGGCAGGGCTCGGACGTTGAGCTTCCTCCTTGGCTTCTTCGTGCTTTTTCCTTTGCTCTCTCTTGAAGGATGTACGCACAAGATCCATGTGACGCCGGTGTCACCCGTCACCTCATCCGCTCCTATCAAACAGTCGCTTCGCGTGCAGGTCCCATTTCTTGCCCTGGAAGGAGCCGACCATATGCCGGGAATCGCCATGCTCGAGTGGCCGACTAAGGATTTTCGCTCGGCTCTCATCGACTATGTGCAGCAACGTCACACATTCAGTGCGGTCAGTGACAAAGAGGGATCATTAACATTGACTGTCAAACCTTGGCTGTGGATGAGGTCTCGAGGAGAATATCGCTACATCGTCCATTTCGAGTCGGACCTTGGACCGACTGGCAAACCGCCGATCAAATCATACGTGGTTGAAAAAGAAGCCGTGGGCTCACGCGTGCGTTGGGTCACGGCTTCCGATCAAAATCCTATTGCAGAAGCCGTGCAGGCAGCCCTGGACGATCTGTTCTTACAGATTGAGGAGGATGCGACGTTGTATGGAAGGAAATGATGACGACGCAGTGAGCGAATCGCGTTAGTCGGTTCGCCGCGATCGAGTCAGCCACATGGCGGCAAGACTTCCGAGAGCCACTCCGAACGTGAACAGGGCGCCACCGACCGCGATGCCGGCAATATTCCAATCCTGCCGATTTCGCTGCCGCAGTTCCCGTCCCAGATTAGGCACATGCGACTCCGGTCCAAGCCATTCATCGGCGGGAGCAGGGAATGTCGATTGTTTCATGTCTAAGCCTTTTTCCAACAAGTAAGTCACGATTCGTCTTATCCGTGGGTTCGATCAGCTGGCTACCTTCCGCCCGTTGTTGAATCGTTCCCACGACTCCTTGGCTTGAGAGACCGACGCTGGTTCGTACTCCGCACATTCTAAGCGCAAGGCTTGCTCACCGAACGGCGCGTTCACGTAATCGCAATGGTGAGGTTGTGCCGCATCATCATGCTGGTACGGGCGGAAATATCGGCAGGACGCGCACATCCGCGCCACCGAAATCTCTCCCTGCTCCTGCAGCGTCCGAATGACCTTCATCAGACCCTTCAAGAAGGCCACCTGCTCGGTTGACGTGAGCGCACCGGTCGCCGCTGCCAATTGATTGGGCATGCCCACCGTCGGCGCACAAGCACGGGCGCCACGTGCTGTGAGTTCGACCGTCACGATGCGGCCGTCCCGGTGCGAACGATGCCGTTTGACTAATCGTTTCCGTTCGAGCGTCGCCACGGCCTCAGAAGCGGTCGGCAGGCGCACTACCAATTCTTGGGCAATCGCAGACACCTGCGCACTGTGGTCAGGTTTGCCACGAAGCAGCGTCAAGACCTGTCGTTGTAGAGGACCGAGCCCAGCCTGCCCTTCCCGCCGCCAGGTCCGACTCTTCATGGCCAATCCTATTTTTTCCAATCCGGCTGCCAGATGCACGGTAATGGGGAGAGGATCCTTTTGGGCGGATTTCGACGAGCGTGTGGCTTGGTTAATATTCAATAGTTCAGCCATGCTAGCCCCTTTAAATACCACCATTTAGTTTAGTTTGTCAGGATACCTCCGTCAAGAGCTATTCTAGGGAGACTCCTAGGTACGATGCTGACAAAATGCTTATCGGAACGAATCTCCCCTCACCTGATCGAGCACGGTCCTCTACTGGAAAACCTTTGACGTTTTTGAGAGACGGGCGGCCTTTATCATCATGTAACTTCAACTACTCAATCGTGACCGTTCCAGCTATTTTCATTGCTTGCCCCTTGGCTGTTTTATCCATTCGGATGGTGTAGGAGTATGTGCCTGGAGTGGAAAAACAGAGACTCGCAGAGTCCTTACTGTGCACCGTCGCGATCACGAGAAAATTGATTTCCGATGCTCCGAACAGATACCCCCAACCGGTAGACACAAACCCCTTTTGACAGGAGACGACACCATCCAGAGAGTTCGCAAACGAGATGTCCACGGGACCGCTTCTCGTATTGATCCACCGCACTTCGTCGCCGCTCTTGGCTGTTATCACCTGAGGTGAGAGAGACTCACCAATCTGCACTTCGAACAATTCTCCTGTTAAGGAAGTCTGTGGGAACGGAGGGTGACTTGCACACCCCACAGTAACTAGTATGCCCAGCCTCACGATCACCACTCCAATACGCATCCAGTTCATGGTCGACTTCCTTTTCCTACATAAATGCCATCGAGTTCTGCTTCGCCGCTACTCTTCCTGCTTACTTCTTGGATCGAGCATCGTACAGCAGCTTTGCAGTCGAACACCGGCTTTCGCTAACTGGTCACCGAATCCGAGAAGCTGTGACTCGGCTGGGTCTGGCGTTCAACATGTCCAATGAAATGTCCAGTGAACAGAGTGCCGTCGCAATTGGCGAGGCTAAATACTGGAAAATGTGGTGAGCCGCCTGGGACTCGAACCCAGGGCCCTCGCCTTAAAAGGGCGATGCT